>DASVDT010000129.1:0-19424 GCA_036380955.1 Candidatus Limnocylindria bacterium | reverse complement strand
CGCCGTCCGACCGCGACCAGGATCAGGTCGGCGGTGACGTCGGTCCGCTTGGCGCCGTCCTTGGTCGCCACCTGGAAGCTGACCTCGCTCTCGCCCTTCTTGATCGTCTCCGGATCGATGGTGGAGCCGACATGGATGGCGATGCCGCGCTTGCGGAAGACGCGGTTCAGCTCCTTGCCGATCTCGGGATCCTCGAGCGGCACGACGCGGTCGGCATACTCGATCAGCGTCACCTCCGCGCCGAAGTCGCGGTACATGCTGGCCCACTCGACGCCGATCGCACCGGCGCCGACGATCGCGACCCGACCCGGTGCGTCGTTGCGTTCCAGTGCCTCGTCCGAGGTGATGATCAGCCGGCCGTCGGGATCGAGGCCGGGGAGCGAGCGCGGCGCGCTGCCGGTCGCGAGGATGAGGTTGGTGCCAGCCGCCTCGATGTCGCCGGATTCGCCGCCGCTGACGCGAACGCTGGTGGGGCCGGTCAGGGTGCCGTTACCGCGCAGAACGGTGACCTTGTTCTTCTTCATCAGGAACTCCACGCCCGACACGTGCTTGTCGACCACGGCGTCGCGGCGCTTGCCGAGCGCCGCGTAGTCGAGGCTCACGCCGTCGTGCCCGGCGAGGCCGAACTCGGCGCCCTGCTCGGTGACGCGATGCAGCAGGTCGGCCGTCTCGAGCAGCGCCTTGGACGGGATGCAGCCGCGGTTGAGGCAGGTTCCGCCGAGCTTGTCGCGTTCGACGAGCCCGACGGACAGCCCGAGCTGGGCGGCGCGGATGGCGCCCACGTAGCTCATGCCTCCGCCGAGGATGAGGAGGTCGAATCGTTGCGCGTCGGCCATTGGTCTCCTGTGTCGCTAGCGCGCGGCGGCCGCCTGCGGCCGCGGCGCATCGGTCTCGAACGGGCGTCCCTCGTGCTCGCCGAACCTGCGTCGCCACTCGTCGGGCACCGGCATCGGGCCGGCGGCGGCGTAGTCGTACGTCACGAGTACGGAATTGACCTCGCCGACGAGGCGCTCATCATCGCCCGCCGTCATCCGGTGGCTCATGCCGAAGCTCGTCCGGCCGACCCGGTCGACGCGCGTGCCGACCGTCACCGACTCGCCGTAGAAGACCGGCGAGCGGTAGTCGAGCTCCACGCGCGCGAGGATGAGCGGCATGCGATCGAACGTCGTTTCGGAGTCGAGGACATCGAGCAGGTACCTGATTCGGGCCTGCTCCACGTAGCTGAAGAACACCGCATTGTTCACGTGCCCGAAGGCGTCGATGTCGCGGAAGCGCACCTCGAGCGTCGTGCGGTGGCGAAAGTCATCGGTCACGGAACGGCCATGATAGCCGAGCGAGCGCGGGCGACTCCGATCAGAGAGCTTCGTCGATGCGGCCGATGAGGGTCGCCAGCAGGAGCGTCCGCGGCACGACGCTCGAGAGGTCCAGCCACTCGTCGACGGAGTGATCGTCGCCGCCGACCGGGCCGAGCCCGTCGAGCGTCGGGACGCCGAGGGCGGCACAGGTGTTGGCGTCCGATGCGCCGCCCGTGGCCGCATCGGCGAGCGCAAAGCCCAGATCACCGGCGATCGAAATCGCAAGATCCACCAGCCGGCTGGACGCAGCGCTCTTCTCCATGGGCGGATGGCCGGCGATGCGCTCCACCGTCACGGACACCCCGTCGACCGTGGGCGATGCGGCGATGCGCTCGACCTCGGCGGCGGCGGCATCGAAGGCGTCGACGGTCGCGGCGCGCAGGTCGACCTTGAGCTCGCAGCGTTCAGCCACGACGTTCGGCCGCGTGCCCCCTTCGACGACCCCCGCGTTGACCGTCACGCTGGGCCATCGCCCATTGAGCGCGTGCAGCGCGAGGACCTGGTGCGCCGCCTCGAGGATCGCCGATCGACCCTTCTCTGGCTCGACGCCGGCGTGCGCCGCCCGCCCGACCAGCGTGAGGTGGTAATCGGCGATGCCCTTGCGGCTGCTCACGATGTCACCGTTCGCGCGCGCACACTCGAGCACCAGCGCGGCGTCGTGGTCGGGCGCGAGCTCGCGGATGTATGGCGTGCTGAACGTCGAGCCGATCTCCTCGTCGGGATTTGCGACGAAGGTGACCGACGGTCGCTCGCCGGCCTCGAGGAGCGCGGCCAGGGCGTGCAGCCCCGCCAGCAGCCCCGCCTTCATGTCGGTCACGCCCGGGCCATGGGCACGACCGTCGCCGGACCGATACGGCCGCGCCGCGGCCGTGCCCGGATCGAAGACGGTATCCATGTGGCCGATCACGAGCAGGCGCGGACCGGCGCCGTTGAGCCGGCCGATGACGAGATCGCCCAGCTGATGGCGGCCGGGCTCCGGCTCGTGCGGGACGCGCCTGACGTCGGCGCCGAGCTCGCGCAGCGCATCGGCCACGAAGTCGGCGACCTCGTTGACGCCGGATGCGGTGTACGAGCCGCAGTCGATGTTGACGAGGCGCTCGAGCTCGGCCAGGAAGCGCGGCTCGCGGGCGGCGACCGCGTCGCGCAGGCGATTGGGATCGGGCATATGACCTCAATATACTCACGCGCATGCCGCACCGGCCGGACCCTGGCGAGACTGGCGTCGAGCTCGTGGAGCTGCGCGTGCTGGACGGCCCGAATCGGTTCTTCACCCGGCCGGCGGTCAAGCTGGAGTTCGCCGCCGACGAGGTCGGGCGCGCGGCCGAGGTGGGAGCCGCAGCCGGCGCCGCGGTGCGACGGTTGAAGGCGGCGCTCGGCCTGCCGGAGCCGCGGGTCACGGCCCGAGAGTCGTCGGACCGTCGGCGGGTCGCCATCGCCTTCCCGTGGCGACGCCGAACCATCTCACAGGCGGTCGGCGCTTCGGCGGCGCGCATCGCGCTCGGCCGGTCGAGCGAGCGCCGCGAGCTCGCCGGGCTGCGGGCCATCGCCCTCGGGCCGATGGCGCACCTGCCGCGCGCCCGCGTGCCGATCGTCGCGGTCACCGGCACGAATGGAAAGAGCACCACGACGCGCCTCATCGCCCACGCCTGTGAGCTCGCTGGCCGGCGGACCGGCATGACCAACTCGGACGGCATCTACGTCCGCGGCGAGCTGATCGAGGCGGGGGACTGGAGCGGCTACGGCGGTGCGGGCCGCGTGCTCTCCGAGCACGGCCTCGATGTCGCCGTGCTGGAGACGGCGCGCGGCGGCATCCTGCTGCGGGGAATCGGCTATGCCGCCAACGACGTCGGCGTGGTCACGAACATCAGCGCCGATCATCTCGGCCTGCAGGGGATCGACACCCTCGAGGAGCTCGCCGAGGTCAAGGCGACGGTGGTCCGCATCACGCGCCGCGAGGGGTGGGCGGTCCTCAATGCCGACGATCCGCTGGTGTGGGCGATGCGGTCCGAGACCCGGGCCAACGTGTACGCGTTCAGCCTCGAGGGCCGCGGCGCCCAGGTCGAGAGGACGCTCGCTGCGGGCGGCCGCGCGGCGGTCCTCGAGCGCGGGCGGCCCGTGCTCCTGTCGGCCGGCAGCCGGGCGCGGCCGCTGGCGGCGGTGAGCGACATTCCGATCGCCTTCGGCGGGGCGGCGCGCCACAACGTCGCGAACGTGCTGGCCGCGGCGGCCGCCTGTGACGCGTTGGGGCTGACGACCCGGCAGATCAACCGAGGCCTGCGATCGTTCGGCCGCGACGCTGGTGCCAACCCGGGTCGGCTCAACCTGTACGAACGCGACGGGAGGTTCGTGATCGTCGACTTCGCCCACAACGAGGCCGGCCTGGCGGCCCTCATGCAGGTGGCGCGCGCCGTCGCCGGCCGGCATCGCGTCTGCCTTGCACTCGGGACCGCCGGCGACCGGACCGATGAGATGCTGCACCGGCTCGGCGTGCTGGCGGGTGGCGCGGACGATCTCGTGATCGCCGAGAAGCCGCACTACCTGCGCGGGCGCAACCTGGACGAGATGAACGAGCTGTTGCGCCACGGCGCCCGCGAGGGTGGCTACTCGGGTCGCATCTCGGCGCTGTCGACCGAGCTCGGCGCGTTGCGTGCGCTGCTGCGTCGCGCGAAGCGAGGGGACGTTTGCGCGGTCATGACCCACGTCGAGCGGCGCGAGATCGGCGAGTGGCTCGCGGCGCACGGGTACGAGCCGGTGTCGGCAGACCGGATGGCCAAAGTCCTGAAAGGCTAAGCGCGCGCGGCTCTGCGGCGCGTGGCGAGGCTCGACCGACAGCCGGGTCAGATCTCGAGGTCGACCTCGTCATCGGAGTCGACGACGCCGACGACGGCGCGCAGCGACTCGCTCGCGCCACCGTGCTCGCGGCGCTGGAGCTCCTTCCAGACATCGTTGGCGTGGTCGACGCACACGACCACCACGTCGCCCTCGTCGGCCATGTCGAGCGCCTTCCGCGTCGCGTCGAGCTCGTCGAGCACGACCTCGACCGATTCCACGCGCGACGTCGGCGCGCTCCCGATCCCTTCGACGATGAGCGCTGCCGTCTGCCCGCGTGGCCGCCCGCGGTTGTTGGCGTCCTCACGGACGATGATTCGGTCGAAGTAGCGCGCGGCCACCACGCCGATCTGCCGGATGTCCTCGTCCCGACGGTCGCCGGCGGTGGCCACGACGCCGATGCGTCGCCCGGTGACCTGGGCGCGCGCGCCACCCGCCGTCGGCTCGGTCAGGCGCTGGACGAACCCGCCGAGCGCTTCGAGGGCGGGCGGGTTGTGCGCGTAGTCGACCACCACCCGGTACCCGTCGAGCTCGAACATATTGAGCCGGCCGGGGGCCATGTAGTACGACGTGGTGAAGGTCCGAAGGCCCTGGCGGATGTCGTGGAGGTGCGCCCCCGCTGCCCAGGCAGCGGCCGTCGCGGCGAGCGCGTTCTGCACGTTCATGCGGGCGCGGCCCTCGAACGTTGCCGGGATGAGGTGCGTCCACACCAGGTCCATCGACTTGCGGCCCTGGCGCAGCACGATCATCTCGCCGTTGCGGCCCTGCTCGAGGGTCACGGCGCGCCGGCCGCGCGACGCCTGGAACTTCAGCCGCTCGTGCTCGGGATCCATGCTGAAGTAGATCACCGACCCCGAGCAGTGGCGCGCCATGGCGGCCACCAGGGGGTCGTCGGCGTTGAGCACGCCGACACCGTCTCGGGGCACCGCCTCGACCACGACGCGCTTGACCTCCGCCAGCTGGCGAATGGAGTGGATGCCGCCCAGGCCGAGATGGTCGCCGGTGACGTTGAGCACGACCGCCACGTCGTTGCGCTGGTAGCCGAGGCCCTCGCGCAGGATGCCGCCCCGTGCGACCTCGAACACCGCGAAGTCGACCGTCGGGTTCTGGAGCACCATCGACGCGGACTTCGGCCCCGATGCGTCCGCGCGGCGCACGATGCGCCCGTCGACGTAGATGCCATCGGTGCTGGTCAGGCCGACCTTGCGGCCCATGCCCTTCATGATGTGGGCGATCATCCGCGCGGTGGTGGTCTTGCCGTTCGAGCCGGTCACGGCGACGATCGGGATGCGCGCATCGGCGCCGGGTGGGAAGAGCATGTCGATGACCGGCTTGGCGACGTATTGCGCCTCGCCCTCGGTCGGGTGGGTGTGCATCCGGAAGCCCGGTGCGGCGTTGACCTCGACGATCCCGCCGCCGGTCTCGCGGACCGGCTGGCTCACGTCGGGACAGACGAGGTCGATGCCGGCGATGTCCAGCCCGACGACCCGGGCGGCGAGCTCGGCCAGCTCGACGTTGTCGGGGTGCGCCTCCTCGGTGCGATCGATGCTGATGCCGCCGGTGCTCATGTTGCCCGTGCGCTTGAGGTAGACGCGGTGGGCGCGTGGCGGCACGTCGCTCATCTCGAAGCCCTGCTCGCGCGCGTACGAGAGGGCTTCGTCGTCGATCTTGATGCGGGTCAGCACCTTCTCGTGGCCGATGCCGCGGCGTGGGTCCGTGTTCGTGATCTCGACCAGCTCGGCGATGGTGTGCTTGCCGTCGCCGTCGACGTGGGCCGGCACGCGTTGCGCGACCGCGCGCAGCACCCCGCCGATGACGAGGCAGCGATAGTCGTTGCCGGTCAGGTACGTCTCGACCACCACGCCGCCGTTGCGGCTCTCGGCGCGCGCGGCAGCGTACCCGGCGCGCACGGCATCGGCGTCGATGAGGTTGAGGATGACGCCCCTGCCGTGGTTGCCATCGAGCGGCTTGACAGCCACGGGGTAGCCGATGCGTCCGGCGGCGGCGACAGCGCCATCGGCGTCGCGCACCACTTCGGAGCGAGGGACGGGCACGCCGGTCGCGGCCAGCAGGCGGTTGGTGAGCTTCTTGTCCGACGCGATGTCGACGCCCAGCGAGGCCGTCTGGCTGGTCATGGTCGCCCGGATCCGCTTCTGGTGGATGCCGTGGCCGAGCTGGACCAGCGACTGCTCGTTGAGGCGGATGGATGGGATGTCGCGCAGCGCCGCCTCGTCCAGGATCGCCTGGGTCGATGGCCCGAAGGCCGCGCGTTCGGCAAGCAGGATGAGCGCCTCGAGCTCCGCCCCGAAGTCGAAGCCGTCCTCGGCGCGGACGAGGTGGTTGACCAGGCGCACGGCGAGCTTGCCGGCGGCCACGCCCACCGATTCGTCGGCGTACGAATACACCACGTGGTAGCGACCCGGGTCACCGGTCCCGCGCGTCTTGCCGCGGCCGACCTCCATGCCCGCCTCACGCTGGAGCTGGAGCGCCACGTGCTCGGCCACGTGCCCCGCCCACGTGCCCTCGCGCAGCCGGTCCTCGAAGCCGCCGACCTTACCCGTGCCACAGCTGTGCTGGGCGATGCCGGGGAGCATGTCGAGCAGGCCGTCGACGAAGCCGGGGATCGCGTTCGATGGAAACTGCTCCAGGATCCCGAGATCCACGATGAGCTTGATCGCCGGCTCGTAGTTCCAGTAGTTCGGCCCGCGGTAGACCCGCGTCTCGACGATCCTCAGCTCCGGTCGCGGGGCGCCGGCCGCGCCGGTCGCAGCCGATGCACGCGCGCGGCGCGCCGACGAGCTCGTCTTGCGCGTCGCGGAACCGGTGGAACGTCGAGCGGTCGTCACTCGCTGGCCTCGTCGTCGACGCGTCGCGCCCGAAGCGCTCGTCGCCGTGCCCGGTCGGGCGCGCTGTCGTCGGCGCCTTCGGCGGCGATGGTGCGGATGAGGCGGCGGGTGCGATCGGTGGCCGCCTGCAGGCTGGCCAGCTCACGATCGGTCGCGCTGACCGGGCGCAGCGGTGGCATCAGCTTGCGTCGGCGCAGGTCGAACCGGTAGCCGGATGGCAGCGAATGGAGCACCACGCCGGACACCATGATCGGCCGGTGGCGCTTGACCTCGTAGGCGTCGGTCTGCAGGTTGGCGGGGTCGAGGATGGTGACCGAGCTCTTGCCGATCACCTCGAGCACGCCCTTCGGGCTGACGAGCGCGGCGGTGTCCTCGTCGATGCCCATGCCGAGCAGTGATGGCGACTGGGCCACCAGGGCCAGGAGCCGCCCGATCCGGTTGCGCTGCTCGAAGTGCTGGTCGATGAGCACCCCGGGCAGCAGCCCGAGGCCGGCGCTCATCTGGGTCATGCGCTGCTTCGGCGTCGCGCCGCTCGTCCCGAACGCGACCATGTGGCTGGCGATGGCCGACGCACCGGCACTGGTGCCGGCCACGATCGCCCCATGCCGGTGCCGCTCCGTGAGCGCACGACCGAGGCGCGTGCCGGCGATCACGCTCGACAGGCGCAGCTGGTTGCCCCCCGTCATGAAGACCCCGGTGGCATCGGCGAGCATGTCGACCAGGCGCCGATCGTTGGCGTCGTCACGCACCAGCGGGCGCATGCCACGGACGTCGGTGACGCCCATCTGGTGGAACAGCGACAGGTAGAGGTCGGTCGCCTCGTCGCCCAGTGAGGAGGCGGTCGAGATGACGACGACCCGGGCATCGGCGCCGCCGGCCAGCGATACGAACCGCGCCAGGATCTGTCGCTGGCGAAGCTTGTCCTCGGCGCCGCCGATGATGAGCAGGTGGCCCGCGCGGGGCTGCCCCGAGCCGGGCGTGGCAGGCATGGGGCGCAGCATAGCAAGCGTGGAATCGATCAAAGGCTGCGGCTAGACTCGACCGAATGCCGTCGGCCACCGTCATGCGCAGCGAGGCTCGCGATTATTACGAGGTACTCGGCGCCGAGCCGTCGGCGTCGGCGGCGCAGCTGCGAGCCGCGTTCCGCGAGGCCGTCCTGCGCCACCATCCCGATCGCGCCGCCTCGTCGGAGATCGCGACTCGCAGGACGTCGGTCCTCAACCGCGCGTGGGCGGAGCTGCGCGACCCGGTCCGGCGGCTGCACTACGACCATGCGCTGGAGAGCGGGTCTGCCGCGACACTCGACTGGCCCCTGGAACAGGGCGAGGCGGCCCGCCGGCCTCGTCCGTCGCGCCGGCGCATCGAGCCCGGCGAGCCAAGCCCGTGGCACCAGCCGCAGTGGCGCTCGGTGGCCGGATTCCGCGTCCCGGCCGAGGTGTTCCTTGCCGGTCCCGTGGCGCAGGAGCGCTGGATCGTCGAGCACCACATCGCCGGCGAGGACTGGCGCGACCACCACGAGCGCTACTGGTTGCGCTATGCGGCACGCCACTACGCCGAGCGCGGGCGGATCGATGACTGGCTCGGGGCCCTCGAGCGCATGGTGGCCCAGGAGCCGCCACTGGCCGAGATCCTCGACGCCGGCCTGCGCGAGGCCTACGTCGCCGCCGGCGAAGAGCTCCGTGGCGCGATGGTCGTCGCCGGCATCGGCGAGCGCTATCCCGACGACTCGCCGCAGCGCCGATGGGCGGACCGCGAGCTGCGCGTGCTGCTCGGCGAGTACCGTGACCGCCACGTTCGCCACGGGGCGGCGGCACGCCGCGCCGAGAACGCGGAGCTGCTGCTGAACTTCCTCGAGTCGATCGGCCTCGAGCCAAGCTTCACCGATTACCGCGCCGCGATCGTCGCCCACCGTCGGGCGCGGCACCCCGGACGCGCCGCCGAGCTGGTGGAGCGGGTGATGGCGGCGCCGGTGCCCGAGCCGGGTCGCTGGTTCAGCCTGGTGCAGATGCTCACGGAGGCCGGGCAGCTCGACCGGGCGTCGGAGCTCCTCGCGGCACTCGCGCGGGGCGATCATCCCGATGCACTCGACCCCCGCCGCGTCCACGGTCCGTGGCGACGCATATCGGCCGCCCGCGAGCGCCTGGCCCGCGCCAGGCGACGGGTCGGGACCCGCCGGCAATGAGACGCGTGCGGCTGGACCGGCGCGCGCTGCTGGGCGCCGTCCTGGGCGGTGCGACCGCGCTGCTGGGCGAGGTCGTCGCGGGCGTGCGCGGCGATATCGCCTTCACTTCCATCCTCGTCGTGGCCGTCACGGTGTCGGGCCTGCTGCTTGGGGCACGGGCGGCGACCTGGGCCTACGTCGCGGCGGCCATCGTCTCGCTCGTGGTGTTGCTGGATCCCAGCGACCGCTTCGCACTCGAGCCGATCGACGTCGTTCGCTTCGGCTCGTTCCTGATCGGCTCGCTGATCATCCTGGTTCTCGTGCGACGCACCGAGATGGACCGTCTGGCGGCGGCCGAGGCGCTCCGGGTGAGCAGGGCCGCCGAGGGCCGTCTCGAGACCGAGCGCCAGGCCGCCGAGACGGCGAGGCAGGCCGCCGATGCCGCGCGACGGGAGGCGGAGCAGGCTCGAGCGCGACTCGGAGAGGTCGCGGAGTCAATCCCGGAGCCACTCGTCGTCTACGACGGCGATCACCGCGGCAGCTACGGCAACCGGGCCGCAATGCGCCTGTTCGGCCGCAGCTTCGTCGAGCGCGCACTGGACGACTGGGGCGTCTTGACCGAGCCGCGCGACGAGCACGGTGTGCCGCTTCCGCGCAACGAGTGGCCGCAGGTCGTGTCGCAGACCGCGCCCTCCCGCCGCCGGCTGATCCTGCGCAATCCGACCTCCGGCCGTGACGTGATGGTCGACGTGGAAGGAACGCCGATCCCCGGTGGCGGTGCCGTGCTGCTCCTGCGCGACGTCGGCAAGGAAGAGGACGAGCGCCGGCGCCTGTCTCGCTTCGCGAGCTTCGTGGCGCACGAGCTGCGCAACCCGCTCGCCGTGGCGAAGGCGCGGATCGAGCTCGCCAAGCGCGACCCCTCGCTTCCCCAGCGCGCGGCGAGCCACGGCCAGCGTGCGCTTGAGTCGGTGGACGCGGCGATCGACATCCTCGAGCGACTGGAGCTGTATTCGCGCGCCGATACCGGCCACGTCGAGGCCGTGCGTGAGCCCTTCGAGCTGGGGCCGGTGCTCGGCAAGGCGATCGAGCAGCTCCGCACGCGCGGCTCGGAGCGCGAGATCACGGTCGAGCTCGCCCCCGATGTGCGCGTGCTGGGTGACGCGCACCTCTCGGCGCAGGCCATCGCCAACCTGCTCACGAATGCCGACCGCTACTCGACGCCGGGCACGCCGATCCATATCGAGGTCGATCCTGCGGAGACGGTCACCCTTCGGGTGCGCGACGAGGGGCCTGGCATCGACGACGCCATCGCCTCGCGGATCTTCACGGAGCGCGTGACCGCGGGGCGCGGCCTCGGGCTCGGGCTGTACCTGGTGCGCGCCTCGATGGAGGCGATGGGTGGCTCGGTCAGCGTCGAGCGCCGTCGGCCCGGAGCGATCTTTGCGCTGCGCTGGCCGCGCGCGCCGCGATGAGCGGCGACCGCACCGACTGCTCCGGCTCCACGCCGAGGAGCTCGGCTAGGGGGCGGGGATCACCTCCAGCGGCCCGAGCTCGGCGGCCTCGAGCTCGTCGCGCACCCTGCCGGCGTCGCCGGTGAGCAGGATGAGCGCCTCGTCCGGGCGCACCAGCTCGTGCGCCGCGTCGAGAACGTCCTGCGGCGTGACGGCCTCGAGGTGCGACCGGTAGGTGTGCCAGTAGTCGTCGGGCAGGTCGTAGATCGCCAGCGGCTCGAGCGCCGCCGCGATGCCGGAGGTGGTCTCGAAGCGGAGCGGGAAGACCCCGACCAGGAAGTTGCGAACGTCGGTCAGCTCCTCGTCGCCCGGCGCCGCCTCGCCGATCCGCTCGAGCTGGCCGACGAGCTCGCGGATGGCGTCGACGGTGACCTCCGTCTGCACCGCCGCATTCGCGGTGAATGGCCCGGGCGCGCGTCGCGGGTCGAACGAGCACCGCGCGGCGTAGGTGTAGCCCAGCTCCTCCCGCAGCCGGCGGTTGAGGCGGCTCCCGAAGACCCCACCCAGCAGCGCCGCCATGACGAGGGCCGGGAAGTACCGCGGATGGTGACGGTTGATCCCGACGTGGCCGACCCGCAGTTCGCTCTGCACCGATCCGGGCCGATCGACCAGGACGACACGGCGTCCACCGCGCTGCCGCGGCTCGAGCGTCCGATGGCCAGGGCCGGTGCCGCTCCAGTCGCCAAGGTGCCGCTCGACGGCATGCAACGCGGCGTCCGGCTCGATCGCGCCGGCCACGACGACGTCGGCGACGTCCGGCGCGTATCGGCTGGCGTGATAGTCGCGGACCGCCTCGACGGTGAGCGCCTCGACGCTCTCGGGTGTCCCGGCCGACAGCCGCCCGTACGGGCTGTCGGGCGCGTAGACCTCGCGCAGGAAGCTCTCGTCGGCCAGTCGTCCCGGATCGGCGCGGGCCTGGAGGATGTCGTTCAGCCGCTCCGCCTTGAGGCGATCGAACTCGCCCTCGTCGAGCCGCGGCGTGCGCAGCATCTCCGCCAGCAGATCCAGGCCGTCGTCGAGCTTGCTGCCGAGCGCAGTGAAGCCGGCGCGGGCGCTGTCCCACGACGATTCGCTGCTGACCTCGATCCCGAGCCGTTCGGTCGTCTCCGCGAAGGCCGCGGCGTCCAGGCGACGCGTGCCGGTGACCAGCAGTTGGGCGGTCAGCGCGGCGACGCCGGCCGATGGCTCATCCTCGGCCGCGGCCCCGGCATCGGTCAGCAGGTGGACACTGACCAGCTCGCGCTCGGGCAGCGGGACGAGCCACACGCCCAGGCCGTTCGGAAGCCGGTGCCGGACGAAGTCCGGGAACCGATACGGGCGCGGCGCGCCCGCCGGTGGACGCGCGACGGTCATGACGCGGCCTCCGCCGGCACGTAGGTCAGCGTCACGCGGTTGTCGGACCGCACCGATGCCCGCAGTGCCTCGCTGACGCGCGCCGCGTCGACGGCCGCATAGCGCGCGACCTCGGCGTTGATCCGCTCCGGCTCGTCGAACAGGCACGCGTACATCGACAGCCGATCGGCGCGCTCGCCGATTCGCTCGAGCGATCCCGCCGAGTGCGCCGCGTGCAGGTTGTGGACGCGCTCGAGGTCGGCATCGGTCGGTCCCTCGGCGGCCAGGCGGTCGACCTCAACCAGCGTCGCCGCCTCGAGCGTCTCCAGCGCGATGCCCGGCCGCGCGGTTGCCCACAGCGTGAAGAGGCTTGCCCCACCGACGATCGGAAAGGCGAAGACGCTGACGTCCTGGGCCAGGCGCTGCTCGCGAACGAGGCTGGCGTAGAGGCGCGATGCGCGGCCGGAGCCGAGCACGTCCGCGGCGACGTCCAGCGCGTCGAACTCGTGGGTCCCGAACGGTGGCGCCCGATGCGCCCAATAGATGCGCGGCAGCGGGACCTGATCGGCCTTCGTCTCGCGGACCTCCGACCCGATCAGTGGATCGACGGTCATGTCGGGCGGCGGCGGCAGCTCGTTGTTGGGCGGAATCGGACCGAAGTGGCGGCGAACCATGTCGAGGGCCGCATCGGCCTCGAAGTCGCCGGCGATGGTGAGCACCGCGTTGTTGGGCGCGTAGTAGGTCGCGAAGAACTCGCGCACGTCGTCGAGCGAGGCGGCCGACAGGTCCTCCATCGAGCCGATGGTGGAGTGGTGGTACGGGTGGCCCTCGGGGTACACCAGCGCCTGGATCAGCTCGTCCCAGTCGCCATAGGGCTGGTTGTCGACGCTCCAGCGGCGCTCGTTCTTGACCACGTCACGCTGGTTGTCGAGCTTCTCCTGGGTCATGGCCGGCAGGAGGCTGGCCATGCGGTCGGCCTCCAGCCACAGCGCCAGCTCGAGCTCGTGGCCGGGGAGGGTCTCGTAGTAGTTCGTGCGATCCAGCCAGGTGCTCGCGTTCAGCGTGCCCCCCGCGGCCTGGATGAGGCTGAAGTGCTGGCCCTTCTCCACGTTGGCCGAACCCTGGAACATCATGTGCTCGAAGAGGTGGGCGAAGCCGGTCTTGCCGGCCTTCTCGTGCTTCGAGCCGACGTCATACCAGAGGTTGACGGCAACCACCGGTGCACGCGGGTCGCGCGAGAGGATCACGCGCAGCCCATTGTCGAGCCGGTGCCGCTGGATTGGGACCTCCGTCACGAGCGCCTCCGCTGAGAGACCGATGCGGCCGCGAGGCGGCCGAAGTGACCTCCTGCGGAGGTCGGTGAAGGGAGACCCGGCCCATTCGATGGATCGGAATGGTGAGCGCCCGGGGATTCGAACCCCGAACCTAGTGATTAAGAGTCACTTGCTCTGCCGTTGAGCTAGGCGCCCGCGGGAATGATGCCGCAGTGCGCGGAGCGGGTCAACGCGGCGCCGATCAGGTGCCGGGCGGTCCGGGACCGCCATTCGGCTCCGGCGAAAGAGCGTAGTGCGCCCGCGTGAACTCGTCGATCGCCGACGTGTCGGCAGTGTCGAGCTCCAGCAGGTATCGCCACGCCGTCACGACGATCGGTGCCGGGAGGGCGTCCTGTCCACCCCACGGGCTGAGGATGAACTTGAACCTGCCGCTGATCCCGCTGGCCACCTGGCTGTTGACGTACTGCGTCAGCGTGTCGAGATCGTCCGCGCCAACGCGCTCGGGGTCGTACCAGATGACGACGCCGCCGTGCTCCAGGTTGTGGATGAGCTGCGTCTCGATCTGGGGGGTCGAGTACACGCCCCAGTTGGCCGGCCCGTTCCAGTGCGGCCCCGAGGTCGCCGGCAGCGAGGAGTAGGGGTCCGGACCGCCGCACTCGGCCTGCACGTTGGCGTTGGCGGGATGGCGGCAATCGTCGCCCTGGGTCACGTGCGTCTGGCCGTCGTTCGGCTGAATCTCGCCGACGTTGGGAGTCGCGCCGGAGCCCAGGATGAGGACCAGGATGACGATGATCACGCCGACGACCAGCACGCCGCCGATGGCCAGGAGCCGCCAGTCCGGCAGCGCGGGTCCGCTGCGCTCGTCGAGGCGTCGGGTGAGGGCCTCCTGGCTGGCGCGCTCGCGCCGCTGGACGCCGGAGGTTCGTCGCTTGGCCATTGGCGCGGAAGTCTAGCGGAGCTTCCGGCCCGACGTGATGGCACCCGATGTGCTCGTTGCTATGATCGTCGCGCCGCGCCGCCGTGGTGCGCGCCCTGAATTCCCGCCCCCGGAGGTGCCATGACCACAGGCGACGCGCCACGCCGCCGCGAGAACGCCTTCACCCTCGTGAAGCGCCTCGTGTCAGGCAGCGTTGGCCTCGCCAGGCTCGAGATCCAGCGCGGTCGCCAGGAGATGGCACGCAACCTCGGGCATCTCAAGGGCGGCATCGTGATGCTGGCGATCGCGGCGGCGCTCGCGCTGGCGTTCCTCATCGGCCTGATCGCCTTCATCATCGCGGTACTGGTCGCGATCGGCCTGTGGTGGGTGGCCCTGATCTTCGTCATCGCGCTCGTCGTGCTGGCCGGATTGCTCGGATGGCGCGGCATCAAGCAGGTCACGAGCACGACCTTTACCCCGGAAGAGACCATCGCAGCGGTCAAGGAGGACGTCGAGTGGGCGAAGACGCGCTTGCTGAGACGCGGCTAGCCATCAGCGCCCAGCGGACCGAGCTCGAGCGCACGGCCGACCAGCTGCGCGAGGCGCTGGATGTGCGGAAGCGCTTCGCCGAGGATCCCGCCCTGTTCATCGGCGTGGGGGCCGGAGCGGTCTTCCTCCTTGCCGGCGGACCGGGTCGCGCGGCGCGCTTCGTGCGGCGCCGCCTGTTCAAGACCGATCCCGAGAAGGCCTACGACTCGCTTCCCAAGCCGATGCAGGCCTGGGTCGACCACATGGCCGGCGCGGTGGGTCCGAAGGCATCGGAGGCGCGCGAGGTTCTGTCGCACGAGCTGCTGCGCTGGCGCCACGATCCGCGCCGCCACGGAAAGATCAGCAAGAAGCTCGCGAAGCAGGTTGCCGAGGGGCCGCCGGGTCCGCAGCGGGCCGCATGGAACGCGTTCGAGGCGTTCGCGGCGATCATCACCGCCGCCCTCGCTCGAAAGGCGGTCGAGCGCTTCCTGTCCGGCGAACCGCCCTCGGGCATCGCGCCGCTCGATGCGGCCGGGACGCTCGGCGGGGCGGCCGAGCCTGACCCGAAGCGCGCCAAGGACGACATCACGAACCGGCCGGCCGAACGCGCCGCGGCGGCCAGCGAGGAGTACTCGGGCATGAGCTCGCGCTCGCGCTGATCGACTCGCGACCGTGCCCCCGGAGCCGTGCCCGATGGATGATGCAGCGTGGCGCATGGGCAGCCCCTCGCGTTCCTCCGTGCTCGATAGATCGGGCGGCATGGCACCGGAGAGCCGGGCCGCGTGCGTCAGCCCGATACATCGGCGGAGCCCGTGCCACCAAGGCATCGACATCGGTCCGTTGGTAGACTCACGCCGAACTCACCAACCACTGCGGGCGAGTGGCGGAACGGCAGACGCGCCGGCCTTAGGAGCCGGTGTCGCAAGACGTGCGAGTTCGAATCTCGCCTCGCCCACCACCGCAGACGACACCAGGAGCTGACGTGGTCACCGTATCCACGCGACCGGAGCCGGGCTCGAAGATGGTCCTCGAGATCGAGGTCCCGTCCGACGAGGTCGACCGGCACTTCGCCACCGCCTACCGCCACGTCGCCGAGCGGACGAAAGTGCCAGGCTTTCGCCCCGGGAAGGCGCCGCGCAACGTCATCGACCGCTTCGTCGGCCGCGGCTCCGTCCTGGCCGAGGCGATCGACCACCTCGTCAGCGACTCGTACGACAAGGCGCTTGACCAGGCCGATGTCATCCCGATCGACCAGCCACAGGTCGACATCGACCCCGCGGCGCTCAGCGAAGGACAGGCGATCACCTTCACGGCCACCGTCCCGGTGCGCCCCGAGGTCGAGCTGGGCTCCTACACTGACTATCCGTTCAGCCTCGAGATCCCGGAGATCACCGACGATCAGGTCGCCCAGGTCATCGAGGAGCTGCGCGAGCAGCAGGCAACCCTGCGACCGATCGACGGGCGGGGAGCCGAGAAGGGCGACATCGCCAGCGTGAAGTTCGCGGGGACCATCGACGGGGAACCGTTCGACGGCGGCAGCGCCGATCGGCTGCCGCTGGTCATCGGCGAGGACCGCATGATCGCCGGCTGGGAGGACAACCTCGTCGGCCTTTCGATCGGCGAGACGAAGGGGTTCGACATCACCTTCCCCGACGACTATCGGGTCGAGGAGCTGCGTGGCAAGGAGGCCCACTTCGAGGTCGAGCTGCTCGACCTGCGCGAGAAGATCCTGCCCGACCTGACCGATGACTTCGCCAAGTCGGTCGGGGAGGTCGCGACCGTCGACGAGCTGCGCGCCGAGATCCGCGACGCCATGGAGAAGCGCGCCGAGGCCGAGGGTCGCCACAACTTCGGCGATCGGATCATCGACTTCGCGACGAGCAACGCCAACGTCGAGCTGCCGGAGGTCATGGTCACCAACGAGATCGAGATCATGCGCGACGAGCTCCAGACGCGGCTGGCGCAGCAGCGCATCGGGCTCGAGCAGTACCTCCAGCTCTCGAAGCAGACGCCCGACGAGCTGACCGCCGAGCTGCGCGAGCCCGCCACCCGACGCGTGAAGACGCTGCTGGTGCTGTCGGCCATCGCCGAGAAGGAGGGCATCGACGCCTCGGACGAGGAGATCGACGCCGAGATCGCCGAGCAGCTGGGCCGCTACGACAACGACGCCAAGCTGGCGGAGTACCTCAACTCACGGCGCGGCCGGAGCTACCTGCGCATGACGCTGCGCAACCGTAAACTCGTCGACACGTTGAGCGAGCGCGCCATCGGCGTAACGGCCGATGCGACCGCCGAACCCGAGCCCCCAACCGCAGACAGCGAGGAGTCCGACTAACCGATGCTGGTCCCGATGGTCATCGAGTCGAGCGCCCGCGGCGAGCGCGCGTTCGACATCTACTCGCGGCTCCTCAAGGACCGCATCATCTTCCTGGGAGATGCGATCGAGGACCACGTCGCGAACCTCATCATCGCCCAGCTCCTGTTCCTCGAGTCCGAGGACCCGGAGAAGGACATCCAGCTCTACATCAACTCGCCGGGCGGCGTCGTGACGAGCGGGCTCGCCATCTACGACACGATGCGGTACCTCCGCGCCCCCGTGAGCACGATCTGCATCGGCCAGGCGGCGTCGATGGGGGCGGTCCTGCTCGCGGCCGGCGCGACCGGCAAGCGGTACGCGCTGCCGAACGCGCGGATCATGATCCACCAGGGGTCGGGCGGATTCCGTGGGAACACCCCGGACGTCGAGATCCAGATGCGCGAGATGCTCCACCTGACCGATCGGCTCATGCACATCCTCGCCGACCACACCGGGCAGGACTTCGAGAAGGTGAAGCGGGACAGCGAGCGCGACTACTTCATGAGCGCCGAGGAGGCGAAGGCGTACGGCCTCGTGGACGAGGTCTTCGCGGGGAACACCGAGTCGCTCATCAGCATGGCCCGCAAGGCGGGCGGCGAGGTGCCGACGGCCGACGAGGCTGCCGCCGCGGACGCCGCCGCGGATCCCGCCAAGAAGTAGCTGAGGCTCCCGAGGGCGGGGGTGGGACGCTCCTCGCCGCGTGCGGCTGGTGGAGAAGCCGGGAACTGATTGGCCGCTGGTCCCACGGCCCGGGATCGCTGGCGACCGCCGGGGCGTACGCTCCGGCCCGAGCTGGCCCCCGCGTCAGCGCTCCGCCGCGAGGAGGCGCCGCTTCTCCGCGGGGTCGCCGCCCCAGCCCGACCACCCGTCGGAGGCGCGCACCACCCGGTGGCAGGGGACGGCCGGGAAGAGCGGACAGCGGGCCATCGCGCGCCCGACGGCCCGCGCCGCGCCGGGTGAGCCGGCGAGCGCGGCCACCTCGCCATACGTGAGGGTCTCGCCTCTCGGCACCGACGCCACGACCCGGTAGACGCGGGCGTCGAACGGCGAGAGCCCGGCGAGGTCGAGCCGAGGCCCGTCGTCGCCGAGCAAGGCGCCGTCGAGCTCGGCCGGCTCCGGCTCATGGTCCGGGAAGCGACGGCGGACGCCGGCGAGGAGCTCGTCAGGAGCGTCCGCCGACGAGCAGGCGGCGACGCCGGCATCGGTCTCCGCCACCCATATCGGTCCGAGCATGGTCTCGACGCGACCGAAGCGCAGGCGGTGCATCGGGGCAATCCTACGACCATCGGGGGAGGGGTCCGTTCGACGGTCCGTGCTACCATCGGCGACCGAATGACCACGAAGTCGAAGGTCCCGTACCGCTGCAGCTTCTGCGGAAAGAGCCAGGAGCAGGTCCGCAAGCTCATCGCGGGCCAGGGCGTCTACATCTGCGACGAGTGCATCAACCTCTGCCAGGAGATCATCGAGGAGGAGATGCTCGAGACGCCGCGGCCCAAGGCCGCCGCGTCCAAGCTCCCCAACCCGCACCAGATCAAGGACGCCCTGGACCAGTACGTCATCAGCCAGGAGCGCGCCAAGAAGGTCCTGTCGGTCGCCGTCTACAACCACTACAAGCGGGTCAACGCCGGCCACCAGGTCGATGAGGTCGAGCTTCAGAAGTCGAACGTGCGGCTCGTCGGCCCAACCGGCTCCGGGAAGACGCTCCTCGTGCAGACGCTCGCCCGCGTTCTCGATGTTCCGTTCTGCATCGCCGACGCCACGTCGCTGACCGAGGCGGGCTACGTCGGCGAGGACGTCGAGAACATCCTGCTCCGGCTGATCCAGGCGGCCGACTTCGACGTCGCCCGGGCCCAGCGCGGGATCATCTACATCGACGAGATCGACAAGATCGCGCGCAAGGCCGACAACCCCTCGATCACCCGCGACGTGTCGGGTGAGGGCGTCCAGCAGGCGCTGCTCAAGATCCTCGAGGGGACCGTCGCCAACGTCCCGCCGCAGGGCGGCCGCAAGCACCCCCACCAGGACTTCATCCAGATCGATACGACGAACGTGCTGTTCATCTGCGGCGGCGCCTTCGACGGGCTCGAGAAGATCGTCGAGGAACGGGTCGGTCGCCGATCGATCGGCTTCGGGTCGGAGTCGGCGATGAGCCCCGTCGAGCGGGGCAAGATCCTCGAACGGCTGATGCCGGAGGACCTCCTCAAGTTCGGCCTCATCCCGGAGTTCATCGGCCGGCTGCCGGTCATGGTGACCCTCACCGCGCTCACGGCGGAGGACCTGGTCCGGGTCCTGACCGAGCCCAAGAACGCGGTCACG
>DASVDT010000128.1:0-3838 GCA_036380955.1 Candidatus Limnocylindria bacterium | reverse complement strand
GGGGATCGCGGCCTATGCGGTCTTCGTCCGCTTCCCGCCGCGCATCGCCGCCGCCAACGACGAGATCCGCCGGCGCCGGTTCGTGCCGCCGCCGAAGCGCAGTGAGCGCGAGCGCGCCAAGCCCACGCCCGCGGGACGCCGACGTCGCCACCGCTAGATCACCCGGCTCGATCTCTGCGGCACGCTGGAGCGTGAGCCCCACGAACCCGTGAGTGCACGCGAGCTTGCCCGCCATCACTGGTGGCAATACGGCGTCATCTACCAGGTCTATCCGCGCTCGTTCCAGGACACGACCGGCGACGGCATCGGCGACCTGGAGGGCATCCGGCGCAGGCTCGACTACCTCGAGTGGCTCGGCGTCGAGGCCGCCTGGATCTCGCCGTTCTTTCCTTCGCCGATGGTCGACTTCGGCTACGACGTGGCCGACTACACCGATGTCGATCCGCGGTTCGGCACGCTGGCCGATTTCGATCGGCTCCTGGCGGACGCCCACGGGCGGGGCATCAAGATCATCCTGGACCTGGTGCCGAACCACACGTCGGACCAGCACCCGTGGTTCATCGAGTCACGCGGGAGCCGATCCAGCGCGCGGCGCGACTGGTACCTGTGGCGCGATCCCGCCCCCGACGGCGGCCCGCCGAACAACTGGCGCAGCGAGTTCGGTGGCAGCGCGTGGGAGCTGGACGAGGCGACCGGCCAGTACTACTACCACGCCTTCGCGAAGGAGCAGCCCGACCTGAACTGGCGCAACGTGGAGGTCCGCGAGGCGATGTACGACGCCATGCGCTTCTGGCTCGACCGCGGCGTCGACGGCTTCCGCGTCGACGTCATGTGGCACATGGTCAAGCACGAGCGCTTCCGGGACAACCCGCCGAACCCGGACTATGACCCGTCGACCATGTCGCCCTACCACGAGGTGATCCCGGCCTACTCGGCCGACCAGCCGGAGGTCCACGAGGTCGTGGCCGAGATGCGCGCGGTCATCGACGAGTACGACGATCGGGTGATGATCGGCGAGATCTACCTGCCCGTCGAGCGCCTGGTCACCTACTACGGCGAGGGTCGCGGCGCACAGCTGCCGTTCAACTTCCACCTCATCACGACGCCGTGGGACGCCCGTGGGATCGAGGCGGTCATCGACACCTACGAGGGAGTGCTGCCCCAGGACGCGTGGCCGAACTGGGTGATCGGGAACCACGACCAGCCGCGGGTGGTGACCCGCATCGGCGGCGGGCAGGCGCGCGTTGCCGCCGTGTTGCTGCTCACGCTGCGCGGGACGCCGACGATCTACTACGGCGAGGAGCTCGGCATGCACGACGTGGAGATCTCGCCGGACCGGGCCGTCGACGTGCGCGAGATCAACATCCCGGGGCTGGGCCTGGGTCGCGATCCGCAGCGCACGCCGATGCAGTGGGATGCGACCGAGCGCGCCGGCTTCACCGACGGGACGCCATGGCTGCCGCTTCCGGCTGACGCCGCGTCGGTGAACGTGGCGCAGCAGCGCGACGATCCCGCCTCGATGCTGTCGCTGTACCGGTCCTTACTGGAGCTGCGCCGCGAGCCGACGTTGGCGGTCGGGTGGTATGCGCCGATGCCGGCGCGCGGGTCGCTGCTGGCCTACCTGCGCGAGCATGCCGGGCGGCGCATCGGGGTGGTGCTCAACCTGGGATCGGAGGCGGCCGTCTGGTCCGTGCCCGAGGACATCGAGGCGAGTGAGGTGCTGTTGACCGCCAGCGGCCATCCCTTCGCGGGCTCGCTGAGCGGTGAGGTCGAGATCCCCGGTGACGAGGCAATCATCTTCGAGATCGTGGCCCGCCGGGGGAACAGTGGCCGGTAGAGCCGACCCGCTCGCCGGCGTCGCCGGCTAGTGGACCGTGGTCGGCGCGCCGCCGGGCGCGGGTGGCGAGCGAAGCGGACGCGACTCGGCGGAGCCGTTGAAGGTCAGCTTGCCCTCCGGAGAGGCATCGATCCGGACCGTTCCGCCCGAGACGAACTCGCCGGCCAGGATGCGGCGCGCCAGCGGGTTCTCGAGCTCGCGCTGGATCGCGCGCCGCAGCGGACGGGCGCCGTACACCGGGTCGTAGCCCTCGCGGGCGAGCAGGGTCAGGGCCGCATCGGTCACCTCGAGCGAGATGCCGGTCTCCTCGAGCCGTCGCTCGACGTTGGCGACCAGCAGACCCACGATCTCGCGCAACTGCGACTCGTCCAGCGGCCGGAACACGATGATCTCGTCGATCCGGTTGAGGAACTCGGGGCGGAAGTGATCGCGCAGCTGGAGCCGGACGCGGTCGGCGGCTGCATCGAAGGCATCCGGGCCGGCGTCGGCCGCCTCGATCAGGGTGGTCGACCCGATGTTCGAGGTCATGATCACGACCGTGTTCTTGAAGTCCACGGTCCGTCCCTGCGAGTCCGTCAGCCGGCCGTCGTCGAGCAGTTGGAGCAGGACGTTGAAGACGTCGGGGTGCGCCTTCTCGATCTCGTCGAACAGCACCACCTGGTACGGCCGGCGGCGGACGGCCTCGGTCAGCTGGCCGCCCTCCTCGTAGCCGACGTAGCCGGGCGGCGCGCCGACCAGGCGCGAGGTGGAGAACTTCTCCATGTACTCGCTCATGTCGATCCGCACCAGCGCCTGCTCGTCGTCGAACAGGAACTCGGCCAGCGCCCGGGCCAGCTCGGTCTTCCCGACACCGGTCGGTCCCAGGAAGATGAATGAGCCGATGGGCCGCTTCGGATCCTTGAGTCCGGCGCGCGCACGCCGGATCGCATCGGAGACGGCGGTGACGGCCTCGTCCTGGCCGATGAGCCGTGCGTGCAGCCGATCCTCCATGTGCAGCAGCTTCTCCGTCTCTCCCTCCATCAGGCGGCTGACGGGGATGCCGGTCCAGCGCGCGACGACCTGGGCGATGTCATCCGCGTCGACCTCTTCCTTGAGGAGGATCGTGCCGCTCGCCTTGAGCTCGCGGAGCTGGGCCTCCTGCTCCGCCAGGCGCTGCTCGAGCTCGCGCGCCTTCCCGTACTGGAGCTCCGAGGCGCGCTGGTAGTCGCCCTCGCGGGTGGCGGCCTCGATCTCGGGGCCGAGTCGCTCCTGCTCCTCGCGCGTCGCGCGGATGCCGGCCACGATCTCCTTCTCGCGGTCCCACTGTGACTTCATGACGTCGCCGCGCTCGCGCAGGTCGGCCAGCTCGCGCTCGAGCGCGTCGAGGCGGGCCTTCGACGCCTCGTCCTTCTCCTTGCGCAGCGCCTCGCGCTCGATCTCGAGCTGCATCCGGCGTCGCTCGATCTCGTCGAGCTCGACCGGCATCGAGTCCATCTCCATCCGCAGGCGGCTGGCCGCCTCGTCGACCAGGTCGATCGCCTTGTCGGGCAGGAAGCGCTCCGTGATGTATCGGTTCGAGAGCACCGCGGCGGCGACCAGCGCGGAGTCCGTGATCCGCACGCCGTGGTGCACCTCGTAGCGCTCGCGAAGGCCGCGCAGGATGCTGATCGTGTCCTCGACGCTGGGCTGGTCGACGATGATCGGCTGGAAGCGGCGCTCGAGGGCGGCGTCCTTCTCGATGTGCTTGCGGTATTCGTCCAGCGTGGTGGCGCCGATGGCGTGGAGCTCGCCACGGGCGAGCATCGGCTTCAGCAGGTTCGAGGCGTCCATGGCGCCCTCGGCGGCGCCGGCCCCGACCACGGTGTGGAGCTCGTCGATGAAGAGGATGATGGTCCCGTCCGACTCGGTGACCTCCTTGAGGACCGCCTTGAGGCGCTCCTCGAACTCGCCGCGGTACTTGGCGCCGGCAATCAGCGCACCCAGGTCGAGCGCCACGACGCGTCGGTCGCGCAGGCCCTCGGG
>DASVDT010000127.1:0-7185 GCA_036380955.1 Candidatus Limnocylindria bacterium | reverse complement strand
ACCGCCGCCACGCGGCCGATGGCCTCGCGCATCTCGTCCGAGTAGGGACGCGCGGCCAGGATGGCGTCCTGCGCCCGCTTCATGCGGGACGCAGCCACCATCTCCATCGCCCGGGTGATCTGGGCGATGTTCCGGATCGAGCCGATCCGGCCGCGAATCTCCTTCAGGCTCGGCATGGACTAGCCCTTCGACCCGCTGCCCATGGTGCGCGTGGCGTCCTCGAGCTGCTCCTCGGCGACGTCCTCCTCGGCCTCGGCCATCTTCCTGGCCTGGGCCTCGTCCTCGGGGGAGCGCGCCTTGCCGCCCTCCGCACCCTCGGCACCGAAGCCACCCTCGCGCTTGTACTGCGTGACGGCCTTCTTCAGCTGCTCGATGAGCTCGTCGTTGAGCGCCTTCTCCTTGGCGATGGTCGGCAGCAGCTCCCCGAAGTTGGAGTCCAGGAACCGATAGAAGCCCGTCTCGAACTCGCCGATCTTCGAGGTCTCGACGTCGTCGAGGTGGCCGTTGGTCGCGGTCCAGATGATCGCCACCTGCTTCTCCACCGGGACCGGCGAGAGAGCGGGCTGCTTGAGGATGGCCGTCAGCTTCTCGCCGCGCGTCAGCTGGTCACGCGTCGCCTTGTCCAGGTCGGACGCGAACTGCGCGAACGCGGCCAGCTCGCGGTACTGGGCGAGGTCCAGGCGCAGGCGGCCCGCGACCTGGCGCATGGCCTTGATCTGCGCGTCGCCACCCACGCGGCTGACGCTGGTGCCGGCGTTGACGGCCGGGCGCTGGCCCTGGTTGAACAGGTCGGCCGAGGTGAAGATCTGCCCGTCCGTGATGCTGATCACGTTGGTCGGGATGTAGGCGCTGATGTCGCCGGCCTGGGTCTCGATGACCGGGAGGGCCGTCAGCGAGCCACCGCCCTGCGCATCGGCCAGACGGGCGGCGCGCTCCAGCAGGCGGGAGTGGGCGTAGAAGATGTCGCCGGGAAAGGCCTCGCGGCCCGGCGGGCGGCGCATGAGGAGCGACACCTGGCGGTACGCCCAGGCGTGCTTGGAGAGGTCGTCGTAGACGCACAGCGCGTCGCGGCCGTCCTCCATGAACTCCTCGCCCATGGCGGCGCCGGCGTACGGGGCCAGGAACTGGAGCGGGGCCGGGTCGGATGCGCCGGCCATGACCACGATGGTGTAGTCCATGGCGCCGTGCTCCTCGAGCTGCGCCACCACCTGCGCCACCGTCGACTGCTTCTGGCCGATGGCGACGTAGATGCAGATGAGGTCCTGCCCCTTCTGGTTGATGATCGTGTCGACCGCGATCGCCGACTTCCCGGTCTGGCGGTCGCCGATGATCAGCTCGCGCTGGCCACGGCCGATGGGGATCATCGAGTCGATGGCCTTGATGCCGGTCTGCACCGGCGTGTCGACCGGCTGGCGGACGATGACACCGGGGGCGATGCGCTCGATCGGGCGCAGCTTCTTGGCGTCGATGGGTCCCTTGCCGTCGATCGGCTCGCCCAACGGGTTCACCACGCGGCCGATGAGGGCGTCACCGACCGGGACCTCCACGATGCGGCCGGTGGTCTTGACCTGGTCGCCTTCCTTCAGATCGGTGTAATCGCCCAGGATCAGGGCGCCGACCGTCTCCTCCTCGAGGTTGAAGGCCATGCCCATAATGCCGTTGCCGAAGTCGAGCAGCTCCTGCGCCAGCGCGCCGGACAGCCCGTAGACCTGGGCGATGCCGTCGCCGACCTCGACGATGGTGCCGACGCCCGAGACGTCCGCGCCGGCGTCGAAGCCCTTGATCTCGCTCTTGATGATCGACGTGATCTCGTCGGATCTGATCGCCATCTGTGGTGTTCCTTCTTCTTCCTAACGCCTAGACGGCGGTCAGTCGCGCCCGCAGCCGCTCGAGGCGGTTGCGCACGCTCGCGTCGTAGAGCCGGTCGCCGATGCGGACGGTGATCCCGCCGATGAGCGACTCGTCGACGACCTCGTTGATCTCGATCTCCTGTCCGGTGAGCTCGTGCAGCCGTTCGGTGACGGCCGCGCGCTGCGCGTCCTCCATCGGGAGGGCGGTCCGGATCTCGGCCAGCGCCACGCCACGGTGGCGGCGTACCAGGGACGCGAAGTGACGCGTCATCTCGGCGATCGCCCGCGGCCGCCCGCGACGGACCATGAGGAGCACGAGGTTCACCGCCTCCGGCGAGACGCCCGACACGACCCGCCGCACGACCCGCTCCTTGGCGGCGTACGGCACGGCCGGGTGCTCGACCAGCGAGCGGAGCTCCTCGTCGGCCAGCGCATCGGCCAGGCGCTGGAGGTCACGCTCCCAGGTATCGAGCGTGCGCTCCGAGCGTCCGATCTCGAAAGCTGCCTCGGCGTAGCGCCGCGCGGCGGTGTCTCGGCGTGCCATCGGCTAGTTCCGCGCTCCGGCGCCCTTGCCGTTGGCCGCCTTCGACTCGGCCAGGAACTCCTCCACCAGGCGACGCTGCGTCGGACCGTCCATCTCCGAGCGGACCAGCTTCCCGGCCGCGGCCAGGGCCAGATCGGCCACCTGGGCACGCAGCTCCGCCATGGCCCGATCCTTCTCGGCCACGATCTCCTGCCGCGCGCGCTCGGTCACCTTCTCTGCCTCGGCGCGTGCCTCGGCGAGGATCTCGTTGCGCGTATCGGTGGCGATCTTGTTGGCGTTCGCGATCAGGTTCGACGCCTCCTTGCGCGCCTCGGTCACGGCCGCCTCGCGCTCCGCGCGAGCGAGCTCACGGTCGCGAGCCGCTGTCTCGGCGTCCTCCAGGCCCTTGCCGATCTTGCTGCTGCGCTCGTCGAGACGGGCGAGCACCGGCTTGAACAGGAATCGGTTCAGCAGGTACAGCAGGATCAGGAAGTTGATGATCTGGAAGGCGAGCTTCCAGACGTCGACCTGGAACGCTTCGAAGAATGCGCCCATAGGGCTGGCTCCTTATCGGCCGGTTGCTACGGCTGAACGAAGATGAGGAGCAGGCTCACGACGAGCGCGTAGATGCCGATGGCCTCCGCCAGCGCGATGCCCAGGATGTAGGGCACGAAGATCGCGCCCGACGCCTCGGGATTGCGCCCGAGGGCCTCCATGGCCTTGCTGACGGCGATGCCCAGGCCGATGCCGGGGCCGATGGCGCCGAGGCCCATGGCCAGTCCGGCGGCGAGATTGGAATCCACTGGTTCGTTTCCTCCTACATGACGCCTGCTCGATGGGCAGGCGATGGATCATGCCCTTAGCTGGCTGCGGCCTCCGCCGCTGGTGAATGGTCGCTCGCGTGACCGTCATCGGCGGCGTGGTCGCCACCGGCGTGGTGCTCGGCGATGGCCGTGCCGATGTAGGTCATGGCCAGGAGCGCGAAGACGAGCGCCTGGACGAAGCCGAAGAGCGCCTCCAGGCCCAGGAAGACGGCCGGCACCAGGATCGGCGCCAGGGCGATCATCGTGGCCAGCAGCACCTCGCCGGCGAAGACGTTGCCGAAGAGTCGCATCGACAGGCTGATGAGGCGGCTGAATTCGCTGATGAGGTTGATCGGGAGCATGAGCGGCGCCATGTACAGCGGCTCGCCCATGAGCTCCTTGGCGTAGCCGCCCGCGCCGTTGGCCTTGATGCCCCAGTACACGAACATCACGAACGAGACGATCGCCAGGCCGAGCGTGAAGTTGAGGTCCGCGCTGGCCGGACGGACGATCGGGATCATGGCCTCGTGGCCGGTCTCCGGGTCCACGTGCGCAATGCCGATGGTGCCAACACCCGGCAGCAGGCCGATCCAGTTCGCAACCAGGATCATCAGGAAGAAGCCGAGGATGAGCGCCACGTAGCCACGCCATCGGCTGCTGGAGCCGGCGACGATGCCCGTCATCAGCTCGACGGGCAGCTCCAGCGCGCTCTGCAGGCGGCCGGGCACCAGCGACGAGCGACGGGTGATGTACCACGCGGCCAGCAGCAGGAGCACCGACGCCAGGAGCGCGCCGACCATCGAGTTGGTGAACGAGAGCGGCCCGATCTTGAACAGCGTCTCCGCCTCGATCGCGACGTGAATCAGGCTCCCGCCCTCTTCCTCAGGCATTCATTTCCTCATGGCCGCCCGGGCGACGTTCCAGATCGTGACCATCGCGGCACCGATGCCCAGCACCATCCCGATGAGGGTGAAGAGCGGGCTCGTGTGCAGCCAGTTGTCGACGACCAGGCCACCGCCCAGGCCGATCAGTATCGATATTCCGAGTCGCAACCCGAGGTCGAAGGCCAGGCCCCAGTTCGGCTTCCCGCCGGTCGGACCGTCGGGGCGTCTGTTGCCGTCATCGGTCACGGTTTCCGGCTCCCATCGGTGTAGCCCTTCCGCACTCCCGCGCGGATGAGGAGCCATATGCCGATGGCCGAGATCAGGGTCCCGACCGCAAGCCCGATCAGCACGTAAAGCGGCGAGGTCCCCTGCATCCCGTCAATCACGAGACCGGCGACCGCGCCTCCCACCATGGGGATCACCATGATCGCGGTCACCTGGGCCAGGATCTTGACGAGCCCCGTTGGCGTCAGTTGTGCCATTCGAGTTCGACTCACAGCGGTCGGACGGCCGGAGTATAGCCGAGGGCCTTTCGAGGCGCGAATCGGCGGATGTTTGCCGCATAACGTGCTCGAAACGCGGCCGATTTCCACTCGCGCCATCGCGACGTGAAAGCTGCTCCGTCCCGAGCGCATTACACGAGGATTGAAGCGGATTCGGGCGCGAGCCACGCTCAGACGACCCGAACGAGACCTGCATCGGCCGGATAACGTGCTGGATACCGGGAAATTGTCAAGTCACGAGGCGCGCATCGGCAGGGCGGGCGCGTTCGGCTCGCGACTAGAAAATTGTGCGCGCCAGCGCACGGTATCCAGGGAATGTGACGGCGATGGCGCTGGGTCACGCTCAGCTCGGTGCCCAATTCGGCCGCGCGGTCGGCTAACGTGCCCGCCTGCGCTCAATGTTCGAGTCGCTGGCGTCGAGTCGAAACCTGCGCCCTGGGCGCGCATTACGCGCGAGGGACCCGGCCGAACGACGTAGCTTCGAGAGGCCTCGCGGCCGATGTGACGCGTGCTTCATCCGCCAAGACTGATCTCATGAAGATCAGCGCATCGGCCGAGCGGCACATCCACGCGCCCGCCGGCCGCGTCTACGAATACATCCGCGATTTCCGCGAGCACCATCCGAAGTTCCTGCCGCCACAGTTCAGCGACTTCACGGTGGAGTCGGGCGGGATCGGCGCCGGGACGATGCACTCGTTCAAGATGACCCTCGGCGGTCGCACCACCGAGTACCGCGTCCGCGTCGGCGAGCCGGAGCCCGGACGCGTGCTCATCGAGTCGGCGCCCGCGCACTGCATGCTCACCACGTTCACCGTCGACCCCGATATCGACGGCGGCAGCATCGTCCGCATCGAGACCGTCTGGTACAGCGGCGGACTCCAGGGTGCCGTCGAGCGGATGCTCGCCCCGCGCATGCTGCGCCGGGTATACGAGCAGGAGCTCCGCCTGCTGGACCGATACGTCCGCCAGCCCAAGGCCGAGCTCGCAAGCGTCGCCGCCTGACCGACCGAGAGCGCCGCTCTGCGGCGCGCCGCCGCAGCCTTCAGGCGGGAAGGTCGGCCGTCGGACGCGTGGCCGGCAGGCCCGGCACGGGGAAGCGGTCGGTGATCGACGCCACGCGGCGGCGGACGTCGTCCTGCGCAGAAGCGTCGCCGCGGGCGGCAATGCCGTCGATGATGAGCTGGGCGATATCCCGCATCTCGGCCTCGCGCATGCCGCGCGACGTGACGGCCGGCGTGCCCACCCGTATGCCGGAGCCGATCATCGGCTTCTCGGGGTCGTACGGGATGGTGTTCTTGTTCACCGTGATGCGGACCTCGCCCAGGGCCGCATCGGCTTCCTTGCCGTTCACGCCGAGCGGTCGGACGTCGACCAGCATGAGGTGGTTGTCGGTGCCGCCGGAGATGATGCTGGCGCCGGCATCGGCGAGCGAGGCGGCCAGGACGCGGGCGTTCGCCACCGTCGCCTCCTGATCGGCGCGGAACTCGGGGGACATCGCCTCCTTGAAGGAGACCGCCTTGGCGGCGATGACGTGCATCAGCGGTCCGCCCTGGATACCCGGGAAGACGCTCTTGTCGATGGCCTTGGCATGGACCTCGCGTGACAGGATCATGCCGCCGCGCGGTCCGCGCAGTGTCTTGTGGGTGGTGGTCGTGACGACGTCGCAATCAGGGATCGGCGACGGGTGCACGCCGGCGGCGACCAGCCCGGCGAAGTGCGCCATGTCGCACATCAGGAGGGCGCCCACCTCATCGGCGATCTCGCGGAAGGCGGCGAAGTCCCAGAGCCGCGGATACGCCGTGGCGCCGGTCAGGATCATGCGCGGCTCGTGCTCACGCGCCAGCGCGCGGACCTCGTCCATGTCGACCAGGTGGGTCTTGCGGTCGACGTGGTAGGGAACGAAGTCGTAGTACTGGCCGCTGAAGTTGACCGGCGAGCCGTGGGTCAGGTGCCCGCCCTGGTCGAGGCTGAGACCCAGAACGGTGTCACCGCGCTCGAGCAGCGCGTGGAAGACGGCCATGTTGGCCTGTGCACCGGCGTGCGGCTGGACGTTGACGTGCTCGGCGCCGAAGAGCTCCTTGGCGCGGTCGCGCGCCAGGTTCTCCGCCACGTCGACGACCTCGCAGCCGCCGTAGTAGCGCCGCCCGGGATAGCCCTCGGCGTACTTGGCGGTGAGGACGGAGCCCATGGCCTGGAGGACGGCCAGCGAGGGATAGTTCTCCGATGCGATGAGCTCGAGGTGCGCCGACGTTCGCGCCTCCTCGTCCTTGATGACCTGCCAGATCTCCGGATCCTCGGTCTCGAGCGGCGCCCAGAAGTCCATGGGCGGAGTGTAGTCCCCGCCGCGGTAAGCGGTCAGTAAGCCGGCGGCAATCCGCCAACGGTACGCTGCGAGTGTTCAAGAGTCTTGAACACTCCGCGGAAGGTGCTGCCCTATTGCGGCGCGAGGACTCCGGTGGCTGCCAATCGGCCTTTTCATCGGCTGGGCACAGGCTCGATAATCGCCCCTCGCCGGCCGATGGCGGCGACTCGACCCGAGACGAGGAGACATGTGTGGATCTCTACCCCTGGATCGTCTTCGTCCACGCCTCGTGCGTGCTCCTCTTCTTCATCGCCCACGGC
>DASVDT010000126.1:0-17324 GCA_036380955.1 Candidatus Limnocylindria bacterium | reverse complement strand
TCTGGGTCGGGCTCGTACTGGTCGGTCTCGGGGTTGACCGCGTACGTCCACTGCGGCCCGTCGGCGGCGATCGCGCGCAGCGCATCGGCCAGGGCATCCACGTCGGCCCGGGTCGAGCCCAGGCCCAGGCTCATGCGAGCGGCGCCGGGAAGCCGCTCGTGACTGCCGGCACGCGCCTCGTCGACCAGACGGCGCGCCTCGGCGTCGTCAACGCGCAGCAGCCGCATCATCAGCGGGTGCGCGCAGAAGCAGCCGTGCCGGATGCCGATGCCGTGCTCGGCCGAGAGCACCGCGGCGAGCAGGTCGTAGGGCATCGAGCCGAGATTGAAGGTCAGCAAGCCGACCCGAGGATGGTCGCTCGGCCAGACGCGGTAGTGCTCGAAGCCGTCGATTTCGCCGAGGCGCTCGCGGGCGTACGCCACCAGATCGGCCTCCTCCGCGGCGATGGCGTCCATGCCGGCCTCGGCCAGCGTGTCGCAGGCGACGCCGAGCGCGACCGCCCCGACCACGTTCGGCGATCCGGCCTCCTGCCGGTCGGGCAGATCGGCCCAGACGGTGTCATCGATGGTGACCACCTTCACCGCGCCACCGCCGCGCAGGAACGGGTCGCCCGCACTCAGCCAGTCCCGCTCGCCGATGAGCGCGCCGGCGCCATACGGGGCGTACAGCTTGTGGCCCGAGAAGGCGAGGAAGTCGATGCCGTCACGCTGCATGTCGATCGGCGCGTGGGGCGCCAGCTGCGCGGCGTCGACCAGCAGCCGAGCGCCGTTGTCGTGTGCGATGCGCCCCATCTCCGCGATCGGCCAGATGTCGCCGGTCACGTTCGAGGCGCCCGTCACGGCGACCAGGTGAGGGTCCGGGCAGGCCGGAAGCTCGCGCAGCGTTGCCTCGAGCCGCTCCAGCGCCTCCGTCGGCGTCTCTGGCACGGCGATGTAGCGGACGCCGCAGCGCTGCCAGGGCAGGAGGTTGGCGTGGTGCTCGCCGGCGAAGGCCACGACGTGCGTGCCCTCCGGCAGCGTGCCGGCCAGGAGGTTGATGGAGTCGGTCGTGTTGCGGGTGATGATCACCGCGTCGTCCGGGCGCGCGTTGACGAAGCGCCGGATGGACTCGCGCGCGCCCTCGTAGGCGGCTGTCGACGCGCGCGACTTGAACCCCGCGCCGCGGTGCACGCTCGAGTACCACTCCAGCAGGTCGCCGACGGCGTCGCGCACGCGCTGCAGCGCCGGCGCGGAGGCCGCGTAGTCGAGGTTCACGTAGCGACGACGCTCGCCGCTCACCAACGGGACCTCGATGTCGGCGCCCATCAGGCGCAGTGCGTCGCTGCCGTGGACGGATGGCTCTCGCGTGGCCGTCATCGGCCCCATCCTACTCGCGGCCTCAAGGCAGGAAGACCAGCTTGGCCGCGGCGAGGACGAGCACCAGCGCCAGCGCGCGACGCAGGTCGAGGATGCTGAAGCGAGATGCGCCAAGCCAGGAGCCGATGAGCCCGCCCGCCGCCACGACGCCGATCCACAGCGGAAGCGCAGCCGGCAGCGTGACCCCGCCGGTGAGCAGACCGGCGAGGCCCGAGATCGAGTTGACCATGATGAACGCGCCCGAGAGGCCGGCCGCATCACGGGTCGCGGTCCAGCCCGAGAGCACCAGCAGCGGGGTGAGGAAGATGCCGCCGCCCGTCCCGCTCAGGCCGGCCAGCAGTCCGATCCCGGCTCCGGCCGCGACCCCCGGCAGCAACGGCACGCCGGGGCGTTCCTCGTCTCTGGTCGGCACGATGGCTGTGGCCAGGCGCCAGGCGCCCGCCAGCAGGACGGCTGCCACCAGCGGTCGGTACAGCTCGCCCGGCAGCTGGATGCTGCCGCCGATGAACGCCATCGGGATCGAGCCCGCGGCCAGTGGCCAGAGGCTTCGCCACGGCAGGTGGCCGGCGCGTGTGAAGCGGATGATGACGATCGTGGCCACGAAGAGGTTGAGGACCAGGGCCGTCGGCCGCATCGTCTCGGGCGCCGCGCCGACGAGCGCCATCGCGGCCAGGTAGGCCGACGCCCCGGCGTGTCCCACGCTCGCGTACAGGAGTGCGGCGGCGAAGAAGAGCGCGGCGAGGATGAGAGTCTCGGGGCTCACCCTCGCATGGTTGCGTCAGCCGGCGACGGCTGACGGGTCGTCGCGTCGCAGCAGGATGCCGAGGTATGCCTTCCACGGCCCGACGTCGGCGTCGCGCGAGCCCGCCAGACCGGCGAAGACCTGCGACACGTGATCGAGGTCGTGCACCGTCCACGTGGCAAGCAGCTCGCGCAGCGTCACCTCACCGAGTGACGGGTGAAGACCGCGCCGATCGAGATCTGCCTCGCTCACCAGGTCAGCCAGGCGAGCCAGGCTGTGCGCGCGAAGCTCCGCGAAGCGCTCGACGAGCTCCTCCAGCGTGGCGTCCCCGTCGCGTTCGGCGTGGGCGAATCGGTCGAACCGATCGAAGGGCAGTGACGTCCCGCGTTCGAGGATGCGCTGCGTCCGCTCGATCCAGTCGGTCTGCTCGCCGGTGATGAGGTGGCCGACAACGTCGCGCGGCCGCCAGCCGTCGTCCGGCGTGTCGGGTGTATCGGTCCAGGCTGCCGGGAGGCCGGTCAACAGGGTCCGCAGCACGTCTGGCGTTCGACGCAGCAGGTCCGTCGTCTCGCCGATGAAGTCGCTCATCCGTCGAGATCCCGGGAGGCCTCGATGAAGACGCTGCCGAGCACGCGCGCCACGGTCGGGAACGCGTGGATCGTGTCGGCCAGGGTCTCGAGCGGAATGTCGGCCCGGATGGCCAGGACGCATTCGTGGATCGCCTCGGACACGGCCGGGCCGGCCATGAAGGCGCCAACCAACCGGCGTCGCGCGCGGTCGACGACGATGGTGACGTGCCCATCGGCCTCGATGGTGTAGCCGCGCGCGCTGGTGCCGATGTCGGCGGTGTACTCGGCCGCGTCGATGCCGCTCTCGCGCGCCTGCTCGAGCAGCAGGCCGACCGACGCCGTCTCGGGATCGGTGTAGGTCGCGCGGGGGATGGCGTCGAAGACGGGCCGATAGTCGTCGCCGAGCGCGATTCGCGCCGCCGCCTCCCCGGTGTAGTGGCCGAGGTGCGTGTGCAGCTCGGGCCCGGCCACGTCGCCGGCGACGTACACGTTCTCCGCGACGCGCAGCCGGTCGTCGGGCTCCAGGCGGCCGTCGGCCGGCGTCACGCCGATCGACTCGAGGCCGAGGCCATCGAAGGGGATGTCACGACCGATGGCGACCATGATCTCGTGGCCTTCGATGGCAATGCCGTTCTCCAGCTCGACGACATGGGCACCATCGATGCCGGCATTGGCGCGCACGGCAGTGGCGCGCGTTCCGAGCCTCAGGCTCACGCCCTCGCGCTCCAGCGCCCTGGCGAGCAGCTCGGTGGACCGCGGATGCTCCTTGTCGTGGATGTGGTCGCGCGGATGAACCAGCGTGACCGGCACCCCGTACCGAGCGTAGACCTGTGACAGCTCGACGCCGGTCGGGCCGCCGCCGAGCACCACCAGCGATCGCGGCAGCTCGCGGGTCGAGGTGCCCTGCACGTTGGTCCACGGCTTCGCCGCGGCCAGGCCGGGCAGGTCGGCCACGCGGCTGACCGAGCCGATGGCGAGGATGACCGACCCCGCCTCTATCCGGCGCTCGCCGATGCGGACGCAGCCCGGTCCGTCGAGCGACGCCGAGCCGCGAATGACGGTCGCCCCAGCCTCCTCGAGTGAGCTGACATGGCCGGAGTCGTCGGGGACGTCGGTCCCTTCGCGGTTGATCATGTAGTCGCGGAAGTCCGATGCGCGCGACCAGGGATAGTCGCCGCCGGCGTGGTGAACGGCCGCGGCATGCAGCAGCGCCTTCGACGGCATGCAGGCCCAGAACGGGCACGAGCCACCGAACAGGGCGCGATCGATGATCGCGACGGATGCGCCTCGGGATCGCGCATAGTGGGCGGCCGCCTCACCGGCGGCCCCCGCACCGATGACGACGATGTCGAATCGGTCCATCCGCCGATGATAGGCGTCAGACCGGAAGCGGGACCTCTTCGCCAGCCATCCACACTCGCAGCGGCCGGACCGCGCCGAGGCGAAGCGCGAAGGCGCCCTCGTGCTCGGCGTCCCACGCGACCAGGTCGGCGAGCGCCCCGACCTCCACCCTCCCGAGGTCGCTGCGTCGCAGTGCCCGGGCGCCACCGGCGGTCGACGCCGAGAGCGCCTCGGGAACGGTCATCCCGAGCAGCGTCGCGCCGAGGCCGATCACGAGCGGCATCGTCCCGAAGCCGGAGTAGGTGCCGGCATTCGCGTCGCTCGCCAGCGCCACGTTCGCCCCCGCGTCGAGGAGGGCGCGTGCTGGTGGAAGGCCGCCCCGCATGACCAGCGCCGGCGCCGGCAGCAGCGTTGCGACGGTGCGCGAGCCGGCCAGCGCGGCGACCCCCGCCGCGTCGAGCTGCTCGAGATGGTCGACCGATGCCGCGCCCAGGCTGGCGCCCAGCTCGGCGACGCCCGTGCGCGTCAGCTGCTCCGCGTGGAGTCGGAGGCCCATGCCAGCAGCCTCAGCGGCCCGGCCGATCCGCTCGACCGCCGCGAGGTCGAAGAAGCCGGCATCGGCGAAGACGTCCACGAACTCGGCCAGCCCCTCGGCCGCCACGGCGGGGATCATGTCGCGGGCGACGTGGTCCACGTACTCCGCCATGGAGGCGGCCTCCGGCGGGACGGCGTGCGCCCCGAGAAACGTCGCGACCACTCGAACGGGAACGCGCGATGCGGCGCGACGCAGCAGTCGAAGATGGCGCAGCTCCTCCTCGAGGGAGAGCCCGTAGCCCGACTTGCACTCGACGGTGGTCGTCCCGGCGCGAAGGGCCGCCAGCAGGCGGCCCTCCACCAGCCGCTCGAGGGCCGCGTCGTCGGTGGCACGCGTCGCGCGCACGGTGCGCAGGATGCCTCCCTCGGTGTACGGCGCTCCTTCGAGCCGCGCGGCCGCCTCATCGGACCGGTCGCCCGCGAAGATCGGATGGGTGTGGCTGTCGACCAGGCCGGGCGTCACCAGCGCCGGGCCGACGTCGACGAGCTCCCCGTCCGCGGGGGCATCCGCCGGCGCACCGACCCAGGCGATCCGTCCGTCGCGCACGAGCAGCGCCCACGGCGAGAGGCCGGCGGGCGCCAGGCGACCGCTGCCCGTCAGCAGCATCGGCCTACCAGACCGGTCGGTTCGTCAGCAGCCGATAGATGACGATCACCAGCGCCGCGATGAGCAACAGGTGAATCAGCCCGCCGAAGGCGCGCAGGATGAACCCAAGCAGCCACAGCGCCAGCAGGACGATGAGGATCGTGCGAAGCATGCGCGGCAGCGTAGCGCGGTACGCGGCTGAGCGAGCAGGCACGTCGCGCCGCACCGGTACACTCGGGGCAATGGCCGCCAAGCCGGCAATCCTCGCGGTTGATGACGACGCTCCGGTGCTGCGCGCCGTCGAGCGCGACCTGCGCACGCGGTACGGCGGCGAGTACCGCATCCTCGGCGCCGGCTCCGGCGCTGACGCCCTCGAGCTCGTCCGTGAGCTGACCCGCCGCGGCGACCCGGTCGCGCTGTTCCTGGTCGACCAGCGCATGCCGGTCATGACGGGCATCGAATTCCTGACCGAGGCGCTCGTCCTCCAGCCCGACGCCAAGCGCGTCCTCCTGACCGCCTACGCCGATACCGACGTCGCCATCCGAGCGATCAACGAGATCAAGCTGGACCAGTACCTCCTCAAGCCCTGGGATCCGCCCGAGGAGCGGCTGTATCCGGTCGTCGACGACCTGCTGGCCGACTGGATCGCCTCGTTCCGCCCGGCCTTCGAGGGCATTCGCCTCCTTAGTGGCCGATGGGCGCCGCGCGGCCACGCCATCCGCGACTTCCTGACGCGCAACCAGGTGCCGTACGCCTGGCTGGACCCGGAGGCCGACGAGGCCGGCCGTCAGCTGGCGACCTCGCTCGCCGAACCCGTCGATCCGACGCAGCCGCTGCTCGTCTTCGGCGACGGGCGCGTCCTGCGCGACCCGTCGAACCGGGAGCTGGCCGATGCGGTCGGCATGTCGACCCGCGCCACGCTGCCGTTCTACGACCTGGTCATCGTCGGCGCGGGTCCGGCGGGCCTGGCTGCCGCGGTGTACGGGGCAAGCGAGGGCCTCAAGACCCTGCTCGTCGAGCGCGAGGCACCGGGCGGCCAGGCGGGGACCACCAGCCGGATCGAAAACTATCTCGGCTTCCCATCGGGCCTCTCGGGGAGCGACCTGGCCCGACGGGCGCTGACCCAGGCGCGCCGCCTCGGGGCCGAGATCCTGTCCTCGCAGGAGGTGAGCACCATCCGACGCGACGACCCGTACCGAACCGTGGTGCTCGACGACGGCAGCGAGCTGTCGTGCCAGGCGGTCGTGGTCGCGACCGGCGTCAGCTACCGGCAGCTCGACGTGCCTGGCGCGGTGGAGCTCGCGGGTGCCGGTGTGTACTACGGGGCCGCGACGACGGAGGCGGTGCTGTATCGCGACGCCGAGGTCGGCGTCATCGGTGCCGGCAATTCCGCCGGGCAGGCGGCGGTTCACCTCTCGCGGTTCGCGAGCCGCGTCCACCTCCTGGTGCGCGGCGAGGGCCTCGAGGCCTCGATGAGCGCCTACCTGATCGAGCAGCTGCGTGCCCTCGACAACGTCCAGCTGCACACCCGGACGGAGGTTCGGGCGCTGCGGGGCACCGAGCACCTGGAGGGTGGCGTCTTCACCGGCCCCGATGGCGACGTCGAGCTGCCGATCAGCGCGGTATTCGTCTTCATCGGGCAGCAGCCGCGCACCGCCTGGCTGGAGGGCGTCGTCGCACGCGACGACAAGGGCTTCATCCTGACCGGCAGCGACGTCGCCACGGGCCAGGGCTGGAACCTGGATCGTGAGCCGTTCCTGCTCGAGTCGAGCCTGCCGGGCCTCATGGCGGCCGGCGACGTGCGGCATCGGTCGGTCAAACGCATCGCCAGCGCCGTCGGCGAAGGGTCGATGGCGGTCCAGTTCGTCCACCTCTACCTGGCCTCGGTGTGACCCACCAGCACCTCTCCGTCGGGGAGATCGCGCAGCGCCTGCGCGACACGCCGCTGTTCGGCGGCCTCGCCGACGAGCATCTCCAAAGCCTGGTCGCGCGAGCCGACATCCTCGACCTGGCCCCGGGCGACGTGCTCATCCGCGAGGGCGACCTTGCCGACGCCCTGTACGTGGTGCTGGACGGCGAGCTCGAGGTCACCAAGCAATCGGGCAACAGCGAGATCCCGCTGGCCCAGGTCGGGCCCGGATCGCTGCAGGGCGAGATCGCCGCGCTCGAGGGCGGGCGGCGTCTCGCATCGGTCCGCGCCATCGTGGAGTCCGAGGTGCTGCGCATCCCGGTCGACACGATTCGTGGCCTCCTTGCCGCGGGTCCCGACGTGGCACTCGCGGTCATCCGCACCGCCGTGGGGCGACTGCGCGCCATGGAGGCGACGCTCCGCGAGCGCGAGAAGCTCGCCGGACTGGGCACGCTGGCCGCCGGGCTCGCGCACGAGCTCAACAATCCCGCTGCGGCGGCACTCCGCTCGGTGCGCGGCCTGGACGAGGCGATCGGCAGGGCCGAGTCACTGCCGCGGCCGGTCCCGCCGCCGCGGCCACCCGAGGGCGCCGAGCCGCCGCGGAGCGCGCTGGAGCGGGCGGACCGTATCGAGGAGCTCATCCCACTGGCCGGCGACGAGGACGCGGCAACGGCCCTCGCCGACGCCGGCTGGACGCGCGAGGCACTGACCGAGCTGGCACCCGAGAGCATCCCGTGGGTCGCGGCCGACGCATCGGTCAGGCTGCTGCTCGGTGAGCTGCAGATGGCGCTCGAGCGCATCGGCGACATCGTGGCTGCCGTCAAGGGCTACACCTACCTCGACCAGGCGCCGATGCAGCGCGTCGACGTGCGGGTGGGCATCGAGCAGACCCTGGTCATCCTGCGTCACCGGCTCAAGGAGATCGAGATCCGGCGCGATTTCGCGGAGGAGCTGCCCGAGATCGAGGCATTCGGGTCGGAGCTGAACCAGGTCTGGACGAACATCGTCGACAACGCCGTCGACGCCATGGACGGGCGCGGCACCCTCACCATCAGCATCCAGCCCGAGGAGGAGCCGAGCGGACTCGGCGTGCGCGTCTCCATCTGCGACACCGGTGCCGGCATCCCGCCGGACATCAGGCAGCGTCTGTTCGAGCCGTTCTACACGACCAAGGAGCCCGGTCGCGGGACCGGCCTCGGCCTGCACATCTCGTACAACGCCATCGCCCGGCACGGCGGGCGGATCGAGGTGGCCAGCGAGCCGGGCGAGACCTGCTTCACCGTCACGCTGCCGCCTCGGCTGCCCGCGACCTAGCGTCGAGGTCGATAGATCGGATAGATCGACCCTGGATCGGCTCGAGGCGCGCTTGGACCGATCTATCGGTTCAGCGCGTGCCTGAGCGGCGCCTGCAGGCCCCTCTCCGGCGCAGCGGGCGTCGATTGATCGGATACATCGCGCCAGAGCAGGCGCCAGGCTCGATTGGACCGATGAATCGGTCCGTCCGTCATCCCACCTCGGGCTGCGCCCGCCGCATCCAGCTCCGTCGGATCCGCAGGGTCGTCATCAGCAGCCCGGCCAGGATGAACAGCACGCCCACCAGCTGCAGTGGCGAGGGCGCCTCGGCCAGGATCCAGATCCCGAGCAGCACCGAACCGACCGGCTGGATGGTCAGCACCACCGATGTGACCGCCGCGGGCAGGCGCGGCAGGCTGATGCTGATGAGCAGCCAGCCGACCACCTGGACGAGCAGGCCAAGCAGCACCAGCCAGCCATGCGCCGGCCATGACGGCACCAGGTCCACCTCGCCCAGCGGCAGGCCGATGACGAGCGAGCACACCGCGGCGGACAGGGTCGCGTCGAAGAGCGGCCCGGCCGGGCGGCGATGGTCGGCATTCGCCCGACGCTGGACGAGCAGGAAGCCCGCGTAGGCGATGCCGGTGCCGACGCCGAACAGCACGCCCAGCACCGGGTTGCGCCCGTAAGCCTCGCCCGCGCCGATGATTCCGGAGATCAGCACGACACCGATGAGGACGACGGGCACCGATGCCGCGACCCGTGCCGACGGTCGCTCGCCGAGCATCAGCCACGCGGCGATCGGCACGATCACCACCTGCGTGTTGCCAAGCACGGTCCCGAGGCCGGCCCCGACCTCCTCGATGGAGTGGTGCCACAGCACCAGGTCGGTCGCGAAGAAGGCGCCGGCGATCCAGGCGAGGCGCGCCTGGCCCGCGGCGCGCGGGCCGTATCGGCGCTGCTCGTACCAGGCCAGCAGCGCGAGCGGTGGCAGGGCGTAGGCGCAACGGAAGATCGCTGCCGTCGCGGGCGAGACATCGGCCAGGCGCACGAAGATGGCGGAGAAGGCGATCGTCAGCGCCCCCAGCACACCGGTCAGGATGGGCCGGTTGCCGAGCCCGCGGAGGATCGATCGCACCGGCGAAGGGTAGCGGAGGGTCGTGGGCGGCGCGCAGCGTTGTCTTGCGCGCAGCGTGGCCTGAGACGCACACTCCACCCCATGCCCGAGCTCCTGACCGGCATCGTCACGTTCCTCTTCAGCGACATCGAGGGCTCGACGCGGCTGCTCCAGGCGCACCCCGACACGTGGCCGGCGACGCTGGAGCGCCACGGCGAGCTGCTGCGGGCCGCATTCACGGCGGAGGGCGGCGCGGAGGTGGGGACCGAGGGCGACTCATTCTTCTTCGGCTTTCCGACTGCGGCCGGTGCCATCCGCGGCGCGATCGCCGCACAGCGCGCGCTGGCGGCAGAGCCCTGGCCGGATGGGATCTCTGTCAACGTCCGGATCGGGCTTCACACGGGGGAGGCGAGCTTCGCAGCCGATTCGTACGCCGGGCTGAACGTCCACCGCGCCAGCCGTATCGCCGGCGCCGGCCATGGTGGGCAGGTCCTGCTGTCGGATGCGACGCGCACGCTCGGCGCGGATGACCTGCCCGATGGCGTGAGCCTGCGCGATCTCGGCGTGCATCGGCTCAAGGATCTCGAGCACCCCGAGCGGCTGTGGCAGCTCGTCATCCCGGGCTGCCAGGTCGACTTCCCGCCGATTCGCTCGCTGGACGTCGCCAACAACCTGCCGAAGCGGCTCACCACGTTCCTCGGACGCGAGCACGAGATCGCGGCGGTGTCCGAGCTGCTCGGCCGGAACCGGCTGCTCACCTTGACGGGACCGGGCGGCACCGGCAAGACCCGTCTCAGCCTCGAGGTGGCCTCACGGACGATGGAGCGCTACCCGGATGGCGTCTTCTTCGTCGAGCTGGCGCCGATCACCGACCCGGAACTCGTCGCTCCGACCATCGCGCAGACCCTGGGCCTGCCCGACCGTGGCGGACGGACTGCGATCGAGCGGCTCACGGACCACATCGGCCCGAAGCGGATGCTGCTGGTGCTCGACAACTTCGAGCAGGTGGTGGACGCCGCGGCCAGCGTGCGCGCCCTGCTGGATGCGTGCCCGAACCTGTCGATGCTCACCAGCAGCCGGAGCGTGCTGCACGTCTCCGGGGAGCAGGAGTATCCGGTGCCGCCACTCGGTCTGCCGGACCCGGCGCGCCTTCCGCCCCTGGCCGCCCTGTCACAGTACGAGGCGGTCGCGCTGTTCATCGAGCGAGCACGGGCCGTCAAGCCCGACTTCGACGTCACGAGCGAAAATGCCCCCGCCGTGGCCGAGATCTGCGTGCGGCTGGACGGCCTGCCACTGGCGATCGAGCTCGCCGCGGCACGCATCCGGATCCTGACCCCCCAGGCGATGCTCAGCCGGCTCGAGCATCGGCTGGGGCTGCTGGCCGGTGGCTCTCGGGACCTGCCGGAGCGTCAGCAGACCCTGCGCGGAGCGATTGCCTGGAGCTACGACCTCCTCGATGAGGCCGACCGGGCGCTCTTTGCGGGCTTCTCCGTCTTCGTCGGGGGCGCGGGCCTCGACGCCGTCGAGCGCGTGTGCGGCGACGAGGTCGAGAACGATCTGCTCGACGCGCTCGGTTCCCTCGTCGAGAAGAGCCTCATCCGCCAATCCGACGGCGTCGATGGCGGGCCGCGATTCACGATGCTCGAGACGATTCGCGAGTTCGCCATGGAACAGGCGGTCGAACGGGGCCGATGGGATGCGCTGCGCGAGCGTCACGGCGAGCTCTTCACGGCCATCGCCGAAGAGTTCGCGCGCAACGTGATGCTGCGCGAGACGCGCGGGTGGCTCGACCGGTTCGAGCAGGATCACGACAACGTTCGTGCGGCGCTCGCCTGGGCGACGGAGGCGCGCCGGACCGAGTTCGCGCTCCGTCTCGGCGCGGCTTCGTGGCGCTTCTGGCAGATGCGCGGGTACCTGGCCGAAGGCCTCGAGCGCCTCAGCCAGGCGCTCGCGCTGCCGGACTGGCGTGACCATCCGAAGGCGGCCGCGGATGCGCTTGATGCCGCCGGCGGCCTCGCCTACTGGCGTGCGGACAGCGAGCGGTCCCGCGCGTACTACCTCGACGAGATCGCGCTGCGCCGCGAGCTCGACGATCTGCCCGGTCTCGCCAACGCGCTGTACAGCATCGCGTTCACGTGGGCGATTCTCGACCTTCAGAACGAGACGAGCGCGAACGACGCGAAGCGCCACACGGATGAGGCATTGGCCCTGTACCGGGAGCTGGGTGACGAGGCAGGCGTGGCGCGTTGTGAATGGGCCCTCGGCAACATCCTGTGGGGCATGGGCATGACGCCCGAGGCCCGCGAGCATGCGCAGCATTCACGCGACCTGTTCGAGAAGATCGGCGACCGATTCATGACCGGATGGGCCAGCTACACGCTTGGCCTGGCGGACCTCACCGATGAGCAGGATGGCGGCCCCGCGGAGCTGCTGGTCTCGGCCCGGGCGCACCTGGGCGAGGCGATTCGAATCTTCCGTGAGGCGCAGGACCTGAGCGGCTATACGCTCGTCCTCGATGCGCTCGCGATCACCGCCGGCCGCAGCGGCGAACGCGAGAGAGCCGCCCGCCTGCTCGGCGCAGTCTCGACGCTCGAGCGTCGATTCGGGACCGCTCTCAACCCGTGGAACCGCGGGATCCTCAAGTTCGACGCAGACGAGCTTCGGTCCGATCCACGCCTGCGCGACGCCCTGCGCGAGGGAGAAGCGATGAGCGCAGAGGAGGCCGTCGAGTACGGCCTGGGCGGTTAGGCGGGAGCCGGCAGGTCCCGCTTCGGGAAGACCAGGAGCGCGTAGATCACCGGGATGATGGCCGCTGCATAGACCATCGCGAGGTCGATCGGGTCCAGCTTGCCGGTCAGGATCTCGCCCGGGTTGAAGTGGTGCAGCAGCGAGTACTCCTGCGTCCAGGCGGCATCGGTCCACAGCGAGCCGAGGATCTCCAGGAAGTAGTGCAGCAGCAGCCAGGCCAGGCTCAGGCCGATGGCGGGGCCCGGCCGATCGAAGCTGACCGACATCGCCAGCCCGAAGGTCGTGAAGGCTGCCCACAGGCCGAAACCGTTGAGGACGACGAGCGGCATCCGGCCGAGGTCGAGCTCGTCGGAGAGGCCGATGACCGCCGCGCCGCCGGCCATGCCACCCAGGATCGCGAGCAGCACGATGAGCACGGTGAGCAGCACGGCGACGGCGATGCTGATGTACAGGACGGTGCGCGAGATCGGCCGCGCCAGCAGCACCTCGAGGGTGCCGCGCGCCCGCTCGCCCGCGATCGAGGTCGATGACGCGCCGACCGCGAAGACGCCGATCATCGCGATGGCCAGCGGATGCTGGAGGCCGAGGGTGATCGTGCCCGGCAGATTGAACAGCGAGCCGGAGCCGAAGTTCAGCAGCTCGTCCGGGATGACGCCCGAGCTGGCCATGTCGCGGAAGACGTCGCTGAACGCGTCGTAGATGACGGGCATCAGGACGCCCCAGCCGATGCCGGCCAGCACCACCACGGCGAGCCGGATGCGCTGCCAGCGCAGGGTCTGGGCGAAGAGGCGCCAGCTCATCGGTCCGTCGCCTCCTCGATCGCTGCCCGGTCGGGCGCGTAGTACTCCAGGAACGCCTCCTCCAGGCTGGCCGGCTCGATCGTCAGATCCTCGAGGTTCGGCGACGCGATCGAGCGCACGAAGCCGGACACCTCGCCCGTCAGGTTGGCGGTGATGCGGCTGCCGTCGACCTGCACGTCGTCCAGGCCGGGCAGGGTGGTCGGGTCGGGGGCCGCACCACGCCATCGGAGCGTGACCTTCCGCCGCCGCCGCGCGAGGAGCTCACCGACGTCGTGAATCGCCATCAGCTCGCCGGCCCGGATGATTGCCACTCGATCGCACAGCCGCTCGACCTCCGACAGCACGTGCGACGAGAAGAAGATGGTCCGGCCCTCGCGACGCAGATCGTCGAGGATCGCGTAGAAGGCGTGCTGCATGAGCGGGTCGAGCCCCTCCGTTGGCTCGTCCAGGATGGCCAGCTCCGGGTCATGCTGGAGCGCCTGCACCACCCCGATCTTCTGGCGCATGCCGCGCGAGTAGTCGCGCACCTTTCGGCGCAGGACCGATCCCGGCAGCTCCAGGCGGTCGCACAGCTCCGCGCGGCGCTTCGGCTCGCGACCCTGCATGTCGACCAGGTAGTCGAGCACCTGCTCGCCGGTGAGGGAGTCGTACAGCGCGATCCCGCCGGGCAGGTAGCCCGTCCGCCGCCGGATCTCGACCGAGTCGGTGACCATGTTGAGGCCGAGCACGGTGGCACTGCCGCGCGTGGCATGCAGGAAGCCGAGGAGCGTTCGGATGGTCGTCGACTTGCCCGCGCCGTTCGGCCCGAGGAAGCCGAAGATCTCGCCGGCGTTGACGTCCAGGGTCAGGTCGGTGAGCGCGCGAACCGAGCCGTAGTGCTTGGTCAGCCCTCGGGTGCTGATCGCAGCGGTGCCGTCTGACGGCGTGCCCTCCATCCACGCGATCGTAGCGTGACCGAACGGCTGGCACACGAGGCCCGGCGCTAGCATCGGCGGATGCACGTCGTCGTCATCGGTGCGGGTGCCTTCGGGACCTGGACCGCGCTGTGGCTGCTGCGCCGCGGCGCATCGGTCACGCTTGTCGAGCAATACGGCCCTGGCAACTCGCTGTCGAGCTCCGGCGACGAGTCCCGCGTCACGCGGTCGGCGCACGGGCCGGACGACCTTTACCCGCTCTGGCAGCGTCGTTCGCTCAGGCAATGGCTGGAGCTCGCGCCGGACCTGTTCGTGCCGCCGGACGTGACTCCGCCACAGACCACTCCCGCGAGTAGCGGAGGCACCTGACGGCTCCGGCACCGCCATCTCACTCATCCAGCGACTGATGGGCAGCTCGCTGGCGGAGCCGACCCGGGTGAGCGCCCGATCTACTCGCCGGGCGAGGACCTGGCGGAGTCGCGGATGCCGGGCCCTGCCGCGCGCAGCGCATCGGCGAAGAGGTCGTATGTTTCCTCGCTGAACAGGACGAACCTCACCAGCTCGAGGGTCGTCCCACCGCCCAGGTGCGACGCCACAGCCTCCACCGCGACGCGTGCGCCCTCCACGCCGGGGTAGCCGTAGATGCCCATGCTGATCGCGGGAAACGCGACACTGCGTGCGCCGAGCTCATCGGCCAGGCGAAGGCAGGACCGATACGCGCCAGCCAGCAGCTCGCGCTCGCCATGGCCACCGCCGCGCCACACCGGTCCGACCGCGTGCAGGACCCAGCGGGCGGGGAGGCCGTGAGCGTCGGTGGCGACGGCCGTGCCCGTTGGCGTGCCGTCCGGATAGCGCTCGCGCAGCTCGCGCAGCAGCTCCGGGCCAGCGGCACGGTGGATCGCGCCGTCGACGCCACCACCGCCCCGCAGCGCCTCGTTGGCCGCGTTCGCGATCGCGTCCACCGGCTCCCGGGTGATGTCGCCGCGCGTGATCTCCAGGCGCCGGTCGCCGATGACGACCGATTCGCTCACCGGGCGACGCGCGTCGCGCGCAGCACCTGGCGCAGGCCGGCGCGCTGGCCGTAGAGCAGGACGCCGGCGCTGTAGATGCGCGAGGCCATCCAGATGGCGATCACCACGGTGGCGACGAGCAACACCAGCGCGATGCCGATCTCGACCGCCGTCGGATCGGTCAGCAGCATCCGCGCCGGCATCAGGTACGGGCTGAAGAACGGGATGAGCGACAGGATCTTCACCCACTCGGCATCGGGGGCGTTGAGCCCGGCAAAGGTGGCGAAGTAGCCGCCCATGGCGAGGAACATGAGCGGTCCGACCGCCTGCTGGACGTCCTCGATGCGGCTCACCATCGAGCCCGCCGCCGCGTAGAGGGTCGAGTACAGGATGAAGCCCAGCAGGAAGAACACGGCGAACAGCAGGAACGTCAGCGGACCGATCTCGGGCAGGCTGAACGGCAGCGACTCGCCGACCCCGAGCGCATCGGAGACCGGACCGTTGGCGACCAGGCCGATGCCGAGCGCGACCACGATCACCACGTACTGCGTCAATCCCGCCGCTCCGGTGCCGAGCACCTTGCCGGTCAGCAGCTGTCGCGGCGTCGCGGCCGTGATGAGCAGCTCCATGACCCGGCCGGACTTCTCCTCGGCCACGCTCTGCGCCACCCAGTTGCCGTAGGTCAGGATCGCCATGAAGGTCAGGATCACGAGCGCGTAGGTGAGGACCACGGCGCCGCCGAAATCCTCCTCGTTGCGCGCGTCGTCCGGGTTCGCGGCCGTGACGGTGAAGTCGGGCGGCGCGAACAGCTCGGCGCTCTCGCTGGCGCTGATCCCGGCTCGCTCGAGCCGATCCTGGATGGCCAGGGCGTTCGCCGCCTGGGTGACGAGCAGCCGTGTCCGATCTGTCGGACCGGCGCCGCTGAGGTAGTCGAAGGCGAGGTCGCCGTCATCGTTGCGGCTGATCGTCAGCAGGCCGTCGAGCTCGTCGTCGCGAACGGCCTGCGCGGCCGCCTCCGGATCGTTGGTGCGCGTGACGGTGGGCTGGTTCGCGTTGTCGCCATCCGGAGACGACGGCTCGGGCACCTCGCCGGGCGAGGCATTCGGGTCGGTTCCGACGATGAGGATCGACTGAACGGCAACGACCGGATCGGTCGAGAGGTCATCGGCCTGCACGTCGACCGCGATCTCGGCCGGGTCGGCGACGCCGAGCGCGCCGAGGATGGTCGGGATCATGGTGACGGCGACGACCGCGACGGCGAGCAGCGCCGTCGTGATCAGGAAGGCACGGCCGCGCACGCGGAACAGGTACTCGCGGCGGGCCACGTGGAGCGCGTTCGGGAAGAGGTCCATCAGGCCGTCGCCGCCGATCGCTGCGTCGTCGCCAGGTGCTCGTCCTCCTCGCTGACCGCGCGGCGGCCGACGTGCTCGACGAAGATCTCCTCGAGCGTCGGATCGGCGATCTCGAATCGCGTCACCCGGTCACCGCGCTCGAGCGCCGCGTGCAGGATCGTCTCGGGATCGCGATCGGCGGGCACCTGGAGCTCGACGTAGTCCTCGCGCTCCGCGGTCAGCGTCACGCCGGGCACATCGGCCAGCCACTCGAGGCCGCGCCCGTCACCGTTCGTGGCCAGACGGACGACCTGCCGGCCCATGGCGCGCTTGACGTCCCGCACGGCCCCGCTGACCACGACGCGGCCGCGGTCCATGATGGCGATCGATTCGCACAGCTCCTCGACCTGCTCCATCTGGTGCGTGCTGAACACGAGCGTCTTGCCGCGATCGCGCATCGCGAGGAACGCCTCCTTCAGCAGCCGCACGTTGATCGGGTCGAGCCCGGTGAACGGCTCGTCCATGATCAGGACGTCGGGGTCGTGGAGGATGGCGGCGACGAACTGGATCTTCTGCTGGTTGCCCTTCGAGAGCTCCTCGACCCGCCGGTCGACGTAGTCCGGGATGCGGAAGCGCTCGAGCCAGTGGGCGATCTCGGCCGATGCCTGGCGCTCCGGCACGCCGTACAGGGCGGCGAAGAAGCGGAGCTGCTCGCCGACCTTCATGCGCGGGTAGAGCCCGCGCTCCTCGGGCAGGTACCCCCACGTCCGGCGGGGGAGCGCGGTGTTCTCGACGCCCTTCCACGTGACGCGGCCGCTGTCGGGGCGGAGGATGTCGAGCACGATCCGCATCGACGTCGTCTTGCCCGCGCCGTTCGCGCCGAGGAGCCCGAAGATCTGGCCGGGCTCGACGGTGAAGCTCGCGTCACGGAGCGCGACGATCGGGCCGAAGCGCTTCGAGATGGAGTCGACCACGAGGGACATCGCGGGGCTCGGCCTCCAGGGGGGGCAGGACG
>DASVDT010000125.1:0-6262 GCA_036380955.1 Candidatus Limnocylindria bacterium | reverse complement strand
GATGGACTACAAGGGGACGTACGTCAGCGTCATCATGAAGGTCCTCGACCGAATCGACGCCGGCGAGCCGCCGGTCATCTTCGGGGACGGATCGCAGGCGTACGACTTCGTCCACGTCAGCGACGTCGCTCGGGCCAACATTCTGGCCTTGCAGGCCGATGCCACCGACGAGTTCTTCAACGTCGGCATCGGCGTGAAGACGACGATTCGGGAGCTGGTCGACGACCTGCTCGAGATCACGGGCTCGAATCTCGAGCCCGAGTACCGGCCCCAGGAGCAGATGTTCGTCACGCACCGCGTGGGGAGCACCGAGAAGGCGGAGGAGCTCATCGGTTTCCGGGCGACCATTCCCCTCGAGGAAGGCCTCCGATCGGTGGTCGAATGGCGGCGCGCCGAGTCCGCCCCCCTCGAGAGCACGACCTCGTCAGCCTGACGTCCTGTGAAGGTCATGGTGACCGGCGCATCCGGATTCGTCGGTCGTCATCTCGTCCCGGCGCTGGCGGAGCAGCACGAGGTCGTCTGCCTCGCCCGGGACCGCCTTCCAGAGCACGACTCCGCCACCGCCGTCATCCTGGCGGACCTCACCAGCCCCGACTTCGTCGACGAGCTCCCGAAGGTGGACGTCGTCGTGCACCTCGCGCAGGCCTATCGTCAGTTTCCGGAGCACTCGGACCAGCTCTTCAGAGTCAACACGGGCAGCACGCAGGCACTCGCCGAGTGGGGGCGCCGCGCCGGTATCCAACGCTTCGTGCTCGCGTCCTCGGGGAGCGTCTATCGACCCGGACCAGCGCCGCTGCGCGAGCACGACGCGACCGAACCCTTCACGTTCCATCCGGCCACGAAGCTCGCGGCCGAGCTGATTCTGCGGCACTATCTGCCATTCTTCTCGGTGTCGGTGCTGCGCCTCTTCGCGCCGTACGGGCCTCGCCAGGTGAACCGCCTCATCCCACGCATGATCGACTCCGTCAGCGCCGGTCGGCCGATCGGCCTGTCACGCGGCGGCGAGCCGCGCATCAATCCGATCTACGTCGATGATCTCGTCGGCGTGATCGCGCAGTCGATCGGCCACCGCGACTCGTACACCGTCAATGTGGCCGGTCCTGAAGCTGCGGACATTCGAGAGCTGGCCGAACGAATCGGACGTCAGCTGGGCCGATCCCCATCGTTCGAGCGACGCGATGCCGACCCAGAGGGCAACTTCGTCGCCGACACGACGCTGATGCACCGGACATTCGCGGTGCCGCAGATGACGACGCTGGATGACGGCCTGCGGTCGATGATCGCAGCCCAGGTACCGGCGGGGAGGTAGGCACATGTGCGGAATCGCAGGACTGCTACAGCTCGACGGGAGCCAACCGGATGGCTGGATCCTGGATCGGATGCATCGCGTCATGGCTCATCGCGGCCCCGACGGCATCGGTCGGTACCTGGACGGGCCCGTCGGCCTGGCGCATCGGCGGCTCTCGATCATCGACCTGAGCGATGCCGCGGCTCAGCCCATGGGCAACGAGGACGACCAGATCCTGCTGACCTACAACGGCGAGATCTACAACTTTCCCGAGCTCCGCGACGAACTGGAGGCGGCCGGCCACACGTTCCGTTCGCGCACAGACTCGGAGATCCTGCTCCATGGCTACGAGGAGTGGGGCGATGCGGTCGTCGAGCGTGCGAATGGCATGTTCGCGTTCGCGCTGTGGGATCGACGCCGCCAGCTCTTGACCCTCGCGCGCGATCGATACGGGGTCAAGCCGCTGTACTGGTACGCGCAGGACGGCGTCTTCATCTTCGCGTCCGAGATCAAGGCCATCCTCGAGCATCCCGCCGTTCGGCGCGAGATGTCCTACGAGGCGCTCAACGAGTACTTCAGCTTCCAGAACGTCCTCAGCGACCGCACGTTGTTCGAGGGCATCCGCCTCCTGCCGCCGGCAACGATCCTCACCGTCGGCATCGGTCACGCCATGCGGACTCGAACCTACTGGGACTATCCGTTCGACAGTGAGCCGCTCGACATCTCGGAGGCCGAGGCCGCCGAGGAGACGCACCGCCTGTTCGTCAAGGCCGTCGAGCGCCAGCTGGTGAGCGACGTGCCGGTCGGCGCATATCTCAGCGGTGGCATGGATTCCGGCTCGATTTCGATGGTCGCCGGCCAGCATCTCGAGCGGCTCCGGACGTTCACCGCGGGCTTCGATCTGAGCTCCGCATCCGGCCTCGAGCTCGGCTTCGACGAGCGCAAGAGCGCCGAGTTCATGTCGAACATGCTCAAGACCGAGCACTACGAGGTCGTGCTGCATGCCGGCGACATGGAGCACGTCCTCCCGGAGTTGATCTGGCACCTCGAGGACCTCCGGGTCGGCCAGTGCTACCCGAACTACTACGTCGCGCGCCTGGCAAGCCGCTTCGTCAAGGTCGTCCTCTCCGGCGCCGGAGGTGACGAGCTCTTCGGCGGCTACCCCTGGCGCTACTACCGCGGCGTCGGAAGTACCGACCGCGACGACTACATGAGCCGCTACTACGCGTTCTGGCAGCGCCTCGTGCCCGACGCCGAGAAGGAGCAGTTGTTCAACGATGCGACCAGGGCGCGGATCGACAATCTGTCGGCGTTCGAGCAGTTTCGATCGGTCTTCGACCGATACGGCCGAGACATCGATGACCGCGACGGCTACTTCGCCGCATCACTCTATTTCGAGCTGAAGACGTTCCTGCCCGGCCTGCTGGTGGTCGAGGACAAGCTGAGCATGGCCCACTCGCTCGAGACGCGCGTCCCGTTCCTCGACAACGATCTGGTCGATTTCGCCGTGCGGCTGCCTGCCAGACACAAGGTCAGCGATCTCGACTCCCTTCCGGCCGTGGACGAGAACGCTGCCGGGAAACGCCAGCGATTCGAGCTCGAGACGAGCGAGGGCAAGGCCGTCCTGCGGCGGGCCATGGCGCACCTCATCCCCGCAGAAGTCGCCAACCGGACGAAGCAGGGCTTCAGCGCTCCGGACGCAAGCTGGTTCCGCGGGGAGAGCATCGATTACATCAATCGGCTCCTGCGCGAGCCCGACGCACGGATCTACGAGTTCCTCAGCCCTCGCTACATCACGTCGGTGCTCGACGAGCACACCAGCGGCAAGATCAACCATCGGCTGCTGATCTGGTCGCTCCTGAGCCTGGAGTGGTGGGTGAGGACGTTCCTCGACCGCTCCGATCCGACGCCGATCGAGCGCTCGATGGAGCCTGCCGGGGTTAATTCGAGGACCGGCGCGGCGTAGTGGGCTCCATGGCCGGCGCCCTCACGTTCGCCGCCCGGGCGGCGCGGCAGCTCGCACGATGGGTCCGAACGCCCTTCGCCTTGGCCTTTCTCGTCGTGGCCGCGCTGTTGAACCGGCCGAATACTCGTCGCCGGCGGATGGCACGACAACGACCCCGGCTCGTCTATGGCCCGGTGCCGATCATCAGCATCAAGTACATGAGCGGGTCCATGCGGGCGCTCGGCTACGAGACCCTGACGCTCGTGGACGAGCGGTACCACATCCACGGGCCTGCAGACTTCGACGCGGATACCGCCACCTACCTCGCCGACTCCACTGTGTGGCGGGTGCTCCGCCGCACTCTTGGCGACTACGCAGTCCTCGCGCGTCTCCTGCGGCGGTACGACGTCTTCCACTTCTACTTCGATGGCGGCTTCCTCAGGCGAACCCCACTGCGATGGCTCGAGGTGCCGCTCCTTCACCTCGCGGGCAAGGTGGTCGTCGCGCTGCCGTACGGCAGCGACGTCGCCGTACCGAGCAGAATCAGGTCACTCGAGTGGCGGCACGGGCTGATGCGGAACTACCCCGAGCTCGGGCGATACGAATCGCGACGCATTGCGGCGATCGACCATCTCACCAGGCACGCCGATTACATCGTCGCCTGCCTGGTGCATCTCGAGACGCTCCCCCGCTGGGACCTGCTGACGATCCACTACTACCCGATCGACACGGACGCCTGGCAGTCGGACACCCCGGACACCGGCCACGACGGTCGAAGCGGACCAGTGCGAATCGTCCACGCGCCGAATCATCGGGCCATGAAGGGCACGGAGTCCCTCGTCGATGCGTGCGCGGCGCTGTCGCGAGAGGGGCTGACGGTCGACCTGCGCTTGCTGGAGGGCGTGCCGAACGCGCGCGTCCGCGAGGAGATGGAAGGCGCCGACATCGTGGCCGAGCAGTTTCTCCTCGGGTATGGCATCACGGCCATCGAAGCGATGAGCCTTGCCAAGCCCGTACTGTCGAACCTGTCGGTGCCTGGCTACTACGAGCTGTTCCGGCACCAGACACGGTTCGCCGACTGTCCGATCGTGTCGGCCACTCCGGAGACGCTCGTGGATGAGCTGAGACGGCTCATCATCGACCCCGAGCTGCGACGACGAATCGGTCGCGCAAGCCGGGAGTACGTCGTTCGCGAGCACTCGTACGAAGCGATGGGACGCCTGTGGACGGCGATCTACGGGCGAATCTGGGCGGGAGAGTCGACGGACCCGGCCGACCTGCTGGCATCGAGCGACACGCCGGCGCCCGCCGCGATGCCAGACCCGAGTGACGTCGCGGCTCCGGTATGATCGCGTCGCTCCTCCGCACCAGGTCTCCCTTCTGAACCATGGCAACCGTCAGGCGCCTGCCCATCACGAAGCCGTTCATCGGCACTGAGGAGATGGAGGCGGTCCAGGAGCCGCTCCGGACGGGCTGGCTCGTCCAGGGCCCGAAAGTCCGCGAATTCGAGGAAAAGTTCCGCGATTTCACCGGGGCCAAGCACGCGCTGGCAACGAGCTCGTGCACGACGGCGCTGCACCTTGCCGTGGCCGCGCTCGGCCTCAAGCCGGGCGACGAGGTCATCGTGCCGGCGTTCACGTGGGTCGCGACCGCCAACGTCGTCGAATACATGGGCGCGCGCCCGGTGTTCTGCGACGTGGATCTCGAGACGTTCAACATCGACGTCGCGCAGGTGGAATCGAAGATCACCGCTCGAACCGTCGGCATCATCCCGGTCCATCTGTTTGGACTGGCCGCCGAGCTTGACGCGGTCAGCGATATCGCGCGACGCCGAAACCTGTGGGTCGTGGAGGATGCCGCCTGCGGGTTCGGCAGCCTGTACCACGGCCGCCATGTGGGCACGTTCGGCGACATCGGCTGCTTCAGCTTCCATCCGCGGAAGTCGATCACGACGGGCGAAGGCGGGATGGCGACGACCGAGGACGACCAGCTCGCCTCGACCATGGCCTCGCTGCGCGATCACGGGGCAACACGCTCCGACTACGATCGGCACCAGGGCGAAGGTTCGTTCCTCCTGGCCGACTACAACCTGCTCGGCTACAACTACCGACTCACGGACCTCCAGGCGGCGGTTGGTTCGGTTCAGATGGATCGCGCCGACTGGATACTCGGAGAGCGGATCCGCGTGGCTGGCCGATACGACGCGCTCCTGGGCGGCCTCGATTGGCTCAGCACCCCGTTGGTTCCCGATGGGCTACGCCATGCATACCAGGCGTACGTGTGCCTGTATCGTCCGCAGGCTCCAACGATGGACAACGTGGAGTCGCTGCATCAGCAGCGGAATCGTCTGATGGCGTCACTCGAGGCCGATGGGATCGCGACCCGGCCGGGCACGCACGCCGCGTTCGCGCAGGGTTACTACACGCAGAAGTATGGCCTGCGTCCCAGCGACTTCCCGAACGCGTTCATGGCCGAGCGGCTGTCGCTCGCTCTGCCGCTGTACGCGACGATGACGGACGACGACGTGGCATATGTCGGCGAGCGGCTGCTCGCGCTTGGAGATGGCCGGTGAGCGAGCTCCACGAGGAGCTACGCGCTCTCTACGACGAGCTGCGGGGGAAGATGCGCAGCGATTGGTCGCGCGACCTTCCGCTTGAAGAGCTCCTCTTTGACCGGTGGGAGCGAGCCAAGAGTCTTGGGTTCGGCGACGGCTCGAGCATTTACCACAACAGCTACGTGTTCGGCGACGTACAGGTCGGGCGAAACACGTGGATCGGACCCTTCACCATGCTGGATGGCAGCGGCGGACTCTCGATCGGCGAGGGTTGCAGCATCAGCAGCGGCGTACACATCTACTCGCACGACACCATCCGCTGGGCGTTGAGCGGCGGCCGGCTGCCCGCAGAGCGGGCCGGGGTCAGCATCGGTGACTTCACCTACATCGGCAGCCAGACCGTCGTGGCGAAGGGGATCAGCATCGGCGACCACGTCGTCGTTGGCGCCTGCTCCTTCGTGAATCGCGATATTCC
>DASVDT010000124.1:0-22669 GCA_036380955.1 Candidatus Limnocylindria bacterium | reverse complement strand
GCGCAGGGCGAGTCCCAGCCGTGCGGGTGACGTGACCGCGCACGATGAGGCGGTCGTCCGTAGCATGCTGCGCGGCATGGCGTCACGCATCCGACTGGACCAGCTGCTCGTCGATCGGGAGCTCGCACGTTCGAAGGCCGAGGCCCAGGCGCTCATTCACGCCGGCGACGTTGAGCTGGACGGCACGCGGCGGCTCAAGCCGGGTCAGATGGTGGCCGCGGACGCATCGGTCTCGCTGGTCGAGAAGCCGAGGTGGGCCAGCCGCGCGGGGGCGAAGCTGGAAGCGGCGCTCGACGCCTTCCGGATCGATCCCACCGGCACGGCCGCACTGGACGCCGGTGCCTCGACCGGCGGCTTCACCGACGTCCTGCTGGCCCGGGGCGCGCGCATCGTCTACGCGGTCGACGTCGGGCGAGCACAGCTCATTCAGCGCCTGCGCGACGACCCGCGGGTCGTGAGCATGGAGCGCACGAACCTTCGAGAGCTCCGCAAGCTGCCCGAGCCGGTTGGCCTCGCCACGCTCGACCTGAGCTTCATCAGCCTGCGCCTGGTGCTCCCGGCCGTCCGCAACCTGCTGACAGATGACGGTCGCGTGGTCGCCCTGGTCAAGCCGCAGTTCGAGGCCGGTCGCGAGGACGTCCCGAGGGGCGGGGTCGTCACCGATCCCACCGTCTGGGAGCGCATCCTCCGCGACATGTGGACCGACGCCCAAGGTGCGGACCTGCACGCGCATCGCGCCATTCGTTCGCCGATTCGCGGCGGCGATGGCAACGTCGAGTTTCTCATCGACCTGCGCGTGGAGGGCGGGACCGAACGGGCCGAGTACCTCGACAGCGCATCCGCGGCAGTGCGGGAGGCCTGACCGTCCACCTGCGTACCGGCAATCTGGGCGCGCCGCGTAGCACGCGCGTATTACGATCACGCCGATGAAGCGAAGAAGCGCCGCCGCGCCGCAGGTCGAGCAGCTCGGGATCGGCTTCGAGGGACTCGAGGTCGTCGAGCCGGCAACGCACGAGCCAGCGCCGGACACGATGCGCCAGATCGTGAGCCTGCGCATGCCCGATGCGCTCCTGGCGCGGGTCGAGGAGGCGGCGCAGGCCCGAGGCGTGTCGCCATCCAGCCTGATGCGCGCGCTCATCGCCGCGGGCCTGGACCGTTCGTATGCCGCGGTCACCGAGCCGCGCGACATGGCCGTGGAGCTGGCCGAGCTGCGCCGCAGCGTCGATCGCATCGCGGAGCGGCTGAGCCGATCGGAGGCCGATCCCGCGTGAAGCGCATCGGCTTCACCTTCAACCCGTACAGCGACCGCGCGTCCGCGATGCTGGGTCGTGCCCGTGCGTGGTGCGCCGACCGCGGCGTCGAGATGTGGGACGCGCCGGGCGACGCGCACGAGCGCATCGAGGGCGAGCTGGCGACGACCGACTTCGTGTGCGTCCTGGGCGGTGACGGAACGTTCCTGCGGACTGCCGGGGCCATCGGCGGCTCCGGCGTGCCGGCGCTGGGCGTCAACCTGGGCCGCGTCGGCTTCCTGGCCAAGGTCGAGTCGGATGGCCTGGAGGCGGCGCTCGACCAGGTCGCGGCCGGCGACTACGTCACGGAGGACCGGTTCCGTATTCTCGCCACCCTGATCCGCCGCGACGGGAGCAGGGAGGGGCACGCCTGCCTGAACGAGGTGGTCGTCACGCGTGGCAGCCGCGTGCGCATGATTCGGCTCGAGGTCGAGGTCTCCGGCTCGCACCTGGCCACCTACGTGGCCGATGGGGTGGTCGTGGCCACGCCGACGGGCTCGACGGCCTACAGCTTCAGCGCGGGCGGCTCGATCCTGGATCCGCGCCTGCGCAACATGATCATCACGCCCGTTGCCGCGTACCTCTCGCCGCTGCACAGCGTGGTCGCGGGCGAGGACCACCAGGTCAACCTCATCCTGCGCGAGGCGCACGACGGCGCCCTGGTCAGCCTGGACGGGCAGCTCGACCTGCCGATGGCGATCGGCGACCGGGTCGAGGTTCGCGCGCTGCCCGAGCCGATGCGGATGATCGAGCCGACCGGCAGCACGCCCTTCTACGACCTCCTGCGCACAAAGGCATCGCTGCTGCCGTACTAGGCCGATACTGCACCGATGCCGCTCCGCGAGCTGACCGTCGAGAACCTGGCCGTGGTCGAGTCCGTCCGGCTGGCGCTTGCGCCCGGCTTCACGGTCCTGACCGGCGAGACCGGTGCCGGCAAGTCGCTGGTGGTGGATGCGGTGGCGCTCGCCCTCGGGGCGCGCGCCAGCACCGACCAGGTCCGCGCCGGCGCCGATGCGGCACGCGTGGAGGCGATCTTCGATGCGCCCTCGCCAGGGCCTGACGACGCACTGGCCGACGTGATCGCTGCCGGCGAAGGCTCGATCATCGTGCGGCGCGAGGTCGGCGCCGACGGTCGTTCGATCGCCCGCGTCAACGATCGGACGGTGACGGTTGGCGGGCTGGCATCGCTGGGTGCGCGCCTCGGCGAGATCCACGGACAGCACGACCAGCAGCGCCTGCTCGAGCCGGCGCACCAGCTGGCGCTGCTCGACGGCTTCGCCGCGAATGCGGCGCTGGTCGCGGCCGTCGGTGACGCGTATCGCGCCTGGCGGGCGGTTGCGGCGGCGTCCGTGGAGCTGCTGACCGACCCCCACGACCTCGTTCGTCGGGTCGAGCTGCTGCGCCACCAGGTCGACGAGATCGTCGCGGCGTCGCCACGGCCCGGCGAGGACGCCGAGCTCGAGGCCGCGCTGCGCGCGGCCGAGCATGCCGAGACGATCGTGCGGTCGGCTGCCGAAGGCGTTGCCGGCCTGCGCGACGACGGCGGCGCGGGCGACGCGCTCGCCAGCGTCGAGCGCAGCCTCGCGGTGGCGGCGTCGCACGACGACCGCTTCGGACCGCTCGCCGACCGCGCCGCCGCGCTGGCCGCGGAGGCGTCCGAGCTCGCGCGGGACGCCAGCCATGCCGCCGAGGCGGTCGACCTCGATCCCGCCGCTCGCGCTGCCGCCGAGGAGCGTTTGGGGCTGCTGTACGACCTTCGCCGCAAGTACGGTGACACGCTGGAGGGCGTGATCGCCTTTGGCGAAGCCTCGGCGGCCGAGCTCGAGCGCCTCGAGAACCAGGAGGGCGAGCGCGAGCGACTACGGATCGAGGAGGCGAAGCGGCTCGCCGAGCTGGAGGCCGCGGCAGGCGAACTGAGTGAAGCCCGTCGCGCCGCCGCGGAGCGGCTTGGCGCCGATGTCAACGTCGAGCTGCCGGCGCTGGGCCTGCCCGCCGATTCGTTCGCCGTCGAGATCGAGGCAGGCGAGATCGGGCCCACGGGCGCCGATCGCGTGTCGTTCACCTTCGCGCCGAACCCGGGTGAGCCGGCTCGGCCGCTGGGCCGGATCGCGTCCGGCGGCGAGGCCAGCCGTCTGTCGCTGGCGCTCAAAGTGGTGCTGGCAGCCGCCGACGACACGCCGCTGCTCGTCTTCGACGAGATCGACGCCGGCGTCGGCGGCCGGAACGCCGCGGCGCTCGGGGAGCGGCTCCGGGCGCTGAGCGCCTACCACCAGGTGCTGTGCGTCACGCACCTCCCGCAGGTGGCCGCCCATGCCGACGCCCACATCGTGGTCGGCAAGCGCGTGACCGATGGCCGGACCGCGACCGAAGCCCGGCTGCTTGCGCCGGAGGACCGACCGGCCGAGCTCGCCGCCATGCTCGCCGGCGAAGGGGCGGGAGAGGAGGCAGAAGCCGCAGCCCGGGCGCTTCTCCGCGCGGCTCGCTGATGCGCCCGCCCGGGACCGATCAATCGGTCGGATCCGGCCGGAGCGAGCTACTCGGCTCGATCTATCCGATAGATCGGTTCCAGGTGAGCACAACGGCCGCCGATAGGTCGGCCTCACGAGCGCTGCGCACCGATCAATCGGACAGAGTGCGCCCGACGCAGGGATCGGGCGCGATCTGGCCGATGTATCGGTTTCGGGTGGCAGTCACGGCGGAGCAGGCTGGTGCCTGAGACGCCGCTCGACGCGGTGGTCGATGCCTTCCTGGTCGAGCTGCGCGTCGAGCGCGGGCTCTCACCGCTCACCATCGCGGCCTATCGCCGCGACCTGGCCCAGTTCGCCGAGCAGGCCAAGGGGCGACGATGGCGGGATGACCCGAAGCCGCTGCTCGACTTCGTCCAGGCCCTCCAGCGCAACGGGGCGAAGGGCAGCACGCAGGCCCGCAAATCGGCCGCGGTTCGCAGCTTCTACGCGTTTGCCCTGCGCGAGGGTTACGCCACCCGAGACGTTCCCGCTCTGGTGGATGCACCGCGTCCGGGCAGCTATCTCCCGGACGTGCTCGAGCCCGACGACGTGGCGCGCATCCTCGATGCACCGCCGGCGGACGACGATGTCGGCGTCCGGGATCGGGCCATCCTGGAGCTCCTCTACGCCTGTGGCCTGCGGGTCAGCGAGCTCGTCGGGCTGGACACGGACCGGGTTGACCTGCCGAATGCCCAGGTGCGGGTCATCGGCAAGGGCAACAAGGAGCGCAGGGTGCCGATGGGGGAGGAGGCGCGCGAGCGCCTGCATCGGTATCGGTCCGGTCCGCGCCAGGCGTGGACCGGCGCGAGACCCACGCCCGCGGTCTTCGTCAACACGCGTGGCAAGCGCATGTCGCGGGAGTCGGTGTGGAGGCTCGTGAAGCGCTGGACGGCCGCGTCGGGGGTGTCGGTGCGGGTGACGCCGCACACGTTCCGGCACAGCTTTGCGACGCATCTGCTGGAGGGCGGGGCCGATCTGCGCGTGGTCCAGGCGCTGCTGGGCCATGCTAGCATCAGCACCACCCAGCTCTACACCCACCTGACCGGCGAGCGCGTCCGCGAGGTCTACGCGCGGGCGCATCCGAGAGCCTGAAGCGGAGCGTACGAGGCCCATGAGTTACGCCAAGAACCTCCTGAGCCGGAACGAGGAGGTCGTCTACGAGAGCCGCCAACACTGGTTCGCCGTGATCGCGCGAACGTGGGTATGGATCCTCGTCGCCATCGTGGCGCTGGCCCTGGCCCTGTGGGTCGGCACGAACCGCGGACAGGTGCTCGACAACCCGACCATCGATGGCGCCGTCACCGTCATCGCCGTGGCTGCGTTGCTGGGCGCCATCGGCTGGATCGGCTTCGTGCTCTGGGATTGGCGCAACCAGGAATGGCTCATCACCACCCGGCGCGTGATGCGCGCCGAGGGCGTGCTCAACAAGAGCGTCAGCGATACGAGCCTGGAGAAGATCAACGACGCGCGGCTGGACCAGAGCGTGTTCGGGCGCATCTTCGGCTTCGGGACGCTCGACATCCTGACCGCTGCCGAGGAGGTCGGCGGCGCCAACGTTGCCGACTTCCCGATGATCGCCGACCCGGTCACCTTCAAGAAGGCGATGTTCGACCAGAAGACGATGCTCGAGCAGCCCGACCTGGCCCCACCGCGCTATCAGCGCCAGGCGCCCGCCCCGGAAATGCAGCGCGCCGAGCCGATGGCGCCTCGAGCGGGCTCCGATCGGGTCGCGGTGTATGCCGAAGGCGGCGCCGACGCTCCGGCCCCGGCCAGCGCTCCGGCTGCACCACCGCCTCCGCCCGCCGCCTCGAACCCGGCCGATGACCTGGGTGCCACCCTCGAGCGACTGGCCGGCCTGCGGGACAAGGGCCTCATCACCGCGGAGGAGTACGAGGCGAAGAAGCGCGAGCTCCTGGAGCGGATGTAGGTGCCCCAGCCGGCCCTCGGCGCGCTCTCCGACGGAATCTACGGAGCGGAGCTCGATCGACGCATCTCGGAGGCGACCGAGAGGATCACGGCGTGGCTGTCCGGCGATCCGCGCGTGGCGCAGCCGAAGCTGGCGGCCATCCTCGGGTCCGGGCTGGGTGGCGTGGTCGAGCTCCTCGACGACGAGCCTCGCCTGCGGCTCTCCTACGGCGACATCCCGAACGTGCCGCAGGGCGCGGTCGCGGGCCACGCCGGCGAGCTCGTGGCGGGCACCGTCGCTGGCACGCCGATGCTGGTCCTCTCGGGGCGCGCGCATCCCTACGAGGGCTACTCGCAGCGCGAAGCGACCATCCTCCTTCGTTCGGTGCTTGCGCTCGGGATCGAGACACTCATCGTCACCAACGCGTCCGGTGGCCTCGACCCGGAATTCGATCCCGGCGACGTGATGCTCATCAGCGACCACATCAACTTCTCGGGCGAGAACCCGCTGCTGGGCCCGAACCTCGATCGGTTCGGCGAGCGCTTCCCGCCGATGACCGATGCCTACGACCCGGCGCTGCGCGCCATGGCGCGCGAGGCCGCCGGTCGCACCGGCGTCGCGCTGCGCGAGGGCATCTACATCATGCTCTCCGGGCCCTCGTACGAGACTCGGGCCGAGATGCGCATGCTGCGCGGGCTCGGCGCCGATGCCGTGGGCATGAGCACCGTCCACGAGGTCATCGTCGCGCGGCACGCCGGCGTCCGGGCCATCGGCTTCAGCCTGGTGACGAACAAGGCGACCGATGACGTCGAGACGGGCGCGACGCACGCCGAGGTGATCGAGATGGGCAAGGTCGGCGCCGAGCGTCTCGTCACCCTCCTCGGTGACCTGCTCCCTCGCCTGGCCTGATGCTGTTCGGCGCCCCCTCGCTCGACGTCCTGCTGGCGGCAGTCATCGCGCTGCTGGTCGGGCTCACCTTCCACGAGTTCAGCCACGCGTTGGTCGCCGACGAGCTCGGTGATCACCGGCCGCGCGCGATGGGGCGGCTGACGCTCAACCCGATCCCGCACATCGACCCGATCGGTGCGGTCATGCTCCTCATCGCCGGCTTCGGGTGGGCCAAGCCGGTCATGGTCAACCCCTACGCCCTCCGCAACGGGGTGCGGAGCATGTGGCTCGTCGCGGCCGCGGGGCCGGTCGCGAACTTCGTGGTCGCCATCGGCTTTGCGGTCATCTACCGGGTGCTGGACCTCGCCGGGGTCGAGGGCGGCTTCCTGGTCGGCCTGGTTCGCAACGTCGTGCTGCTCAACGTGCTGCTGGCGCTGTTCAACTTCATCCCGATCCCGCCGCTGGACGGGTACAACGCGGTGCTCTCGTTCCTGCCTCCCAGAACCGCGATGACGGTCCAGCGCTATGCGCCGTACGGCATCCTGGTGCTGCTGCTCCTGATCATCCTGCCCAACAGCCCGCTCGGGCTGCTCTTCCGCGCGGTCGCCGGCATCACCGGGGTCCTCATCGGTGCATAGGGTCATGCAGGCGGTGGCTCATGTTCGGGCGCGCGTCCATCCGGGCGAGGAGGAGCTGGCGCGTCGCGTCCTGCCCGACCGCGCATTCGCGCTGTACCGGGCGATGCCGGTCGCGGATCGACGCCATGCGCTCGACGTGGTGGACAAGCTACTTGCCGCCGGCCACGACGACGCCGATCTCCTGGCCGCCGCCCTGCTCCACGACGTGGCCAAGGGAGACCGCATGCGACTCTGGCACCGCGCAAGCGGCGTCCTGCTCGAGTCGCTGGCACCCCGGGCCCTTGGTCGCCTGGCGAGCGCCGATCCACGCTCATGGCGCCACCCGTTTCACCTCTATCTGCACCACGGTCGCCTGTCGGCCGACCTCGCTGCGTCCGCGGGCTGCGGGCGGCGGGTCGGAGCCTTCATCATCGGCCGTGTGGACGAAGCCGATGCGCAGCTGCTGGCGGCCCTGAAGGACGCCGATGACGCGAGCTGAGGGCGTGGAGCCCATCTCGATCGAGGTCGCGGAGGCGGTCGCGGTGCCGGTTGGCGACGCCGAGTTCACCCTCGCACTGCCCGTGTTCGAGGGCCCACTCCAGTTGCTGCTCCATCTCATCGAGTCGCGGCAGCTGGACGTCCTGACCGTGCCCCTGGCGGAGGTGGCCGATGCCTACGTCGAGCATCTGGCCCTGCATCCCGTGGACGCCACGAACCTTTCGGAGTTCGTCGCCACCGCCGCGCAGCTCATCTATCTGAAGTCGAAGCGCATGCTGCCTGCCGAGCCGCTGCCGCCGCTGCCCGAGGGAGGCGACGAGCCGGACGAGGAGCAGCTCCGACGGCGCCTGCTCGAGTACCGGGCGCTGCGTGATGCGGCGGTCGCGCTCGGCGAGCGCGACGGCGCCGCGCCGGTGATGCGCCGCGAGCCGCGCGAGTCCGACCTGCCTGAGGTGCCCGCCGAGCCGATGCCTGCCGGCGTGCTCGCCGCCGCCCTCGAGACGCTGGCCGCCATCCCTGAGCCGGTCGCTCCGCCGCCCGAGATCGTCGCGCGCGAGATCACCATCGGCCAGCAGATCGCCGTGCTGCGCGAGGCGCTGTCGCGCGGCGGTCGCGTCCTGCTGCAGACGATCCTCGCCCGTTGCACGTCGCGCACCGAGGCGGCGGTGACGTTCCTCGCCACGCTCGAGCTGGTCCGGCGCCGGCAGGTGCGTGCCGAGCAGAGCGACCTGTTCGGCCCGATCATGATCGAGGCACTTCCCGAGCCGGCGAAGCCGTGAGCGACGACCTCGACGTCTACCTGGAGGCGCTGCTGTTCATCGCCGAGCGCCCGCTGACCACGGGCGAGCTGGCCGGTCTCGCCGGCGTCCCGGCGCTCCAGGCGGAGGGCGCGCTCTCGGCTCTCGGTGAGCGGCTGGAGGAGGATCGTCGCGGCCTCCGCGTTCAGCGCAACGATGACCAGTGGCAGCTCGTGACCGCGCCCGAGGTTGGCGCGCGCCTGGCCGAGTACGCCGCGCGCGAAGAGGCGCGGCTGTCGCCGGCTGCGCTGGAGGCGCTCGCGGTCATCGCGTACCGGCAGCCGTGCACGCGCGGCGACGTGGAGCGCGTTCGCGGCGTCGACTCCGACTACGTGATCCGGTCGCTGCTCCATCGGCGGCTCATCACCGAGATGGGACGCCGCGACACGCCCGGGCGCCCGATCCTGTTCGGCACGACCTTCACCTTCCTCGAGCGCTTCGGCCTCACCTCGACCGACGACCTGCCGCCCCTGTCGAGCGACGCGGCGCAGCTCACCGCGCTGGCCTCGGCCGCCGATGCCGACTGAGCGCCTGCAGAAGATCATCGCCCGCGCCGGGATCACGTCCCGACGGCGCGCGGAGGACCTGATCGCCGATGGACGCGTCCGCGTCAACGGCGCGCTCGCGGCGCTCGGGGACTCGGCTGATCCGGAGCGCGATCAGATCGAGGTCGACGGCCGTGAGCTGTCGCGAGCGGCCCCCGCGGTGCACATCGCCGTTCACAAGCCCCGCGGATTCCTGTCGTCCGCACGCGACGAACGAGGTCGCCGCTCGGTCGTGTCACTGGTCGACAGCGGCGGTGAGCGTCTCTGGCCGGCCGGCAGGCTCGACGTCGAGTCGGAGGGATTGATGCTCCTCACCAATGACGGCGAGTGGGCCAACCGCGTCCTCCATCCGCGCTACGAGAACGAGCGCGAGTACGCGGCGCTGGTATCGCCGCCGCCGGGCGGAGCGGCGCTGCGGCGGCTGCTGAACGGCGTCCGGCTCGAGGATGGCCCGGCGCGGCTGCTGTCAGCCCGTCCCGCCCTGCCGCCGCGCGAGGTCGTCCGCGATCGCGTCGAGGAGGGGGAGTGGCTGCGCGTCCGGCTCGGCGAGGGACGCAAGCGCGAGGTCCGCCGGTTGTTCGCCGCCGTCGATTGCCGCGTCGAGCGTCTCGTGCGGACTCGCTTCGGTTCGCTGAGCCTGGCCGGCCTGCGAGAGGGGGAGTGGCGACATCTTCGCCCTCGCGAGGTGGGCGCGCTCGTCGGGGAGCGGGCATGAGCCGCACGGTGGCCATCGACGGGCCGTCCGGCGCCGGGAAGAGCACCATCGGCTACGCGCTGGCGCAGGAGATCGACGCGACATTCGTCGACACCGGCCTGATGTATCGCGCGCTGACGCTCGCCGCCGTCGAGCGGGGCGTCGACGTCGAGGACGGGCCGTTGCTCGGGTTCCTGGCCACCGAGTGCCGGATCGAGGTCGAGCGGCCGCGCCCGGAGCAGACCGATCGGTTCGAGACCGTTCGGCTCGACGGCCGCGACGTCACGGCGCAGGTCCGTGAGCCCCGCATCGATCGGGCCGTGAGTGCGGTCAGCCGCCACGCCGAGGTGCGCGACGCCATGCTCGAGGTCCAGCGTGCCGTGGCCGCGCGGGGCGATACCGTCATGGTCGGCCGCGACATCGGCACCGTGGTGCTGCCGAACGCGTCGCTCAAGGTGTTCCTGACGGCCGAGGCGCACGTGCGTGCCGCCCGGCGCGCGGCGGAAATGGGCGCTCCGGACCGCCTGGACGAGTACCTCGCCGAGATCGAGCGCCGCGATGCCGCCGACTCCGGCCGGGCCATTGCCCCGCTGCGGCAGGCGCAGGGGGCGCTGGTCCTCGACACGGGCCGCCTCAGCGTGCGCGAGAGCGTCGAGGCGATCGTGGCCCGCCTTGGAGAGATCGATGCGTAGCTGGTTCTACCATCCCGGCGCGGCGATCATCGGCGGCTTCTGCCGGCTCTTCTTCGGCCTTCGGGTCGAGGGTGTCGAGCGCATCCCACGCAGCGGGGCGTTCATCGTCGTGGCCAACCACTGCTCGAACCTCGACCCGCCGATGCTGGGCTGGGCGACCGGCCACCAGGTCGGCCGGATCGTGCACTTCATGGCCAAGGTCGAGATGCGCAGGTGGCCGCTGATCGGCTGGCTCGCGACCCAGTCGGGGGTGTACTTCGTGCGGCGCGGCGAGGGCGACCGCGCGGCGCAGCGCTTCTCGCTCGAGGCCCTGGCCGACGGTCGCCCGATTGCGCTCTTCCCCGAGGGCACCCGCTCGCGCGACGGCCGCATGCGTTCGTTCAAGGACGGCGCCGCATACCTGGCCATGCGTTCGGGCACGTCGGTGCTGCCCGTCGGGATCGCCGGCTCGCACCGCATGTTTCCCGGTCGCTCGCGCCTGCCGCACCGGACGCGCGTGACGATCCGCATCGGCGAGCCGTTCACCCTGCCTCACTCGTCGGCCGGACGCATCGACCGCGAGGCGTTGGCCGATGCAACCCGGCGGATCGAGGCGGCCGTCGCGGACCTGCTGCCGGCCGAGCAACGTCCCGCGCCGCGTCGGACGAATGGCGGCATCGGTCGCTGAAGGGCGATCTTTCCTACAATTGAGCCGATGACCACGGCACTTCGACCGGACGTTCGTATCGCGGAGCGCGCCGGCTTCTGCTATGGCGTCCGGCTCGCGATCGACAAGGCCAAGCAGGCGCGCGAAGCGGGCAAGGACGTCACCACCCTCGGTCAGCTGGTGCACAACCAGGGCATCAAGGCCGATCTCGCCGAGCGCGGCATCCGCACCGCCGACCTCGCCGACCAGGTCGAGGGCGGGACCCTGGTCATCCGCGCGCACGGCGTCCCGAAGTCCGAGTTCGACCGCGTGAAGCAGGCCGACGGCCTCGAGGTCATCGATGCGACCTGCACCTGGGTCCTCCAGTCGCAGAAGGCCGCCCAGGAGCTGGCCGAGGCGGGCTACACCGTGTGCATCATCGGACACGAGGACCATCCCGAGGTCAAGGGCGTCCGCTCGTACGCCGGCGAGAAGCACGTGGTGGTCGACGACATGGACCGATCCACCTGGGAGCGCGTGCCGCGCACGAAGAGGATCGGCGTCCTGTCGCAGTCGACCATCCTGCCCAACAAGCTCGAGGAGTTCGCCGCCTTCTGCCTGCGCCGATGCCACGACCTTCGCGTCGTCAACACCGTGTGCCCGGTCACCCTGACCCGCCAGGACCAGAGCGTGAAGCTGGCCCGCGAGGTCGACGCGATGGTGGTCGTCGGCGGCAAGAACAGCTCGAACACCAAGGAACTGGCCGTGAAGTGCGCGCAGATCCAGCCGGAGACCGTCCACGTCGCCGATGCCGACGAGCTGGCGTCCGAGCACGCCGCCTGGCTGATCGGGAAGGCGCGGATCGGCATCACCGGCGGAACGTCGACGCCCGAGGCCGATCTCGAGGAAGTGCGCGATCGCATCTACGCCTTGACCGCGTAGTGCGGCGCGGCCGGGTCTCAGCGCCCCGAAGCGTCCGAATTCACACCCGGTGAGCGCTATCCGGTTCGTGGCGCTCCGACGCTCCCGGTTTCTCACGAGGTGAGCACCGGGCGTCGATGCTGGTCGTTCGCGGCCGCTTGGGGCTCCTCATGCTCACCTGGTGTGAATCTGGACGCTTCGCTCGGGCGACAGAGTCACACCCCGGTATCGATCGGCGCCGGCGGCCGCCCGGTGGCGCGAAGATCAGCGACCAGCTCCGGAAGGCGCCGTGGTGCGTGGATCTCCGACGATGCGGCGAGCTCATCGGTCGACCACCAGCGCAGGTTGGTGACGAACTCGGCACGGAGCTGATCAAGGCCCAACACAGGCACCGGCTCGAAGTGCGCCACCTCCACCAGGAAGAAGCGCTCGACCTGGCCATCCCAGCGACCGTCGAGGAAGGGAATGACGTGCGTGCGCGTCCAGATGCACGGACCGACGTCGTCGACCTCGAGGCCCACCTCCTCGAGCAGCTCGCGGCGAAGCGCGTCCTCGTGCGATTCACCGGGCTCCAGCCCGCCGCCCGGACAGGCCCACACGTGGCGATCGGGAAACTCGAACCGAACGAGGAGGATGCGTCCGTCCGAATCCAGCACCACCGCGCGAGCGGCATCGCGCAGTCGGAGGGGCGAGCTCACCGCGGCTGCTGACGAGTGTGGGTCAGCTTGCCGATCCATCGGCCCAGGCGCCGGCGCAGGACCTCGTAGGACAGGTGCTGGCGCCCGAGCTCGAAGTTGTGGCGACCGATGCGGGTGGCGCGCGGCGAGTCGGCGAGCAGCTCCCTCACCTCCCGAACGGTCGCGGGCGTGATCTCTCCGGAGATCTCGACGAACCGGAAGCCGAGCGGCCGGATGTCGGCGTCGTAGACGGGGTAGCGGTTGACGAGCACCGGCTTGCCGTAGAAGACCGCCTCGACCAACGCGTTGCCATAGCCCTCGTACAGCGAGGGATAGGTGATGAGATCGGCGGCGAGGTACGCGTCATGGAGCGAGTGCGCCGGCCGCAGCGGCTTGCCCTCGAGGTCGGGCGCGAAGCGGTTCGCCGCATACCGCAGGGTGACCCTGCTCTGCTCCGCGAGCCGCTCGAGCTCGACGAGGTAATCGAGGCCCTCGTCGCCCGCCGGGCTGGTGATCAGCAGCACGGCGTGCCGATCGCGCAGCCGCCCAACGAGCTCGATCGCCAGCTCGATGCCCTTGCGCGGAACGACGCGCGTCGGCTGGACCACCAGGAGCCCGCGCTCCCCCATGCCGAGCTCCCGGCGCAGCTGGCGCCGGACGGCCGGATGCGGGCGTGGCCGGCCGAGCGAGAAATCGAACACGTTGGGCACGACCGCCGAGTCGATGCCGCGGCGCCGGCGAAGCTCCCGCGCGGCCAGGCTGTTGATGCTCACGTGGCGAATGCCGGGCAGATCGGGCGGGAAGTAGCGTTCGAGCACCTCCGGCACGACGCAGCTCGCGAAGCGCTCGCGCTCCCACCAGTAGTCGTGGTGATGGCCGATCGCCGGCAGCCCGGTCTCCTCGACCACTCGTCGCAGCGCCACCGCCAGTGGCAGCTGCATCGGGATGGCCCACGCGTTCTCGGCGATCAGCAGCTCGATCCGCTGGGACTCGATCCAGTTCTCGATGACCGGCACGAGCTGCTGCGCGAGCCGATCGATCTCGGCGCGGACGGCAGCCGCGTCGCTCTCCGGGTCGAACGCCGCCGCGGTGACGCGTGCCGCCTGCGGATAGGTGAAATGCATCGCCGGCACCAGCCGTGCGTTCGGGCGCAGCGCGTCGATCTCGCCGCCCAGCAGGCGCACCTCGTGGCCCATGCGCTCCAGGACGGTTTCCCACTTGGCCGCCTCGAAAGTGACGCCGTCGACGCCGGCGAGCCGGGTGGCAACGATACCGATCCGCACGAGCGTGATCGTACCGGGCCGAACCTGCCTGCGGGGACGACGCCTCGGCGCGGCTACACTCGTCCCCATGCCTTCCCTGCCCGTCGTCGCCATCGTCGGCCGCCCGAATGTCGGCAAGAGCACGCTCTTCAACCGGCTCATCGGCGAGCGCCTGGCGATCATCTCCGACGTGTCCGGGACGACCCGGGATCGGGTCTACGGCACCGCCGACTGGAACGGGCGCACGTTCACCGTGGTCGACACTGGCGGGTTGGAGCTGGATCCGGGCACGCACATCGAGGAGCGGGTGCAGGACCAGGCGCGGGTCGCCGTCGAGGAGGCCGACCTCATCCTGTTCGTCGTCGATGCCCACGCCGGGCTTGCGCCGCTGGACCATGAAGTTGCCGATCGCCTACGCCGCGCACACACGCCGGTGATCCTCGTGATCAACAAGGGCGACAACCCGTCGCGCGAGGCCGATGCGGTCGAGTTCTACGCGCTCGGCTTCGATCCGGCGATCACCATCAGCGCCCAGCACGGCCGCAATACCGGCGATCTGGCCGATCTCATCGTCGACAACCTCCCGCCGCCGATGCCTGGCGAGGCGGCGGCATCGGCCCCTGAGGGTGACCTGACCGAGGAGGAGATGGCCGAGCTGGCGGAGTCGGAGCTCGGTGCGCCGCGCGTTGCGGTCGTCGGGCGCCCGAACACCGGCAAGTCGACCTTCATCAACCGCGTGCTCGGCAGCGAGCGAATGATCGTGTCCGACGTGCCGGGCACCACCCGCGATCCGATCGATACGCCGATCGAGCTCGACGGGCAGCCCATGGTGCTGGTCGACACGGCCGGCATCCGCCGACGCGGCGCGATCGAGAAGGGGATCGAGCGCTACAGCGTGCTGCGCTCGATGAAGGCCATCGACTCCGCCGACGTGGCGATCGTCATGACCGATGCGAGCGAGGGCTACACCGCACAGGACGCGCACGTCGTCGGCTACGTGCTCGAGGCGCACAAGGGGATCGTCCTCGTCATCAACAAGTGGGACGCGGTCGAGAAGGACGAGCACACCGCCGATCAGTGGCTGAAGCGCCTGCGGCGGGACGCTCCGTACCTGGCCTGGGCCGACATCGTCTTCGCATCGGCGCTGAGCGGGCAACGCGTCGAGCGCATCCTGCGGGAGGCGCTGCGCGTGGCGGAGGAGCGATACCGGCGTGTGCCGACCGGCGAGCTGAACCGTCTGGTGATGGACGCGGTGAGGGCGCATCCGCCATCGCACGTCCGCAACAGGCTGCCGAAGATCTTCTATGCCACCCAGGTCGGCGTGGCGCCACCGACGTTCGTGGCCTTCGTCAACGACCCGGAGATCGTCCACTTCAGCTACAAACGCTACCTGGAGAACCAGATCCGCGAGAAGTACGGCTTCCTGGGCACGCCGATCCGCCTCATCCTCCGCCAGCGCGAGTCGGAGGAGGCGGCACGGGCGGCCTCCCGGCCCCGACGTCGGGCGCGGCGCCGATGAGGCGGGCGCTGCTGGTCGACATCGACGACACGGTCATCGACTGGATGGGGCCGGCCCACGACGCTGTCGTGACCTCGATCGCGACGCATCGCTCCTTCGCCGAGCGCGATCCGGGCGCTGTGGCCGACCGCTTCATGGAGATCGTGGAGGAGACGCACGCGCTGTGGATGGCCGGCGAGCTGTCCGTCGACCAGCTTCGTGCCGAGCGCATCCGCCGTCTCGTGCGCGAGACCGGCGATGAGATCGACCCCGACGAGGCGCTCGTCCTGGCCGATGCCTATCGGCGGGCCTACCTGGCAGCTCGACGCCCGGTGGCCGGTGCCCGCGAGCTGCTCGTGGAGGTCCGGCGGCGTGGCGCGCGGATCGTGGCGGTGACGAACAACCTCGTCAGCGAGCAGGAGGACAAGCTGCGCCACACGAACCTGCGACACCTGTTCGACGACCTCGTCATCTCGGAGGCCGCCGGCGTCAACAAGCCCGATCCGGCGATCTTCGAGATCGCCCTGCGCGCGGCCGACGCAGCTCCATCGGAGGCGGTGATGCTGGGAGACTCGTGGGAGAACGACGTCGTCGGCGCCTTCCGCATGGGCATCGCGGCGGCGTGGCTCGACCGGCGGGGCCTGGGTGTGCCCGATCCGAACGTGCCAGTGCTCGCGCTGTCGAGCCTCGAGCCCGCGGACGAGGTCGCAGCGGCCCTGCTCGCCGCCTGAGCGCTGCTATCGTCGCGCGCATGACCGAACCCATCGGCGTCATCGGCGCCGGCGCCTGGGGGACCACGCTCGCGGTGCTGCTCGCCGAAACCGCGCCGATCACGCTCTGGACGCGTCGCGGCGATGCGGCCGAGCGCATGTCCCGCGACCGCGTGAACGAGCGCTACCTGCCGGGTGTTTCGCTGCCGGCGTCCGTGAGCGTCGTCGCGGACCCCTCGGCCCTTGCCGCGGAACATCGATTCTTCGTCGTGGCCGTGCCGTCCGAGCACGTCCGTGCGACGGCGCGCTCGCTCAGCCAGGCGCTGCCTGCTGGGACGCCCATCCTCAGCGTTGTCAAGGGCATCGAGGAGGGCAGCCGCCTTCGCATGAGCGAGGTGCTCGCCGAGGAGCTGCCGGGCCGCCCGATCGCTGCCCTGTCCGGGCCGAACCTCGCGCGCGAGATCGCCGCCGGCAAGCCCGCGGGGTCGGTCATCGCATCGGCGGATGGCGATCTCGCGACAGAGCTCGCATGGGTCCTGTCATCGGAGCGATTTCGCGTCTACACCAACCCCGACCTCATCGGGGTGGAACTGTGCGGCGCGCTCAAGAACGTCGTCGCGCTGGCGGCCGGCATGGTCGACGGCCTCGGCTTCGGCGACTCGAGCAAGGCCGCGATCATCACCCGAGGGCTCGCCGAGATGACACGCCTCGGGGTCGCGGCTGGAGCCAACCCGCTGACCTTCGCCGGGCTGGCCGGTGTCGGCGATCTCATCGCGACGTGCATGTCGCCGTTGTCGCGCAACCGGCGTGCGGGTGAGCTGATCGCGTCCGGTGTCGCGTGGCCGGAGGCGGGGGAGCGGCTGACCGGTGTCGCCGAAGGCGTTGCCACGGTCGCCGGAGCGCTCGAGCTGGCCGCGGCGCACGGCATCGAGATGCCGATCGCCGAGCAGGTCCGCGCGGTCGTGTTCGACGACAGGCCGCCGCTCGAGGCGGTGGCCGAGCTCATGGCGCGAGCGCCGAAGGGTGAGCTGGGCTAGGTCCAAGGTTCGAATCCTTTCGCCCGCTCGGATAGCAGGGCCCCAGGTCTCGCAGCGTCACTGGCGGCCGGGCGCGCAACGAACGCCCCGGCAAGCCGAGGCGTTCGATGTGGCTGGTCCCGAGGGCCGGCGGGTAGGCCGACCGGCGCGAGGACCGCTGGTGACGGGATCTATGCGGCGGCAGGCACGCCGTGGAAGAGGGCCAGGCTACCGACATGGCCGGTCACGAGGCGAACCCGGTCGGCGATGTTCTCCCTGACCCAGCTCGCGGCGACGAGGGCAGACTTCTCCGCAGCCTCGCGGGTCTCCCAGACGCTGATCGAAACGACCTTATGGTCGCCGATGTCGGCCAGGCCGAAGTTCAGGAAGCCCGGCAGGCTCTCGAACGTCCGCAGGACGCCCTTCTCCGCGATGCCGGTGAGCTCGTCGAAGGTGCCGTTGGTCATTTCGTAGGTCGAGATTCGGGTGTAACGCATATCTGCTCCTCTGCCCCCATTGCGGCCAAGTCTCAACGAAGCGGACACGCGATGGCTCTCCGTCGATCGAGGGGCCAGAGGAATCTTTCGCAGCCTTGCAGCCGTTGGACGGAGTCTACCACACATAGGCCGTGATATATTCGAGGCAGATACGTCATATGGCTGTACGAGGATTTACAGGTGCCACGAGTCGAGTTCGAGGCGGATACCGAGGAAGAGTTGCTCGCCCTCGCCTGGCGCTGGGTGATGGGACCGCGGCATGGGCCGGGCGATGCCGGAACGGAGCAGGCGACCGATAAGGCCGACCTTCGGAGGCGGCAGCTCGGCGAAGTCCTGAATGCCATCCGCGGTGTCGACAGCCGGCGGCTCCTTCGCGAGGTGGCTGAGCTTTCCACGCGCAATGCGGCGCTGGTGCTCGACGCGGACCTGGCGCAGCGCTATGGCAAGCGGACGGGGACGGCGTTCGCGGGCATCGTGGCCGGCCCGAACAAGGTCATGCGGCGCGTTGCGCGGCGTGACCTGATCAGTTGGGACGCCGATGCGCGCGGCTATCGCATGGACCCGGCGGATGCGGAGATCGTCCTGGAGCGCTGGCGCGGTCTCTGAGCCCATGGCCTCGCCGCCGGCAGGCCCCGGGCTGACGTATCGGATGCCGGCGGGACGGCTTCTTCGTATACTTCGGGCCTCGGTCGGGGCGTAGCGCAGTCTGGTAGCGCACCTGAATGGGGTTCAGGAGGTCGAAGGTTCGAATCCTTTCGCCCCGACCACTCTCGCTGTCACGGCATTGCCGCGTGGATGGCAGCGTCCAGGTCGGTGAACTGGCCGAGCGGTGCCAGGCGGCCATCCTCCCCATATCTTCCGACGTGATACACGCCTCGCTGCTGCCACCAATACAGCTGCAGCAGGGAGCCCTGTCCGTCGCGGAAGAGCGCCCACTCCCGCATCTTCGATGTCTTGATGTCGGTGGCGCCTCGCGCGGCCAGCGCTCGGACGAGCGCCTCGGTGCGGCGCTCGTCGCCGACCGTGCTTCGATCGAATGGAGTAGAGCGGCCCACAGCCCGCGCAACCGCCGACAGCAGGTCGTCGATCTCGAACGGTTTGGGCAGGATGGCGGCGAAGTCGGCCATGCGGGCTCGTTCGCTGCTCCCTTCCTGGGCTTCGATGGTGTCCATCCGGTGGGCGGAGAACATGACGACCGGAACCGGGCGACCACGGCGGCGAATCTCGGCGGCCAGGGCCCAGCCTGGCGCGTAGTCGACGTGGCTGCCGCTGTCCAGGAGGATGACATCGGGCTCCAGCCTGCCCAGGACGCGCGCGAGCTCATCGTCGTCGACGCTGTGCAGAGAGGAGACGGCGTAGCCCTCGTCGACGAGCACTGCCTCGACCACCTCGACCAGGTCGCGGTCGTCGTCAATACAGAGGACGGTGGGTCGAATCTCTCCGGTCGTCACGTGCTCCGCCAGCGGGCAACTCCGACTTGCATTGGAACACGTCGGCAAACCCCTCGGCAAGGAGTCCTCTCCGCCCGGCGTCGAAGTGGTGGCCGGCGAATGGGCTATCGGCCAGCGTGCGTGACCCGAAGGATTCGATCGGTCGATCCATTCGAGCTCGAGACGTACAGCGCGCCGCCGGGACCGACGACCACGGCGCGCAACCGGCCGAAGCGCCCGTCGAGCAGCGTTTCCTCGAAGGTCACGTCGCCGTCCGGTGAGACGGAGAAGCGACGCAGGTCCTCCTCCTTGAGCGTGCTGACGACGAGGTCGCCCTCCCAGTCGCCCCATCCATCGCCGGTGAGGAAAGCCGCACCCGAGGTTGCGAGTGTCGGCGAGCCGGAGGCCCACGCCGGTGGCAGATACTCATCGGCCGCGCCGCAGCCATCGGGTGCCGGGCCGACGTCGGCCGCACCGGTCCAGCATGGATACCCGTAATTGCCGCCGCGCTGGATGACGTTGATCTCGTCGTTCGTATCGGTCCCGTGCTCGACCTCGAGGATCAGCCCGTCCGCGCGAATTGCCAATCCCTGCGGATTGCGATGGCCGAGGCTGTAGATGGCCGACTCGAAGGGATTGTCGTCGGGGATGGACCCATCAAGCTCGAGACGCAGCACCTTGCCGTTGAGCGTATCGGTGGCCTGCGCCAGCGGCCGGCCGTCCGGCATGTTCGCATCGCCGATCGTGATCCACAGGAAGCCGTCCGCGACCGCGACGGCGCAGCCCTGGTGACGCGGCCCGCCGACGGTCTCGCCGATCCCCATCGGCTCGAATGCCGATAGGGATCCGTCGGCCGACAGCGTCGAGCGCATGAGATCGACGCGCCATGGCTCGCCGCCGTCGCCTCCGGGATCGCGCGAGGCGCAGACGTAAGCCGTCGTGCCGTCCACCGCGATGCCCATGAGCCCTGACTCCAGCTCGGCGCGGACGTCGGGAATGGTGACGGCTGCAAGAAGCTCTGCGCCGGGCTCGGCCGAGGCGAAGACCAGCACTCGACCGATGCGCTCGGTGACGAGCATGCGTCCATCGGCGGCGAACGCGATGTCCCAGGGATGGTCGAGCCCATCCTGGATGACCTCGGTGCTGACGGGATCGCCGGGGCGCACGACCTGGGTGACGACGACTGCGAGTCCGGCCAGCAGCGCCACTCCCAGGCCCAGGGCTCCCAGGGTCCGTCGCGTCATGTCGAACGAGCGCGCATGAAGACGCGGCCGCCGATCGCCCGATTGGGCATCGACGGCCGCGTCGATTCGCTCAAGGAGCCGAGTGCGTTACTCGGCGGCCTTGATGTTGGCTGCGCGCGGACCGCGCGGGTTGGACTCGACGTCGAACGTCACGCTTTCGCCGCCGACGAGGCGATCGAAGTCGATCGACTCGCTGAGCCCGTCGCGGTGGAAGAAGTAATCCTTGCCATCCTCGCCGGTGATGAAGCCGAAGCCGCGATCGGCGACGACCTTCTTGACGGTGCCATTGGCCATGAGAGGCCTCCTAACGGTAGAACGCACAGAGTACTCGACCTCGGCATGTAGCATCGGCGCCGATGACGGCGCTGCCGGCCACCCCACCGTTCACGCTTCGCGCGCGCCTGCTCTCGCCGCTGGCCGATGGTGGCTGGCTCGACGAGCTCGACGGCCGAATCGATGTGGATGACGCAGGCCGGATCACGAGCGCGGGCGCCTGGTCGCCGTCCGACGATGCGAGCGTCCTGGACGTGCGTCCGCTCATCGTCATGCCGGGCCTGGTCGACCTGCACGCGCATCTGCCACAGCTGCCGAACGCCGGCCTCGGCAGTGGCCTGGACCTGCTCACCTGGCTCGACCGATACATCTTCCCGCTCGAGCGCGACTTCCACCGATCGGTTGCCGAGATCGAGGCGCCGAACGCCTGGCGCGCCTTCGCCGCCGCCGGCACGACGACGGTGGTCGCCTACGCCGCGGTGTGGGAGGACTCGACCGACGCGGCCTTCGCCGCCGCCGAGGCGCACGGCATCCGCGCCGTGATCGGCAAGGTGATGATGGATCGCGGGAGCTACGACGTCGACATCGACCCCGGCGAGATCCTCGAGACCAGCTTGCGCCAGTCGGACGAGCTCGCCGCCCGCTGGCACGATCGCGACGACGGCCGCCTGCGCTACGCCTTCACGCCGCGCTTTGCGGTCAGCTGCACCGCGGAGATGCTGCGCGAGTCCGCGACGCTTGCGAAGCGGCACGATGCCTACTGGCAGACGCACCTGTCGGAGGACGGTGGTGAGATGCGCGAGGTGAAGCGGCTCTTTCCGCGCGCCCACGACTATCTGCACGTCTACGACGAGGCGGGTGGCCTCGGGGCTCGAACCATCCTGGCCCACGCCATCCACCTCTCCGACGACGAGGTCCGCCGCCTGGTCGAGAGCGGCTCCCGCGTCGCCCACTGCCCGGCATCCAACCTGTTCCTGTCGAGCGGGATGATGCCGTTGGCCGCGTACCGCGCCGCCGGCATGCTGGTCGGGCTGGGCAGCGACGTTGCGGCCGGCCCCGAGGTCTCGATCTTCAGCGCGATGCGCGCCGGCGCCGCGACCCAGCGCGCGCTGGAGCTGACCGGACGCGCGGACCCGGCCGGCGCGCTCGGACCCCTCGACTGGCTTCGGATGGGCAGCCTCGGTGGTGCCGTGGCGCTCGGCCAGGACGACCGCATCGGCTCGCTCGAAGCCGGCAAGGAGGCCGATCTCATCGCGGTCGACCCGCGCTTCACGACGCCTCTGCCCGGCGATCACCTGCCCGAGCCGGCCGAGGACGTGGCCAGCCGGCTGATCTTTCGGCCGCATCCCAACATGGTGCGTGCGGCGTGGGTGAGGGGGCGCTTGCTCGCCGGGCCACCGGGGCTGGACGCCATCGGCTAGGCTACGGCGATGGATCGGATCGTCCAGCTGCTGATCAACGCCGCCGCCCTGTACGCGGCGGTCTTCGTCGTCCCGAACCTCGACTTCGACTTCGGGCCCGAGGGCGCGTGGTGGAAATTCCTGCTGGTGGCCTTCATCTTCGGGCTGGTCAACACCTTCCTGAAGCCGATCCTGCGCATCCTGACCCTGCCGATCACCTTCATGACGCTCGGGCTCTTCCTGCTCGTGCTGAACGCGCTGCTGCTCATGCTGGTCGGCGCCATCTCGGCCGATCTGTCGCTCGGCCTGACGGTCGGTGACTTCCTGGCCGCGCTGCTCGGCTCGATCGTGATCAGCGTCGTCGGCTTCGTCCTCTCGATGGTCGTCGGCACCTCCCGGATCGCCGGCCGCGTCGTCTGAGCGGTCCCGACAACCGATCGATGGAGCGCGCCCCATGGGCGGCCGGCCTCCTGTTCGGCCTGTCGCTCGCCATCGTCGTCACCCTTGCCGGGCCGCTGCTCCTGTTCAACCCGCCCTTCGTTTGGGCCCTGCAGGATCGCCATCACGTCGCCGAGGTCGGTTTCGACGGTCGGCATGATGCCGTCGACGCAGTCACGCTCTCGACGCTCGTCGATATCTGGACGGATGGGTCGTTTGCAGCGGAGCTACAGCCCGGGGAGCCG
>DASVDT010000123.1:0-22996 GCA_036380955.1 Candidatus Limnocylindria bacterium | reverse complement strand
GTCGGCCACCCGGCAGCTGAACCCCCACTCGTTGTCGTACCAGGCAATCACCTTGACCATGGTCCCGCCGATCACCATCGTCATCGCCGAGTCGACGATCGACGAGCGGCTGTCGCCACGGAAGTCGGAGGAGACGAGCGGTTCGTCGGACACGCCGAGAATCCCATCCATCGGTCCGGCCGCAGCGGCACGGAAGGCGGCGTTCAGCTCGTCGACCGTCGTGGATCGCGACACGTCCGCGGTGAAGTCCACGACGCTGACGCTCGGCGTCGGGACCCGCAGGCTGAACCCGTCGAACTTGCCCTCCAGCTCCGGCATCACCACGCCCAGCGATCGGGTGGCGCCGCTGGTGGTGGGAACGATGTTCTGGCCGGCGCCCCGGGCGCGTCGGGGGTCCTTGTGCGCAGTGTCGAGCAGCCGCTGGCTGGTCGTGTAGCTGTGAACCGTGTTCATCATGCCGCGCTCGATGCCGAGAAGGTCGTGCACGACCTTGACCGCCGGCACGAGGCAGTTGGTGGTGCAGCTGGCGTTGCTGATGACGTCATGCGCCTCCGGGTCGTAGGCGTCGCCGTTGACGCCCAGCACGATGGTCACGTCGGCGCCGCTGGCGGGCGCGCTGACGATCACCTTGGTGGCCCCGGCGGCCAGGTGCGCCCGCGGCTTGTCGCCGTCGCGGAACTTGCCGGTCGACTCCAGCACCACGTCGACGCCGAGCTCGCCCCACGGCAGGAGGGCCGGGTCCTTCTGCTGGAGGACCTTGATCTCGTGCCCATCGACCTGGAGCGCATCACCGCGCAGCTGGACGCTGCCGGCATAGGCCCCGTACGTGGAGTCGTGCTTGAAGAGGAGCGCATTCATCGCCGGATCGGCGAGGTCGTTGACGGCAACCACCTCCACCCCCGGCGTGCGCTCGATGAGCGCCCTCAATGACTGCCGGCCGATGCGGCCGAACCCGTTGATCCCGATGCGTGTGGCCATGCTCAGGCCTCCTTTCCTGCGAATGCCGGCTCGCCGGCATTCGCCGGCTCCCGGGGAACGTCGGCCATCAGTCGACGGGCGGCAGCGGCGATGGCCCGCGCGTCGATGCCGGCATCGGCCAGTTGCTCCTCCGGCGTCGCCGAGCCCGGCATGCCGGTGACGCCCAGCTGCACGACGCGCGCGGTTGCACCCTCGCCCGCCAGGGCAGTCAGGACGGATTCGCCCAGCCCGCCCTGGGGCCGATGATCCTCGGCGGTGACGATGCGCCCGGTATCGCGCGCCGCGATGGCGAGCGTCGCCGAGTCGATCGGCTTGATGGAATACAGGTCGATCACGCGGGCCGCGATCCCGTCGACCGCGAGGAGATCGGCTGCCTTCAGCGCCTCGTGCAGCGTGACGCCGGCGCCAATGAGCGTCACGTCATCGTCGCCGGTCGAGCGCAGCACCCGGCTGCCGCCGATCGGGAACGAGTCGTCGGGCTCGTAGATGACCGGCGTCGCGCCGCGCGTGGTGCGCATGTACACGACCCCCGGGTGATCGGCCATGGCCAGCACCAGCTGTGCGGCCTGGTTGGCGTCGGACGGGTACAGCACCGTGCTGCCCCACACGGTTCGCATCGCCGCGATGTCCTCGAGGGCCATCTGGCTCGGCCCGTCGGTTCCGATGTTGACGCCCGCGTGCGAGCCGCTCAGGCGAATGTTGGCACGGCTCACGGCCGCCATGCGGATGAAGTCGAAGGCGCGGCTCCAGAATGCGCCGAAGGTCGCCGCGAACGGGACCCACCCGCGCACCTGGAGGCCCACGGCGGCCGCGACCAGTTGGTTCTCGGCGATGTACATCTCGAAGAAGCGGTCGGGCAGCGCCGCCGCGAACAGGTCGGTGTAGGTCGAGTTGCCGACGTCCCCATCGAGCGCGACCACGTCGCCCCGCGCGCGGCCGATCGCGACCAGCGCCTCGGCGAATGCGCGCCGGGTGGCCTCGGTCGATCCGACGGCATAGCGCGGAAGGTCGAGCGTGCCGAGCTCGAAGGCATGAGGCCTGCGGTCGCCCTCGGGCCGATGGACCTCGACGGTGATCCGCTCGTGGGTGCCGGCGCCCAGCTCCACGAGGGCGGCATCGGCGTCCACCAGCGCCTTGCCGTGCATGCCGAGGTGGTCCGCCACGGCGCTGACGCCGCTGCCCTTCACGGTGCGCGCGACGATGGCCGTCGGGCGGTCCGTGGTGGCGGTGGCGCGTGCATAGGCGGCATCGATGGCGTCGACGTCATGGCCGTCGACCTCGATGGCCTGCCATCCGAACGCCTCCAGGCGCCGCGCGTAGGCGTCCAGGTCCCAGCCGTGCATCGTCTCGCCGCTCTGGCCGAGCCGGTTGACATCGACGATGACGGTGAGGTTGTCGAGTCCCGCGAAGCCGGCGTACTGGAACGCCTCCCACATCGAGCCCTCGGCCATCTCGCCGTCGCCGGCGAGGACCCAGACGCGATAGGGCAGCCGGTCGAGGCGCTTGCCGGCGAGCGCGATGCCGACGGCGATCGGAAGGCCCTGGCCCAGGGAGCCAGTGGCGACGTCGACCCATGGCAGGGCCGGGGTCGGATGGCCCTGGAAGTCGCTGCCGCGCTCGCGGTACGAGAGGAGGGCGGCGTCGTCGATCGCTCCCGCCGCGCGGTAGATCGAGTAGAGCAGCGGCGACGCGTGGCCCTTGCTGAAGATGAGATGGTCGTTGCGCGGGTCGGACGGGTCCTCGAAGTCGTACCGCAGGTGGCCGTCGACGAGCACCGCCATCAGGTCGGCCGCCGACATGGACGAGGTCGGATGGCCCGAACCGGCCGCCGAGCTGGCGCGGATGGAGTCGATGCGGAGCTGCCGCCCGAGACCCTCCCACGCGTTGTGCGTATTCACTCGCTGTTTCCTTCCTTTCCGCGCCGCCCTGCCAAGGGCGGGGATAGGCTGCGGGGGTGCAATCCATTGAGATGACGGTCAAGAACCCGAGCGGCCTCCACGCACGCCCGGCCAGCCTCTTCAGCGCCGCGGCGGCGCGCTTCACATCGAACGTCACGGTCGAGAACCTGACGCGCGGCAAAGGCCCGGTCGATGCGAAGTCGACGCTCCTGCTGCTGACGGCCGGCGTCTCGTCCGGCCACGAGGTGCGCCTGGTGGCCGATGGCGCCGATGAGGAGGCCGCCATCGACGCGCTGGTGAAGCTGATCGAGTCCGGCATCGGAGAGCCGCCGGGCGCGTAGCGGTCGGGTGGCGGAGGTCACGAGGCAACTCCGGTCGCGAGCATGGCGTCGAATCGAGCGCGGGCTTCCTCCGCCGACGGGTCATGAAGTGCCGCGGCGGCGGCCGCCTCCAGGTCGCCCAGGGTCGCGTCGCGGATGGCACGCCGGACCGCCGGCAGGCTCGACGCGGCCATGCTCAACGAGCGGAGGCCGAGCCCGGTCAGCGCCAGCGCCGAGGCGGGATCCCCCGCCATCTCCCCGCATACGGACAGGTCGATGCCGGCGCGACGGCTCGCCTCGACGGCCAGCCGGATCAGCCGCACGACGGCCGGGTGGAGCGCGTCGCGATACCTCGCCAACCGGGCGTTACCGCGATCCGCGGCCAGCGCGTATTGGGCGAGGTCGTTCGTGCCGAGGCTGGCGAAGGCGATGCGGTCGAAGAAGGTATCGGCCACCAGGACGGATGACGGGATCTCGAGCATCACGCCCAGGCTGACCTCGCCGATCTGCCGGCCCTCGGCCGAAAGCTCGTCCTGCGCCCGCTTCGCGAGCGCCAGCAGCAGGTCCGCGTCGCGGCCGTCGGCCACCATCGGCGCCATCACCTTCACCGGGCCGGCCGCCGATGCGCGATACAGCGCGCGCAGCTGGGTGACAAAGAGGTCGGGATTCGACTCGGCGATGCGCAGGGCCCGAACGCCAAGGAACGGGTTCGCCTCCGGCTCGATGGGCAGATACGGAATCTGCTTGTCGCCACCCACGTCGAGGAGCCTGATCGTCACCGGGTGCGGGGCGAACTCGCGGATCGCCTGCTGGTAGGCCATCGCCTGCTCGTCCTCGGATGGGGCGGATGCCCGTTCCAGGAAGAGAAACTCGGTGCGGAACAGGCCGACGCCTCGCGCGCCGAGGGCAAGGGCGGCCTGTCCCTCCTCCGGGGCGCCGATATTGGCGAGGAGCGCGACCTCGGTGCCGTCGACGGTGCGGGCCGGAAGCGCGGCCTCGTGGACGTCGCTCTCGTGGCGCTGTCGCTGCGCGAGCGAACCGGCCTCGAAGCGCGCGAGCGTCGACGGATCGGGGTCGAGCACCACGTCACCAGTGCCGCCATCGATGGCAAGCGCCTCCCCCCGGCCGTCGCTGTCGAGCTGCGAGAGGAGCCGGTCGACTCCGACCACGGCAGGAATGCCATAGGCGCGCGCCAGGATCGCAGCGTGGGCGGTGGCCGACGAGCCCTGCAGGGCGATGCCCAGCAGGAGGTCGCGCGGCAGGGTCGCGGTGACCGAAGGCGGCAGATCCTGCGCCACCACGATCGTGGGTCGTTCGAGCGTTGCCGGCGCCGGGCCGCCACGACCGGCGAGATGCGCTGCGATCCGGCGTGTGACATCCATGACATCCTCGGCGCGGGCCGCGAGCAGCTCGTCGTCCAGCGAGCGCAGCTGCTCGGCGAAGGCGCGTCCCGCGGCCATGATGGCGGCGATCGCGTCGTCTGGCCCCGCTTCGATGCGCGCCTGCGCCAACGACAGCAGCGCCGGATCGCGCGCGATGCTGGCCTGGGCCTGGAAGATCTCGCCCTCGTCGGGGTGCCCGTCGGCGGCGACGCGTTCCGCCAATGCGTCAAGAGCTGCGGCGGCCGCGTCACGGGCAAGGACGAGGCGCTCAAGCTCGGCCGACCGGGCATCGGGAGCGACCTGTCCCCCACTCGGCTCCTCCGTCGGCGCAAGGACGATGTACGGTCCGTGCACGATGCCCGGAGCCGCAGCCACGCCGTGCATGCGCTTCATCGGCCGACCATGGGGTGACACACGCCCGACTCGAGCAGGTCGCCGAGCGCCTTCAGGGCGGCAGCTTCGTCGGGCCCGTCGGCCTCGACGCGCACGCGGTCCCCGGCGCGGATGCCCGAGCTGATGAGGGCCAGCATGGCGCGAGCGTCCACCGGCGCCGCCGCGCCATCCATGCCGGTGAGCGAGACGTCGGCCGTCAGGCCCTTCAGGCTCTCCTGGATACGGCGCGCCGAGCGCGGATGCAGCCCGTATCGGTCTCGAAAGACGACCTCTGTGCTGATCACGTCTGGCTCCTCATTCCGGATGCGGTGCCCGCCAGTCCCTGCGCCGCACCCGACGGCGCAGGGACGTTAGGCCTGGGGCGAGCTACGCCGACACGGGCGCAACCTGCGCCGTTGCCTCATCGCTCGGAAGGTGCGACTCGCCGCCCGGAACCCAGCCGCTGTCGACGAAGCGCTTCTGCCACCAGATCGCAAGGGCCAGAAGAGCGCCACACAGGACCACGATCCCGACCGCGGCGACCACGCCCTCGATGCGGGCGATGTTGCCGACCAGGAACCCGAACCACTGGAAGTCGGCATCCCCGAAGGTCGTGTTCTGGAAGCCGATGGCACCCATGATCGGCACCAGGAACGCGGCGAAGAGGGTGATGATCAGGCCGTTCACGAGCCCGCCGGCCACGGCCCCACGCCGCCCGCCGGTCGCGTTGCCAAACACGCCCGCGGTTCCTCCGGTGAAGAAGTGCGGGATCATGCCGGGCAGGATGAGCGGGATGGCCATGGCCGCCCCCAGCCACGCCCACAGGATGCCGAAGCCGATGAGGCCGCCGGCAACGCTGGCCAGGAAGCCGACCAGCACCGCATTAGGCGCGTAGGTGAAGGTGATCGGGCAGTCGAGCGCTGGCAGGGCGCCGGGAATGATGCGCTCGGCGATGCCCGCGAAGGCGGGAACGATCTCGCCGAGGATGGTGCGGACGCCCAGGAGGATGACGGCGACGCCACCGCCGAAGATGAGCGCCTGGTTGAACATGGTGGTGGCGAAGCCGAGCACGCCGCCGGACGCGCCGGCAGCCGACCCGCCCATGGCGTCCCCGACGGTGGTGAGCGCCGCAGCCTCTCCGAGCCGCAGGATGGCGGCCGTGGCCAGGATGAGATAGATCAGGATCATGGCGACCGCGGTGCCGACCATCGGATCGCGCAGGAAGCGCAGGCTCTGCGGGAACTCCATCTCCTCGGTGCTCTTCGAGCCCCGACCGACGACCTGCCCCGCGAATCCGGCAGCGATGTACCCGAGCGTCCCGAAGTGGCCGATGGCGACCGCCTCGTTGCCGGTGACCTTCTTCATCCACGGATGGGCGAAGGCCGGCATGATGACCATCATCGTGGCCAGGCCGAGCGCGGCGACCGCGATCATGAGCGTGGTGTCGACGTTGGCGTTGTAGAGCACCACCGTCAGCACGGTCGCCATGAAGAGCATGTGATGGCCGGTGAGGAAGACATAGCGCAGCGGCGTCAGCCGCGCGATGAGCAGCGAGAGCAGGACGCCGACGAACATCGCCAGGGCGACGTTCTGCGCGACGTCGGGGATGTTGGCGACGATGGCGGTGATCGCCTCGTTCGTCGGGACCACGCCCTCGACGCCGAACGACCCGGTGATGAGTGCGCCGAGCGGGTTGAGTGCGCCGATGACGGCGCCGGCGCCGATGCCCAGGATGATGAAGCCGAGGGTGGCCTTGAGGGCACCGCCGATAATGTCGCCGAGGCTCTTACGCGACGCGATCAGCGCGATCGCGGTCATCAGCCCGACAAGGTAGGCCGGGACGCCGAAGACGTCCTTGGCGATCCAGTTGATGATGTAGCTCAGTTGGTCCACGGGACTCCACCTTCCATTCGCTGGCCGCGTCCGAGCGGCCGGTTGTTATTCGAGTGCCGCCTTGAGCTTGTCGACCATCTCTCGCAGGTCGATGAAGTTCGAGATGGTCACGACCTTGGGCTTGACCGTCCCCAGCTGCTCAGCCAGCTCGTTGGACGTGAGGATGAGATCGGCCTTCGGAGCGAGCGCGCGCGCCGTACCGATGTCGGCGACCTCCAGGTCTGCCGTGAGTCCGAGCTCCTTGAGCGCCTTCTCGGCCTGCATGCGCAGGACGAGGGCACTTCCGAGCCCCATGCCACATACGGCCAGGATCTTCACGTTGGTATTCCCTCCGTTGCTGCTGCGGCCTGCTCCTCCTCGAAGCGGGCGACCATGTGTCGAACCTGGTCAGGCGTTTCGGCCGCGATGAGCGCCTCGAGGCGCGCGGGATCGGACAGGAACTCCGCGAGCGTTGACAGGGCGGTCACGTGGCCCTCCTCGTCGGGGGCGGCCAGGCCGACGACGAGCCGGACCGGGTCGTTCTGGGGGTGACCGAAGGCGACGGGCTGGTGGAGCGTGACGATGCTGATGCCGGCACGCAGGACGGACGGTGACGGCCGGGAGTGGGCCAGGGCAATGCCCGGCGCGATGACCATGTACGGGCCGAGCTCCTCGACCGCGGCGATCATCTCGTCGGTGTAGGCGGCGCGGGTCGCGCCGCCCTGGACCAGGCAGTCACCGGCCGCCCGCACCGCGGCGCGCCAATCGGGCGCGTCGGCGCCGATGGTGATGGCATCGGCGGCCAGCAGGTCGGACAGCCTGGGACCCGCGCTCGGCGTCGCATCAGCCATCGACGTGGCCTCGATGACGACGCAGGAACGACGCGATCATCGCGGCCGCCCTGATGAGCGTCGCATGAAGCTGGACGAGGATCGGTGTCATGGCGCGCGCCTACGATCGGCCGGGAGCGGCAACGGCCGCATCGGCGCTTCGCTGCGCCGCGGCCCAGTCGTTGCGGAACGTGCCGATGCCGGCCTCGGTGAGCGGGTGTCCGACCATCTGGCGCAGCACCTTGAGCGGCACCGTGGCGATGTGGCAGCCGGCAAGGGCCGCCTCGGTCACGTGGCGCGGGTGGCGAATCGAGGCCGCCAGCACCTCCGACTCGATGCCGTGGAGCCGCACGATCTCGGCGAGCACGCGGACGACCTCCATGCCGTCCTCGTTGATGTCGTCGAGCCGGCCGACGAAGGGAGACAGCAGTGACGCCCCCGCCCTGGCGGCCAGCAGGCCCTGGTTGGCGCTGAAGATCAGGGTGCAGTTGGTCTTGATGCCCTCATCGGCGAGGCGAGCGATTGCCTCGAGGCCGGCCTCGCTCATCGGCACCTTGACCACGATGTTCGGCGCGAGCTTGGTGAAGTGGCGGCCCTCGGTGAGCATGCCCTCGACGTCATCGGCGACGACCTCGGCGCTCACCGGCCCGGAGGTCAGCGTGCAGATCTCGGTCAGCACCTCGTCATAGCTGCCGCCCACCTTGGCGAACAGGCTCGGATTGGTGGTGACGCCGGCGAGCACGCCCCAGCGCGCGGCGATGCGGATTTCGTCGATGTCCGCGGTGTCCAGAAACAGTTTCATGAGCTACCTCACTTCCGCGAAGAGCTCGTCTCCGCGTACCTCTACGGCCCACGAGCGAACCGGGCTCTGGGCGGGCCCGCGCAGCACCGCGCCCGACGTGACGTCGAACTGGCTGCCATGGCAGGCGCAGGTGACCGTGGTGCCCTCGAGCCGGCCATTGGCCAGCGAGCAGCGCAGGTGGGTGCACGTGTCGTCGATGCCGTAGAGGCCGCCGGCCGTCCTGGAGACGTTGACCTTCGACCCGTCGACATCGAACACGCGCATGCTGCCTTCGCCGACCTCGGCGACCTGACCGATCCGGATGAACACGAAATCACCTCGTTCATTCCTCGGCATGGGCTGTGTCCGAGGCTCGTGTTCAACCTACGCGCGCCGCCCAGAGGCTCAACCGAACATGGATAGACGAAACGTGAAAAACCGCGCCGTGAGCGTCGCCGCGAGCCGGACGGTACGATAGGGGCGACATGCAGCAGCCGATCCACGACATCTTCGACCAGTTCAAGCAGCAGCTCCCGGACATCGATCCGGTCGAGACGCAGGAGTGGATCGATTCCCTCGATGCGGTGGTTGCCGATGGCGGGACGGATCGGGCCCGCTTCATCCTGTATCGGCTCCTCAAGCGCGCCCGGCAGCTCCAGGTCGGCCTGCCGGCGCTGACCCAGACCCGCTACGTCAACACCATCAGCCCCGAGCAGGAGCCCTACTTCCCCGGCGACGAGGCGATGGAGCTGCGCATCCGGCGCATGATCCGCTGGAACGCGCTGGCAATGGTCCTGCGCGCCAACACCCGCTTCGAGGGCATCGGCGGCCATCTCTCGACCTATGCCTCGGCCGCCAGCCTGTACGAGGTCGGCTTCAACCACTTCTTCCGCGGCTCGGATGACGGCCATGGCGACCAGGTCTACTTCCAGGGCCATGCCGCCCCCGGCATCTATGCCCGCGCCTTCCTCGAGGGCCGGCTGACCGAGGAGAACCTCGACCACTTCCGTCGCGAGGCGCTGACCCCGGAGCTCGGCCTGTCGAGCTATCCGCACCCGCGGCTGATGCCCGACTTCTGGCAGTTCCCGACGGTCAGCATGGGCCTGGGCCCGATGGCGGCCATCTACCAGGCGCGCTTCAACCGCTACCTGGCCGCACGAGGCATCGCCGATACGGGCAGCTCGCGCGTGTGGGGCTTCCTCGGCGACGGCGAGATGGACGAGCCGGAGTCGATCGGCGCGCTCGGGCTGGCGGCGCGCGAGGGTCTCGACAACCTCACCTTCGTGGTCAACTGCAACCTCCAGCGCCTCGACGGACCGGTACGCGGCAACGGCAAGATCATCCAGGAGCTGGAGTCGGTCTTCCGCGGCGCCGGATGGAACGTCATCAAGGTCATCTGGGCGCGCGAGTGGGACGACCTCCTGGCGCGCGACAAGGACGGCGTGCTGCTGAACCGCATGAACGAGACGCTCGACGGCGACTACCAGCGCATGGCGGTCAGTGACGGCGCCACCATCCGCGAGCAGTTCTTCGGCGGCGACCCTCGCCTCCAGGCGCTGGTCGAGCACCTCTCCGACGACGACCTCGCGAAGCTGCGCCGCGGCGGCCACGACTACCGCAAGGTGTACGCGGCATACGCGGCCGCGGTGGCCCATACCGGCACGCCGACCGTCATCCTGGCCAAGACCATCAAGGGCTGGACGCTCGGCCCGGGCATCGAGGGTCGCAACGTGACCCACCAGGCCAAGAAGCTCACCGCCGATGAGCTGAAGATCTTCCGCGACCGCCTGGAGCTGCCGATCCCCGACGACAAGCTCAAGGAAGCGCCGTATTACCACCCCGGTCCGGAGTCGCCGGAGATCCAGTACATGCTCGAGCGGCGAGCCGCGCTGGGTGGCGTGCTGCCGAAGCGTCGCTACGTCACGAAGCCGCTACCGGCGGCGAAGGACAGCGCCTTCAGCGAGTTCTTCGCCGGCTCGGAGCGGGCGGCCAGCACGACCATGGCGTTCAGCCGCCTGATCCGGAACCTGGTGCGCGACGAGCAGATCGGCCGGCGCATCGTGCCGATCATCCCCGACGAGGCCCGCACCTTCGGCATGGACCCGCTGTTCAAGGAGGTCGGGATCTACAACCCGCTCGGCCAGAACTACACGCCGGTCGACAAGGAGCTCCTGCTCAGCTACATCGAGAAGACCGATGGCCAGGTGCTGGAGGAGGGCATCACCGAGGCCGGCTCGACCGCATCCTTCCAGGCCGCCTCCACCGCCTACGCCACGTGGAGCGAGCCGGTCATCCCGTTCTACACCTTCTACTCGATGTTCGGCTTCCAGCGCACCGGCGACCAGATCTGGGCACTCGGCGACGCCCGCGGCCGCGGATTCATGATGGCCGCGACCGCCGGCCGCACCACGCTGACCGGCGAGGGGCTGCAGCACACTGACGGGCACTCGCACGTGCTGGCATCGACCGTCCCGAACATCCTCGCCTACGACCCGGCGTATGCCTACGAGCTGGCGATCATCGTGCGCGAGGGCATCGACCGCATGTACGGTGAGCGTGGCGAGGACGTCTTCTACTACATCACTCTCTACAACGAGAACTGGGTGCAGGCGCCCAAGCCCGACGGCGTGGAGGAGGGCGTGCTCCGCGGCCTGTACCGGTTCAAGCCGGCCGAGGCCGGCAGCCGGCGCGTCCAGATCCTGGCCTCTGGACCAATCCTGCAGCAGGCGCTGAAGGCACAGCAGGTCCTCGCCGAGAAGTTCGACGTCGCGGCCGACGTGTGGAGCGCGACGAGCTTCCAGCAGCTTCGTAACGACGGCCTGGACGTGGAGCGCTGGAACCGGCTCCATCCCGATGCCGAGCAGCGCATCCCGTACGTCGCGCAGTGCCTGGCGCCGACCGAGGGACCGATCGTCGCGGCCACCGACTTCATGAAGTCGATCCCCGACATGGTCGCGCCGTGGATCGAGCGGCCGTACACGGTCCTCGGCACCGATGGCTTCGGCCGGTCCGACACGCGCGAGGCGCTCCGCGAGCACTTCGAGGTCAACCCGCAGCACATCGCCTACGCCGCGCTCCACGGCCTGTGCCTGGATGGCAAGTCGACGCCCGAGGAGCTCAAGCGCGCCATCGCCGAGCTCGGCATCGACGCGGACGCGGGCAACCCGCTCTACGCGTAAGCCCCGAGCCGCTCGGCTGCCGATATTTCGGGCAGCCGCGCACCGCGACCGGCGCCCCTGAGCCATCTCGCCCGATACATAGGGCCACCGCGCACGAGATGGGGAGCCCATGCGCCCGATTGCCCGATATTTGGGCAAGGGTTGGTCGGCGCCCCCGGGAACCTCAGCCGCCCGTCAGGAGCGGAGTGCCGCAGGCGGCGCAGTACGAGTCCTCGCCCGAGATCACGATCCGGCAGGTGCGGCATCGCGGCGGCACGAGGACCTCGACAGCGGCACGGACACCCACGATCGCGGCCCGCAGGTAGCGCCCCAGGCCGGGCTCGCGCGGTGGCGCGGTGACGATCGGCGAGGAACGAAGGTCGGCCGCGGCGATCGGCCGTGCGGTGACGGCGTGGAAGCGGAGCCGCTCCCGGTCGTAGGCGGCTCGCAGCTCAGGGTCGCTCAGCACGCGGCGCACCGCGTTGACGACCTGCATCTCCGCATTGGCCCGCTGCGATCCGTTGCGATCGGGGTGGAAGGTGCGCGCCAGGCGACGGCAGGCCAGCGTCACCTCATCGGTCGAGGCGTTCGAGGGGATCCCCAGCAGCCGGTACACGTCGCGCTCGGGGGAATAGGGCAACAGGGGCTGGTGCATCGGTCCGTCGCGCATGGTAGCGCCTCCACGGAGAAGGTGACGGCCGCATTCGACGCACTCTAACTGGCAACTCCGCTTGCTATTTTGATAGATGGGGTTGACATATAGCGATTCAGCATCTATCTTCCACGTCAAGGACATCAGATTGTCAGTCCTGGTTGCCGATCTTCGAGGAGACCATAGCAATGTACGACTACAGGCTCTTCTATCCGCAGATGAGCATTGAGGATCAGTCGCGCCATCGGCGAGTGCTCGCCGGCGATTCCAGCCTGCGCGTCTACCGTCTTCCGGCCCAGCGTCGTTCGAATCGCAGCGGCCGGCGCTAGTCATGGTTCACGACGTCATCGCCACCTGCCCGGTGTGCACGAGCGAGCTGACCATCACCCGATTGCATTGCCGCAGCTGCGGCACGGCGTTGGAGGGTGAGTTCGGCGTCGGGCGCTTCGGGCGGCTGGATCGCGAGCAGATGAGCCTGCTGGAGAGCTTCCTCCGGTCGCGCGGGAACCTCAAGGAGATGGAGCGCGAGCTCGGCATCAGCTACCCCACCGTCCGTGGTCGCGTCGACTCGCTGGTTCGAGCGCTTGGCCTGAGCGATGGCGCGGCCGGCGACGAGCCGCTCGACGAGGTCGGAGCCGATTCGGACGAGACCGAGATGGTTGGCACCGATGCGGCCGCTGCGCGCCGCGACATCCTGGAGCGCCTGGCCCGCAAGGAGATCAGCGCCGAGGACGCGGCGACCCAGCTGCGCGGGCTCGGGGCCTGACCGATGCCGACCTTCGTGCGACGCCAGGAGATCGAGCACCCGATCGGCCCCACCGGCCGGCTCGCCCTCAACGCGACGAGCTCCGACGTGGTGTTCGAGGCCGTCGACGGTGCCACGGCTCGAGTCGAGGTCGAGTTCGAGCTCATCGCGTCGACCGAGGCCGATGCCGATGCGCTGTTCGAGCGGGTCCGCTTTCACGCCCGGCAGGGTGACGGCCTCCTCGATGTGTCCGAACCCAAGCGCGGCGACACCGGAATCGGCAGCATCGCGCGCATGCTCGGGATCGGCAACGTCAGGGCCGAGACCAGCATCCACGTATCGGCGCCCCGGCGCGCGGACGTGCGATACGAGGGCGTGAGCGGCGACGTCACCGCCGAGGGCTTCCGCGGGCAGCAGGAATACCGCACCGTCTCGGGCGACCTGTGGCTCGAGGGGCTCGGCGGGTCCGTCCAGGTCCGTGGCGTCTCGAGCGACATCAGCATCCGCGCCGACGAACCCGTCGCGCTCGAGGCCAACACCGTCAGTGGGGACATCTCCGCCTTCGCTCCGCGCTTCGATGACCTCCGCGTCGTGACGGTCAGCGGCGACGTCGAGCTCGAGGGCGAGCTGGCCGCGGCATCGGATCACCGGGTCGAAACCGTCAGTGGCGACCTGTCCCTCGGCGTGAGCGGCGGGTTCACGCTCGAGGTTCGCGGGCTGTCCACCGAGGCCAGCATCTCGATCCCCCATCGGGCCGAGGGCTCACGCGACCGCCGGCGGTACGTCGTCGGTGACGGCAGCGCATCGGTGCTCTTCTCGTCGATGTCCGGCGACGTCACCGCGCGCCCTTCGCGACGTTACTCCGAGCCCGCCGCACCGACGCCACCCACGCCCCCGGCCGCGCCAAGGCCGCCGACACCGCCGCGGCCCGTCGGGGACGACGAGCAGCTCGAGATCCTGCGAGCACTGGAGGCGGGCGAGATCGACGTCGAGGAGGCGTCGCGACGGCTGGCTGGAGGGCCTCCGAATGCCTGACGAGCTCGAGACCATCCTGCGCCTCGTCGCCGAGGGCAAGCTCTCTGCCGACGAGGCCGCGCCGATCATCGATGCGCTGACCCGTGCCTCGGAGCTCGAAGGGGATGCGCGCCGGCACGCGGGGCGCGCGCGGCGGCACGCAGACCGCTTCGGAAGGCGCATCGACCGCGCGTTCGCGCACGCCGAGGATCGGATCGATCAGGCCCTCGGCCGCCAGGGCATGCACCTGCGCATCCGCGTCACCGAGCGCGGGCGGCAGGTGGTCAACCTGAACATCCCGATCGGGCTGGTCGAGAAAGCGCTCCACTTCGTCCCGGGCCTGGGCGGCGACCAGCGTGAGCGGGTTCGCGATGCGGTCCGCGCCGGCGCCATCGGACCGATCATCGACGTCGAGGACGAGGACGGCGGCGGCGTCCTCATCACGGTGGAATGATGCAGACCGCCGAAGAGCTGGTGGCCGCGCCGGCCGCATCCACCGAGGTCGGCGGACCGGCGCTCGTCCAGCCGCTTCGCGTCCGCGACTACCGGCTCGTGTTCGCGGGCGAGACGATCAGCGTGCTCGGCGACCAGTTCCACTTCGTGGCGCTCGCCTGGCTGGCGCTGCAGCTCACCGGCTCGGGCCTGGCGCTCGGCACGGTCCTCATGACTGCCGCCATCCCGCGGGCCGTCTTCATGCTCGTCGGCGGGGCCTTCAGCGACCGGTTCTCGCCCCGCACGCTCATGCTCGTCTCGAATCTCGTGCGCGGGGCGGTGGTTGCCGTCATCGCCGGCCTCGTCCTGAGCGGACGGGCCGAGCTGTGGCACCTCTACGTCCTGGCGGGGACCTTCGGCATCGTGGATGCCTTCTTCTACCCGGCGCTCGGCACCATCGTCCCGATGATCGTGCCCGAACGGCTGCTGTCGCCGGCCAACGCCCTGATGCAGGGTTCGACGCAGGTGATGGGGCTCATCGGTCCCGCTGCGGCCGGGGCAGCCATCGCCCTCGTCCAGACCGGTCCCGCGTTCGTGGTGGACGCGGCGAGCTTCGGCGTCGCCGCGCTGGCCGTCTTCTTGGTCCGGGGCGGCCGGCGCGCGACGCCGTCATCCGACGACGCTCCGCGCGAGAGCGTCATGGCGAGCATCGGCGCGGGCATCCGCGCGGCATGGGCCGACCCGGCCCTGCGCGGCACGCTGGTGCTCATCACCGCCTTCAACCTGGCCTTCACCGGTCCGGTCAACGTCGGGCTGGCATGGCTGGCCGAGGACCGCTTCGCGGGCGGGTCCGCCGCATTCGGCCTGCTGTTCTCGGCGTGGGGCGCCGGCGCGCTCATCGGCGCCGTCATCGGCGGCTCGATCACCCAGATTCCGCGCTTCGGCTCGGTCCTGCTGGCGATCGCCGTCGTGCTCGGCATCGGGCTGGCCCTCATCGGCCTTGCGCCGAACCTGGTCGTGGCGCTGGCCATCATCGCGCCGATGGGCGTCCTCATCGGCCTGACCAACGTCCAGTACATCTCGTGGCTGCAGCGTCGGACGGCCGGCGAGCTGCTCGGCCGCATCATGAGCCTGAGCATGCTGGCCTCGATCGGGCTCGCGCCGGTTTCGCTGGCGGCGGCCGGAGCCCTCGTCGACCTGGGTGCCGCGACGTTGATGTACGGCGTCGCCGGCGGCATCGTGCTCATCGCCGCGCTGGCCGGCATGGCGTGGGGCGTCCCCGCCGCCATGGAGCGGGAGGCGACGGCATGACGGCCGCGATCGTGGCCACCGGGCTCACCAAGGATTTCGAGAAGGGGCGACGCACGCTCTGGCAGCGGCTTCGCCGCGAGCCGGATCGGCGCGAGTCGTTCCGGGCGGTGGACGGAATCGATCTGCGCGTCGAGAGCGGTGAGGTGTTCGGGATTCTCGGGCCCAACGGGGCCGGCAAGACGACCACCATGCGCATGCTCTCGACGCTGCTGGAGCCGAGCGCCGGCTCGGCGACGGTCCTCGGCTACGACCTCGTGAGCCAGGCGCGCGACATCCGGCGACGCCTGGGTGCGGTGCTGTCCGGCGAGCGCAGCCTGTACTGGAAGCTGACCGCGCGGGAGAACCTCGAGTACTTCGCCGCGCTCTACCACGTGCCACCGCGCGAGGCGTCGGCACGGATCGATCGGATCCTCGAGGTGGTGCACCTGGAGGACCGCGCCGATGATTACGTCGAGAAGTTCTCCACCGGCATGCGCCAGCGCCTGGTGCTGGCGAGAGCGCTGCTACCGGAGCCGTCGCTGCTGCTGCTCGACGAACCGACGGTCGGGCTCGACCCGCAGGCCGCGCGCGACCTTCGCGAGCGAGTCATTCAGCTGCGCGACGAGGGCCGGACGGTGCTGCTGACGACCCACTACATGGAGGAGGCCGACCAGCTCTGCGATCGAATCGCGATCGTCGACCATGGACGCATCGTCGCGCTCGACACGCCCGATGGCCTCAAGCGGGGCCTGAAGGCGACCGAGGTCGTGCGCCTCGAGGTCACCGCGCCCGAATCGGCCGATGCGGCGCTCGTCGGCCACGTGCAGCGCGCGGGCGAGGTCACGCAGCGCACTCGTGAGGACGGGTCGCTCCACCTGACCGTCCACTGCGGGTCGGCGCGCGACCTGGTGCCGCTCGTGATCGAGGCGGCGCGTGACGAGTCGGCGGAGGTGCGCAACATCCAGGTCCTCCCGATCTCGCTCGAGGACGTGTTCATCTCCCTCACCGGGCGAGCCCTGCGCGAATGAGCCTCGCGGACCTTCGCGGCGACCTGCGCGCCTTCGGCGCCGCCACCCGCAAGGAGTGGCGCATCCTGCGCCGCTACAAGGGCAGCCTGCTGTCGTTCGTCTTCTGGCCGATCGCCCTGCCGCTGGCCTACGTCTTCCAGGCGCACGCCTTCTCCGGCGGCCGCGCCGATACCACCGCGGCATTCGCGGCGCGCACCGGCACGAACGAGGTCGCCGGCTTCCTCTTCGTCGGCTGGGCGACGTACATGTGGCTCTCGATCATCCTCTGGGGACCGGGGACGAGCCTCCGCACCGAGCAGGTGCGCGGCTCGCTCGAGGCGATCTTCCTCACGCCCGCCTCGCGCCTCGTCGTGCTCTTCGGGCCGGCGATCAGCCAGCTCGTGTGGGCGATCTGGATCTTCGTCGTCGTCGGCGTCGCGCTGTGGCTGGGATTCGGCGTCGTGATCGGTTCTGCCGAGGCGCTGCGCGCGCTCACGGTGATCCTGGTGGGGGTGCCGGCGCTGTACGCCATCGGCGCGCTGTTCGCCGCGGTGGTGCTGCGCTTCGGCGAGGTGTCGGCGCTGGTGCAGGGCGTGCGCGGGCTCTTCACCGCGCTGTGCGGCATGAGCTTTCCGATCGTCGTGCTCCCGGAGTGGGCGCGAACGGTGGCGCTGACCCTGCCGCCCACCTACCTGATCGGCGATCTGCGGCAGGTGCTGCTGACCGGCGCTGAGGTCGGCCAGGTCATCGGCGACCTGGCCATCCTGGCCGGCATGGGCGTCGTGCTGGCCATCCTGGCCGTCATCGCCTTCCGGCGAACGGAGCAGTACGCCCGCCGCGGCGGGCAGCTGGCCCAGTACTGATGGACGAGCTGCGCAACGAGGCGCGGGCCGCCGTGGCGATCGCGCGCAAGGAGCTGCGGGTCGCGCTGCGATATCGGCTCAACGCGATCAACCAGGTGCTCCAGCCGCTGTACCAGATTCTCATCCCCGGGCTCCTGCTGGGCGCGACGTTCGCGATCGGCGGGCAGAACGTCGGGTTGGCGAAGACGGCGGGCACGACCGACGTCGTGGGCTACCTCTTCCTCGGCATGCTGGCGCTGAACCTGACGGCCGCGGGATTCTGGGCCGTCGCGTACTCGATCAAGATGGAGCTCGACGCCGGGACGCTGGAGCCGGCCTGGCTCACCCCGACCCGCCGTGAGACCTTCGTCGTGGGCATGACGCTCGCCGGCCTGGCGATGGCGGTGGTGAGCACGGCGATCCTGGTGCTGATCGGCATCTGGCTCTTCGGCGCCGACCTGGGCCCGCGCCTGGTGGCGGCGGTGCCCATCTTGGCCGTGACCTCGTTCGGGATCCTGGGGATCGGCTACCTCATCGGCTCGGTGGTCCTCCGCATGCGAGAGTCGAACTTCTTCGTTGACGCGTTCGACTTCATCTTCATCGCGCTGTCCGGCGCCACCTTCCCGATCGTGGTGCTGCCCGGCGCGGTTCAGATGGTGTCCTACGCCCTGCCGACGACCCATGCGCTCGACCTGATGCGGGTCGCGGCGCTGGGCACTCCCCCGCTCCTGCCACTCGCCGCCGAGTGGGTCCTGCTGGTGGTGACGAGCCTCGCGTTGCTGGTGGTGGGACGCTGGGCGTGGCTGTCGACGGAGCGGCGCCTGCGGGTCCGGGGGACGTTGGGGCAGTACTGAGCGGCGCGGCCACCGGTCGGCACGCGGGTTGCGGTGCTCTGCACTCGATGCGTCCCGCCCCGTCGTCCCGGCGCGTGGTGTACCGTTCGGCGCCGTGACCAACCAACGTCGAGGCCCCGAGGAACGTCGGGTCGACCCGCTCCTCGAGGTTCGTGAGCGCCGCCGCGGGAAGCGGATGGGCGACGCGTACGTGAAGATCGTCCGCCCCTTCGAGGCGGAGTTCCAGCGTGGCGACGAGGGCGAGCTGATCGCCACGGAGCGGACCCTGCTGCGACGCTCGGGATGGAAGGCGGCGCTGCGCGGGTTCCGCACCTGGCTCATCGGCCGACCCATCCATCGTGAGCGGGAGGAGCACGAGCGACTGACCAAGGTCAAGGCGCTCGCCATCTTCTCGAGCGACAACATCAGCTCATCGGCCTACGGGCCCGAGGAGATCATGCGCGTGCTGGCGGGCGCCAGTGCCGGCGCGATCATGCTGACGCTGCCGCTGGCCGCGCTGATCATCCTGATGCTGGCCATCGTCACGCTGTCGTACCGGCAGACGATCAAGGCCTACCCGCACGGCGCGTCGAGCTACATCGTGGCCAGCGACAACCTGGGCCCGTTCCTTGGCGTGCTCGCCGCGGCCGCGCTCCTCATCGGCTACGTGGTGACGGTCGCGGTGTCGGTGTCGGCCGGCGTGCTGGCCATGACCTCGATCATCCCCGCGCTGTATCCCGAGCGGGTGCTGATCGGCGTGGTGGCGGTCGGCGTCCTGATGCTCGGCAACCTGCGCGGCATCCGCGAGTCCGGAACCATCTTCATGGTGCCGACCTACGCCTACATCGTCGTGATGCTCGGCATCATCGGCTACGGCGTGGTGCGCACCGTCCTCGGCGATGTGCCGCCGTTCGAGGCACCGGCTGCGTGGGAGGCGGTCCAGGAGAGCGGCCAGGTGCTGGGGCTGTTCCTCATCCTGCGGGCGTTCAGCCAGGGCGCGGTGGCGCTGACCGGCGTGGAGGCGATCTCCGATGGCGTTCCCGCGTTCAAGTCGCCGGAGTGGCGCAACGCGCGGACCACGCTCACGTGGGCCGCGGCCATCTTCGCGGTGCTGTTCCTGGGGATCGCGTTCCTGGTGACGACCATGGGCATCGTCCCGGACCCGACGGAACGCCAGACCGTCCTCTCGCTGCTGGTCCGGCACCTGACCGGCAACGGACCGGTGCTGGTGATCGCGCAGATCGCAACGGCACTGATCCTGGTGCTCGCGGCGAACACCAGCTTCGCCGACTTCCCGCGCCTCTCCTACTTCCTGGCGCGCGACGAGTACCTGCCGCGCCAGTTCGCATTCCGCGGGGAACGCCTGGCCTTCACGACGGGCATCCTCTTCCTCTCGATCATGGCCGCCGGCCTGATCATCGGCTTCGACGCCAGCGTCGCCGGCCTGATCCCGCTCTACACGCTGGGCGTGTTCATCGCCTTCACCCTGTCGCAGACCGGCATGCTCGCCCGATGGTGGAACCGGCGTGAGGCGGGCTGGCGCAGCGGCCTGGCGATCAACGGCCTGGGTGCCGCCACGACCGCCGTGGTGGCGCTGGTCGTCGGCAGCAGCAACTTCTTCGCGGGCTCATGGCTGGTCATCGTGCTCGTGCCGATCCTGATGGCCGTCCTCATGGCCATCCACCGCCACTATCGCGACCTGAACGCCGCGCTGGCGGTGGAGCGCATTCCGCTCGCGGACGAGGTCGCGGCCCGCCCCATCGTGGTGGTGCCGATCGCGCGCCTCGACCGCCCAGCGCTCCAGGCCATCGCGTTCGCCAACTCCCTCAGCGCCGATGCGGTCGCCGTCCACGTCACCAATGACGCCTCCGAGGCGGAGCAGCTGCGCGAGCAATGGCCGTCGTGGGCCGCCTCCACCAACCTGGTGATCGTCGAGTCGCCCTACCGGGCCCTGGTCGGGCCGCTGATGGCCTACCTCGACGCCATCCAGCAGCAGGCTCCGGAGCGGCCGATCCTGGTCGTACTCGCCCGATTCGTGCCGCGCCACTGGTGGGAGAACATCCTTCACAACCAGACCGCGCTCCGGCTGCGGCTCCGCCTCCAGCGCCGCAAGAACACGATGATCGCCGACGTCCCGTACCACGTTCCGCGCTCGCTGGTCTCGTAGCTACGTCGGATGTCGCTTGCCCGGTCGGCGATCATGCCGGGCATGGACACGTCAGCCGATGCGCTCGCGCAGCGCCTCTTCTCCTCGACCGTCGCTGCGCTCGACCTGGCCGGGGTGTACCTCGGCGAGCGCTTGGGGTATTACCGCAGCCTGCATGCGGAGGGGCCGGCCACGCCGGACGAGCTCGCCGCTCGGAGCGGCACCGATGCGCGCTACGCGCGCGAGTGGCTGGAGCACCAGGCCGTGGCCGGCATCCTCGCGGTGGATGACGAGCATCGGTTCAGCCTCCCTGACGGGCACGCCGACGTCCTCGTCGACCCGATGAGCCTCAACCACATGGCGCCCGTGTCGCGCATGGTCGTCGCGGCGTTCGGTCAGCTGCCGGCCGTCACCGACGCGCACCGCTCCGGCGGCGGGGTCGGCTGGCATGCCTATGGCCCGGACATGCGCGAGGGCCAGGCATCCTTCAACCGGCCCGCCTTCACGCACCTGCTCGGTAACGTATGGATGCCCGCAATCACGGACCTCCACGAGCGACTGAGCGCGAAGCCCGGCGCTCGGATCGTGGACATCGCCTGCGGGGAGGGCTGGTCGACGCTGGCGCTGGCCCGCGCCTACCCGTCCGCGGAGGTCGTGGGCGTCGACCTGGACGGCCCATCGATCGATGCCGCGCGCCGACACGCGGCCGAGGCGGGACTGTCGGACTCGGTGTCGTTCGTCCACGGGGATGCCGCCAGTCTCGACGGCCGGTTCGACGCCGCGATCATCATCGAGGCAGTGCACGACATGTCGAACCCCGTGCCGGTGCTGGCGGCCGTGCGCCACGCGCTGGCCGAGGATGGATCGCTGATCGTCGTGGACGAGCGCGTGGCCGAGTCCTTCACCGCACCGGGCGACGAGGTGGAGCGGTTCATGTACGGCTGGAGCGTCACGACGTGCCTGCCGGACGGGCGCTCCCGTGAGCCGAGCGTCGCCACCGGGACCGTCATGCGGCCCGACACGCTCCGGGCGTACGCCGCGGGGGCCGGCTTCTCATCGGTCGAGGTCCTGCCCATCGACAGCGAGTTCTTCCGGTTCTACCGCCTTCGGCCATAGACCACGGGTTCCGTGCTCCAGTTCAGTAGGCCGAGATCGCGGGCGCCTGCGGCTCCGCGCGGCTGGCGCTCGTGAGCGCGCGTGAGCGTGAACCGAAGGGGGTTGGCGCGCCCGGAGGGATTCGAACCCCCGACCTGCTGATCCGAAGTCAGCTGCTCTGATCCACTGAGCTACGGGCGCCGGTTCACGCTCAACGAGAGCGGCTAGCTCGAATCGGCATTGTGCCACAGCGATCCGACAGCGCTGATCATGCAACCGGGGCATCGCCCTCGCACAGGTGACATCGACGGCAAGGAGCCGATACGATCCCCCACGAGCGCCGCCCCCCACACAGGCAGGATGGGACTGAAGCTTGGTGTCCCGCCCCGTGACCCGCAGCCTCCAGAAGGGAACCCGATGCGCGACCTGAGCACCCTTCCCAAGGTCGAATTGCACCTCCATCTCGAAGGCACCCTGGAGCCGGAGGCCGTGCTGGTGCTGGCCCGCCGCAACAAGGTCGAGCTGCCCTACGCCGACCTGGCGGACCTGCGAAGCCGGTACGAGTTCACCGACCTGCAGAGCTTCCTGGACCTCCTCTACGCGAACCTGGCCGTGCTGCAGACCGAGGATGACTTCAGCGACCTGGTGACCGCCTACGTCGCCCGGGCGGCAGCCGGCGGCGTACGCCACGTCGAAGCGTTCTTCGACCCGCAGCCCCACGTCTCCCGCGGCATCCCGCTCCGGCGCGTCCTGGACGGCCTGGCGTCGGGCATCGCCGCCGCCGAACGGGACCACGGCACGACGGTCGAGCTGATCGCCTGCTTCCACCGGGACCGCTCCGAGGAGGAGGCCCTTGCGACGCTGGCCGCACTGGAGGAGGCCGGTGCGCCGATCATCGGCATCGGCCTGGACTCGACCGAGGTCGGCAACCCGGCGGCCAAGTTCCAGCGCGTGTACGCCCGCGCCGCTGAGCTGGGGCTCCACCGGGTCGCGCACGCGGGCGAGGAGGGCGGCGCCGCATCGGTGGCCGAGGCGCTCGACCTGCTGGATGTCGAGCGGATTGATCACGGCATCCAGGCGATCGATGACCCAGCCCTGATGGATCGCTTGGCGCGCGCCGGGATCCCGCTGACCATGTGTCCGCTGTCCAATGTGCGGCTCCGGTGCGTGGACACGCTGGCGGACCATCCGCTGCCGGCGTTCCTCGAGGCGGGCGTCCTGGTCACGGTCAACTCCGACGACCCGGCCTACTTCGGCGGCTACGCGCAGGCCAACTACGAGGCCGTGCGAGCGACGTTCGGCTTCAGCGACGAGGTGATGGCCCGGTTGGCGCGCAACTCGGTCACGGC
>DASVDT010000122.1:0-4908 GCA_036380955.1 Candidatus Limnocylindria bacterium | reverse complement strand
TTCGGCGAGATCGCTCGAGAGATCTTCAAGTCGCAGTGGGCGCAGCCGGTGACCGGCGGCGCGCAGGGCATCCTTTCGATCCCGCCGCCGCTGCCCTTCGACCGCGACCCGCAGTCGATCTACTACCCGATCCTGTTCTTCTGCATCCTCGCGGCCATCGGCGCATCCAGCCTGGCGGCGTCGCGCGTGGGTCGTGCCTGGAACGCGATGCGCGAGGATGAATCGGTCGCCGAGGCGACGGGCGTCAACACGACCTACTACAAGCTGCTGGCGTTCGGCCTGGGCGCCGCCTTCGGCTGCGTGTCGGGAGCGCTGTTCGCCGCCAAGATCGGCGTGATCTTCGCCGACAGCTTCAACATCCTGGTCAGCATCAACGCCCTGGCCCTCATCATCCTGGGCGGCATGGGCAACATCTTCGGCGTCGTCCTCGGTGCGCTGGTGCTGGTCGGCCTGCCCGAGTTCCTGCGTGAGTTCGCCGAGTACCGGCTGCTCATCTACGGCGCCGTGCTGGTCATCATGATGATCCTGCGGCCCGAGGGCCTCCTTCCCAGCCGGGTCCGTCGCGCCGAGCTGCACGAGGACGAGGGGGAGGATGACGCCCAGTACGCCGCGGAGGCGGGCGAGGAGACCGGACAGCCGGTGGTCACGACATGACGGACGCCATGACCGACACCGCCGCTGCGCCAGCCGTGGCGAAGGCCGATGCGATCCTCCGCGCCGACAAGGTGACCATGCGCTTCGGTGGCTTGGTGGCGAACAAGGACGTCGACTTCATCATCCCGCGTGGCGGCATCGTGTCGCTCATCGGCCCGAACGGCGCGGGCAAGACGACCTTCTTCAACCAGCTGACGGGGATGCTGGAGCCGACCTCGGGCGACATTCGATTCGAGGACCGGTCGATCGTCGGGCTGGCGCCGCACGACATCGTCGAGCTCGGCATCGCCCGCACGTTCCAGAACATCCGCCTCTTCGGCGCCATGACGGTCATCGCCAACGTCATGACCGGGGCACACACGCGGATGAAGGCCAGCTGGTGGGCGTCGCTGCTGAAGCTGCCCGCCGTCCGCGAGGAGGAGGCCGCCACCCGCAAGCGCGCCCGCGAGCTGCTGCGCCTCGTCGGCCTGCCCCGCCGGTACGAGGAGGACTGGGCCAAGAACCTGCCCTACGGCGATCAGCGCCGGCTCGAGCTTGCGCGCGCCCTCGCGAGCAACCCAAAGCTGCTCCTGCTGGACGAGCCGACCGCCGGCATGAACCCGGGCGAGACGGCCCAGATGACGGCGCTCGTCAAGCGCCTGCGGGACGAGCTCGACCTGACCGTCCTGCTCATCGAGCACGACATGAAGGTCGTCATGGGCATCAGCGAGCGGATCACGGTGCTCGACTACGGCGAGGTCCTCGCCGAGGGAAGCCCGGAGCAGATCCGGACCAATCCCAGGGTGGTCGAGGCCTACCTGGGCAAGCAGGCGACCCAGCAATGACCGAAACCGTCACCACCACCCTCGACCCTCAGCCGGATCACACCGGCGCCGGGCACCGCGGCGACACGCTCCTCGAGCTGGAGGACGTGCACGTCTTCTACGGCAACATCGAGGCGCTCAAGGGCATCTCGCTCAACGTCGCGCGTGGCGAGATCGTGACCCTCATCGGCTCCAACGGCGCGGGCAAGAGTACGACGCTGCGCGCCATCAGCGGCACCCACCGCCCTCGCTCCGGGTCGATCCGCCTGGCCGGGAACGCCATCCATGACCTGCCGGCGCACGAGATCGTGGGCAAGGGCATCGCCCACTCTCCGGAGGGACGCAAGGTGTTCAGCCGGATGAGCGTCTTCGAGAACCTCCAGATGGGCGCCTTCAGCCGGCAGGGCGAGCGCATCGACGACGACGTCGCCCGCGTCTTCGACCTCTTCCCGCGGCTTCGAGAACGCCGATCCCAGAAGGCGGGCACCATGTCCGGCGGCGAGCAGCAGATGCTGGCCATGGGCCGCGCGCTGATGGCTCGCCCCTCGATCCTCCTGCTCGACGAGCCCTCGATGGGCCTCTCGCCGATCCTGACCGAGCAGATCTTCAGGATCATCGAGGAGATCAACGCCCAGGGCACGACCGTCCTGCTGGTCGAGCAGAACGCCCTGATGGCGCTCAACGCGGCGCATCGCGGCTACGTCATCCAGACCGGCAAGATCATCCTGTCGGACACCGCCGCGAACCTGGCGGCCAACGAGCAGGTGCGCCAGGCGTATCTCGGCGAGATCTGATCCGCCGTGGCTGATGGACCGCGCCGCCCGCAGGACTACCGCCCCGACCTGCGGCCCATGATCATCCTGGCCGTCCTCCTCGCGCTGGTGGTCGTTGCCTGGGTGATCCTCTCGCCGATCATCCTTCCCGCCTGAGGGCCCTCTTCCCATACGGTGCCGTTATATCGGGCAGTCGGGCACGCGACGAAGCCTTCTCGTGTGCTGCCGCCCGATAGACGAGGCATTGGCGCACGTCAGCACTCCACCGCGTGCACGAGAGCCCGAAATATCGGCAGTGAGAAACCACCTCCGAGGCACCAGGTCAGTACCGCCGCGGCGCTCCGAACCCGGATCCGGCCCCGAAGAGGACCAGCGCAACTCCCACCGCCGCGACCGCCAGCCCGGGTGATTGCTGCGGCAGCGGCAGATAGCCGACCGACCACAGCTCCCAGCCGCGGTAGACCAACGCCCCTGCGCCGACCACCCCGAGCAGCAGGTAGATCCATGGCGAATCCAGGAAGAACCCCCATCGGCCGCGCATGTAGCCGATGTCGAGCAGCACCAGGGCAAGGACCGCGGCGCCGTAGATGACCACGCCCGGCCCCTCGAGCCCGATCCCCTCCTGCGCGGGGACCAGCACCCCCGACACCGACTCACCCCCGGCGCGCCACCACGGCAGGAACCCCGACCCGATCATGGCGAGCGCGCCAACCAGGATGGGCCACCGGAAGCGACGCTCGCCCCCGTCCATCGGCCTAGCCCTCCGGCGGTGTGCCGCCGTAGACCGACGGCTTCAGCACTCCGATGTACGGCAGGTTGCGGTAGCGCTCGTCGAAATCGAGCCCGTAGCCGATCACGAAGCGATCCGGGATCGTGAAGCCGACGTAGTCGATCGGGATCTCGGCCAGCCGCCGCGCGGGCTTGTCGAGCAGGCACACGATCGAGACCGATGCCGGGCGCTTGTCGGCCAGGTAGCGCAGCAGGTAGTTCAGCGTCAGGCCGGTGTCGATGATGTCCTCGACCACGATCACGTGCCGGTCCTGGATCGTGTTCGAGAGGTCCTTGATAATGCGAACCTGGCCCGACGATTCGGTCCCGGCACCGTACGAGCTGACCTCCATGAGGTCGATGCTGGTCGGCAGCTCCATGGCCCGCATCAGGTCGGCCAGGAAGATGATCGAGCCCTTGAGGACGCTGACCAGGACCGGATCGCGGTCGGCGAAGTCCGACGAGATCTCAGCGCCGAGCTCGGCAACCCGATCGGTGATCGTTCGCGCGTCGAGCAGGATCTCCTCGACGTCGTCGTGGAGGCTCATCGGCCCGCGGCCGCCGACGCGGCCGCCGACGCGGCCGCCGACGCGGGCGCCACGGCCGGCGCAGGCACGGCGCTCGGAGCCGCATCCTTCGCGCTGCCAGCACCGGTGTGCGCATGAGCGCCGTTGGCGGCGGTGACATCGGTCAGGAAGTTCAGCCGGCCGTACTTGACCATCAGCGCCCGGAAGTCACGCGCGTAGAACAGCTTCACCCGGATCTCCGGATACAGCTGGCGCAGGTAGCGGAGCTTGCGGTTCTTCTTGCGCACCAGCGATTGCTTGAGCGTGGTCAGCTCCACGTAGAGGTCGATCTCCGGCAGGTAGAAGTCGGGCGCGAACGACTCGATGACCTCGCCGTCGGCGTTCCAGGAGATGGGAAAGACGTCTGGTTCGTATCGCCATGCGACACCGTAGAAGTCGAAGATCCTCGCCAGCTCTGCCTCGCTCGCGTGAGCGAAGTGCGGTGGCGGGTCAGGGGTCACGCGATCCGCCACCAGACCTCGATCGTAGCGTCCGCGCGTGGTCTCGACCTCATCGGTTTCGAGTATATCCGGGCCGGTTATCCACAGGTTCGGCCGATGAGCGCGTTTCGTGGATAACTTCGCTTGTGATCGGCCGGGCGGCACTGCTAGGGTCGCCTTCCTGCTTCTGCGGGCGACCGAGTACGGTAACCGCGGATGATTCGGGGCCGATGCGAGAGCCGGCCGCAACGCCGATCATTCGCCGGGAAGACCGAAAGGTCGCTCGGAGGAGCATTTTCGTTTGTCGGAATCCGATGCGCGCGCGGCGCGCCTGGAGCTCGAGCGGCTGCTCCCGCCCGACGCATGGGACCTGCCCGCGGGCTTCGCCGATGCCGCCGAGCGCTACGTCGAGCTCCTCCTCGACGCCAACCGCCGCCTGAACCTGACCCGCGTGGTGGAGCCCGCCGCCGTCGCCCGGCTCCACCTGCTCGACGCACTCGCCGCCCTGCCGCAGGTGGATGCGCTCGCGCCGGCCCGCGCTCTGGACCTCGGCTCCGGCGGCGGGGTGCCCGGCCTGGTGCTGGCACTGGCGCGGCCGACCATCTCGTGGACCCTGGTGGACTCGGTGGGCAAGAAGGCCGATGCGCTGCGCGGCTTCGCCGATGCGCTCGGCCTGCGCAACGTCGCGGTCCTTGCCGAGCGCGCGGAGTCGCTCGGACGCGACGCCGAGCATCGCGAGCGTCACGACCTCGTCACCGCCCGTGCCTGCGCCCCGCTGCCGGTCCTGGTCGAGTACGGCCTGCCGTTGCTCGCCGTCAACGGTTCGCTCCTCGCCTGGAAGGGCCGCATCGGCGAGGACGAGCTATCTGGCGGATTGCAGGCGGCAAGCGAGCTTGGCGGTTCG
>DASVDT010000121.1:0-2115 GCA_036380955.1 Candidatus Limnocylindria bacterium | reverse complement strand
AGCGCGCTGACGGCGAGCATGTTCCAGGTGAAGATCGGCATCCGCAGCATCGTCATGCCGGGCGCGCGCATGGTGAAGATCGTGGCGATCAGGTTGACCGCCCCGAGGATGGTGGCGACCCCCGAGAAGAGGATGCCGATGACCCACAGGTCGGCGCCGAGGCTGGGCGAGTAGGTCCGCGTCGAGAGCGGGGGATAGGCGTACCAGCCGAACGACGCCGCGCCGGCGGTCACGAAGAAGCCGCCGAAGACGATGAGCGCGGCGAAGATGAAGAGCCAGTAGGTGAAGGCGTTCAGCCTGGGGAAGGCGACGTCGGGCGCGCCGATATGGAGCGGCACGAAGTAGTTGGCGAGACCGATCACCATCGGCGTCGCGAAGAAGAACAGCATGGCCGTGCCATGCATGGTGAAGAGCTGGTTGTAGGTCTCGAGCTCCATCACCTGCAGGCCGGGAGCCGCCAGCTCCGCGCGCAGCAGCAGCGCGAAGAGCCCCGCCACCAGGAAGAAGACGAAGGCGGAGACCATGTACAGGACGCCGATCTTCTTGTGATCGGTGGTGGTCAGCCAGTCGATGGCGCCCTCGCGCACGTGTGGCCGTCGGGCGGGGATCGCCGGCTGGTCGACGGTCGTCATCGGTCAGCCTGTTGTCCGGTGAGCCAGGCGTCGAAGTCGGAGCGGCTGACGGCGTCGATCTCGAACAGCTGGCGTGAGTGGAGCAGCCCGCAGAACTCGCCGCACTGGCCTCCGTACGTGCCCTCCTCCTCGATCACCACGTCGAACCGGTTCGGGCGGTTGGGAACCGCGTCGCGCTTGATGAGGAAGCGGGGGATCCAGAACGAGTGCACCACGTCCTGCGAGGTGATCTCGAAGGCGATGGTCTCGCCCATCGGCAGCTCGATGCGGGGTGGGTCGGCGGACGTGCCACTGACGACGACGTCGGCGTCCGGGAAGGTGAACTGCCAGCCCCATTGGAAGGCATGCACCTGCACGACGACCCCGGGATCATCCTCGCGTGCGTCGACCTGGCCGAGCACGCCGACGGTGAGCACGGCCAGCACCACCACCAGCGCCGCCGGCAGGCTCCACCAGATGACCTCGAGGGTCACGTTGCCTCGGGTCGGGGTCGGCATCTCGACGTCGCGACCGGGCTGGCCGCGGTAGCGAATGATCGACCAGGTCAGCAGGCCGATGACGATGACGAACACGCCGGCCGACGCCAGCATGAAGATGTTGTAGAGCCAGGCGACGTCGCGTCCCTGGGAGGTGGCCGCCTCGGGGACGCAGGCGGTGGTCAGGATCGCCATGCAGGCGAGCGCGGCTGCACGGCGCATCGGCGGCCGCGTCATGTGGCGGCTACCGTGGCTACTCGGTCTCGGCGAACAGCCGAGCGGCCCAGTCGCGCGCCTCGCCCACGGTCGGGAAGGGCTGGTCGGCGGTGACCTCCCACGCGTCCTCGTCAATCTCCTGCCGGCGAAGGGTGAGAGCATGGTAGCGGCCCGACTCGTCGGGCTCGGTGGTCCAGGCGTGGCGCATGCCCTCGCGCTGGTAGCCCTCGTACTGCACCGGTCCGGGATACGCGGCGATCTTCGTGCCCGTGGCGCTGGCCGCCGTGTCGGCGCCGATGCGTCCGCGGACGCGCCCCATCTGGTTGACGCCCTCATCGATCATGCCGCTCCCTCAAGCAGCAGGCATGCCATGGTCAACCTTGCGCCTCGTCGATCGTGACCGGCGGCCGTTTTCGCCACGTACGAATATGGGCCGGCTTAGGCAGGCGGATGGGTCGCCCGCGAACCAGATCGAGGCGATTGCCCCCCCGCGGAACTCGTCACATCGTGATCGGGGTTTGGTAGGTGATTGGCGTTGGCCATCGAGGTGTGCGCGCGGAGTCCGCCGAAGCCGTCGGGCGTTGGTATTGGGCGACGCTGACCAGCGCGATCGTGAGCCGTCTGAGGAATCCCGCACCTCCGAGGCTGGTTGCGGCATCGCTCCATTTCGGCGACGATATCGGCCGCCGCGCTGCGACCACGCGCGGCGTTCGTGGTGGCCTTAGCTCAATCGGCAGAGCATCGGATTGTGGCTCCGAAGGTTACGGGTTCAAGCCCCGTAGGCCACCCCA
>DASVDT010000120.1:0-4985 GCA_036380955.1 Candidatus Limnocylindria bacterium | reverse complement strand
CGCGCCAGGCCGGTCCCGGTGGGCATCCCGGCGGTGATCGCGCAGATGCGCTCGTCCGCCTCGGCGAGGCGCACGAGCTCCTCGGCAAAGGTCTGGGTATAGGTCTTCGCCTTGCGGCGGCTCGCGCCGCGACCCGGCATCGGCTCCTCGGTCGGGTCGATGAGGCACAGGTCGATCGGCGGCAGCGATGCGCCGTGGAAGCTGACGCTGTCCTGCTCGGCGGGGGCGTAGCCCTTGCCCTTCGTCGTCTTGACGTGGACGAGCACCGGCCCGCGCAGGTGGAAGGCCTGCTCGAACGCGAGCTCCAGCTCGTGGATGTCATGCCCGTCGAGAACTCCGATGTAGGTGATCCCCATGTCCTCGAAGAAGCCGACCTTGGCCCACGAGCGCTTGAACCCTTCCTTGGTGAAGGCCAGCGCGTCGAACAGCGGCCGGCCGACCAGCGGCACGCGTTCGAGCACGGTCTTGGTCGCCGTCTTGGTGCCCTGGTACGCGCGGGTCAGCCGCAGCTTGTTGAGCCGCGTCGAGAGGCCGCCGACCGATGGGCTGATGCTCATCTCGTTGTCGTTGAGCACGATGAGCAGCGGATGGCGCTCGTGCCCCAGGTGGTTGAGCGCCTCCATGGTCAGGCCCGAGCCGATGGCGGCATCGCCCACGCAGACGGCGATCCTCTGCCGCCGGGCCGGATCGGCCTTCGGCTTCAGGTCGCGCGCGGCCGCCAGCCCGACGCCGATGCTGACGCCGGTGCCGGCGTGGCCGCCGTCGAACACGTCGTGCTCGCTCTCGCTGCGGCGCGGGAAGCCCCCGATACCACCGACCTGTCGCAGCGTGTCGAATCGGTCCCATCGGCCGGTGAGCAGCTTGTGGGCGTAGGCCTGGTGCCCGGTGTCCCACACGATTCGGTCGCGCGGCGAGTCCATGACACGGTGCAGCGCGATCGCGATTTCGACGGCCCCGAGCGAGCTGGCGAGATGTCCGCCGGTCTTCTGGACGGTGCGGATCATCTTCTCGCGCAGCTCCGCGGCGAGGACCTCGAGCTGATCGGCATCCAGGGCTCGCAACTGGGCCGGTTCGCGAATCGTGTCGAGCAGGGTCAAGGAGTCGGTGCCCTCATGGAGTCACGGAAGTATAGGTGGGCAGGCGGAACCCTTCAGACGAGCGGCTTCTCGAAAACGTGACTCGTCTTGACGGTGTGGTAGCCGTGCCGCTCGTAGAACCGATGTGCTCGCTCCCGCGTGATGCGGGAACGCACGACCATCGTTGACGCGCCGTGACGGCGCGCCCAGCGCTCGGCGGCATCGAGGAGCGCCTCGCCGATGCCGCCGGCGCGGTGGGCGTCGTCGACCACCAGCCCGCCGATGAGCGCGACGTCGCTTGCCTCCAGGGAGGCGAAGCGTGAGACGTGGATCCAGCCGATCGGCTGATCGTGCTCGTCGGCGGCCACGAGCACCTCGTCCCCCGGTCGCCGGCGCAGGTACGCGAAACGGCCGCCGATATCCTCCGGCGTCGACGGGTAGCCGAGCTGTCCGGTGAGATCGGCGACGCGCGCGGTGTCGTCATCGCGCATCGGTCGGATGGTGGGCTGCATCGGCGCACATTGTGCCCAATGGCGGCGACCAGGGCCGCCCGAGCTCAGCCCTCGGGCTCGGCCCCCGTGACACCGCGCCGTCCGAGCTCGGTGATGGTGAGCTCGGCCTCACGCAGGCGCGTCTCGCAGGCGGCGTGGAGCCGGAGCCCGCGCTTGTAGAGCTCGATGCTCTCTTCCAGCCCCACGTTCCCCGCCTCCAGGCGTTGGACCGTCTGCTGGAGCGCGACCACCAGCTCGTCGAAGGGGTGCTTGGCGAGCTCCTCGTCGGTCAGGACGGCCAGGGTCGCGTCGTCGATCACGAGAGCAGCTCCTCGGTGCCGTCGGCGCGGGTGCGCTCGACGCGGGTGTCCACGGTACCTCGCGCCACGATGATCTGGAGCGGGTCGCCGGCGCTGATCGCCGTCGCGTCGCGCAGGATGCCGCCCTCCGCGGTGCGCGCCACGGCGTAGCCACGCTCGAGGGTCGCCGACGGCGACAGCGCGCGCAATGCGTCGTGCGCCGAGCGCAGCGACATGCGGCGTCGCTCCAGACGGTCGTCGACGGCGCGCGCGCCGCGATCCACCAGGTCGGCGGCTCGCTGTCGAGCGCTCGCGATGTCCGGTGCCAGCCGTGCCAGCGCGCGCGACTCCCCGTCCAGGTGACGGCGCCGTTCCTCGGCCCGGCCGAGCAGGGCGGACGCGGCCCGATCGCGCAGCCGATTGAGGATGGTCGGCAGCTGCGTCCCGTCGGGCGTCGCGAGCTCGGCGGCGGCGCTCGGGGTCGGCGCGCGCAGGTCAGCCGCGAAGTCCGCCAGCGTCACGTCCGACTCATGGCCAACCCCCACGATCACCGCGACGGGTGCATCGGCCACCGCGCGCACCACGCGCTCGTCGTTGAAGCTCCACAGGTCCTCGAGCGAGCCACCCCCACGGGCCAGGATGACGGTGTCGATCCCGCGCTGCGCGTACAGCCGCTGCAGCGCGCGGACGATGGCGGGCGCCGCGGTCGCGCCCTGGACGACGCTCGGGCTGAGCACCAGCTCGACCAACGGATAGCGACGTCGCAGGACGTTATTGATATCGCGCCAGACGGCGCCGACCGGGGATGTCACGACGCCGATGCGTCGTGGCCACCGCGGAATCGGCCGCTTGCGTCCGTCGTCGAAGAGGCCGGCCGCGGCGAGCTTGCGGCGCAGTGCCTCGTACTGGGCATGCAGGTCGCCGGCGCCCGCCGGCGTGATCGACTCGACGTAGAGCTGGTAGACGCCCTGTGGCTCGTAGGCGCGAACGCGACCGTGGATGATCACGTTCATGCCGTGCTCGGGGCGGACCATCGCCCGAGCGAGCTCCTCGCGGAAGAGCGCCGCGCGCACCTGGCTGTTCGCGTCCTTGAGCGTGAAGAAGCAGTGTCCCGACGGCGGGAAGGAGGGCTGGCTGACCTCGCCCTCGACCCAGACGTCGGCGAGGGTCGCATCGGCGTCGAGGAGGGACCGGACTCGCCGGTTCAGGTCCGTGACGCGCAGGATGCGCGGGGCCGGGCGCATCGGCTGCTGCGGCTCGGAGGTGGGTGCGTCCCAGAGGCTCGGCTGCTCCATGGCTATTCGTAACCGGCGTCGCTACGAATTGCCGTTCGCACTACTGCACCCGGGTGACGTACTCGCCGGTGCGCGTATCGACCCGCAACAGGTCGCCCTCGTTCACGAACAGCGGCACCTGCACCACCAGCCCCGTCTCCAGGGTCGCGGGCTTCTTCGCACCGGTGGCGGTATCGCCGGCGAAGCCCGGATCGGTCTGGGTGACGACCAGGTCCACCGTGACCGGCAAGTCGAGCCCGAGCACCTCGCCCTCGTGCGAGCTGTACTGGACCTCGGTGTTCTCCTTGAGATACGGCGCGTCGTCACCCAGGGTGCGCGCCGGCAGAGCGAACTGCTCGTAGGTCTCCGAGTCCATGAAGTGGTACGCGTCGCCGTCGGAGTAGAGGTACTGCGCGTCGCGAGTCTCGACCCGCGCGCGCGGCCATCGCGTTCCGGCCTGGAAGGTGCGCTCGACGATGTCGCCCTTGCGCACGTTCTGCATCTTCATGCGGACCTGCGCCGATCCTCGCGCCATCTTGATGTGGCTCCAGTCGAGGACCTTCATGAGCTGTCCGTCGAGCTCGATGATGACGCCCTTCTTGACGTCGCCCGTGCTGATCAAATGGGGTGCTCCTGCTGATGGACCGATGCGGACGGCTGCCGACCGCTCGTGCGGATCACAGGATACGGCAGGCATGGGTGCGGCACCGCTTCGTCCCGATGTCTTCTCCCGCAGTGCGGGTCCACACGAGAAGCACGGCCCATTCTTCGATGGCTCCGTCCCGATGTTCCCGCCCTGCGAGCCGGATCGCGCCGCAGCGCCGATTCGATCTCGAGCTCACCCGCAGTACGGGAATTCGCATGGCGCCGACTCAGCCGATGACCTGCGCCTCGCGCGGTGACTTCGTGAGCAGCCGCGGGCCGGACTCCTCCAGCACGACGATGTCCTCGATCCGGATGCCCGTCTCGCCCGGAAGATAGATGCCCGGCTCGACGCTGAAGACCATTCCCGTCTCGAGCGCATAGGGACGCGACTGGCGGAGGCTCGGCGCCTCGTGGGTCTCCAGCCCGATGCCGTGGCCCAGCCCGTGGCCGTACGGCTCGAAGCCGGCATCGGCGATGAGGTCCCGCGCGACCGCGTCGACCTCCTGCCCGTTGACACCGACGCTGAGCGCATCGAACGCCGCTTGCTGTGCCTCGCGAACCGCGTCGTGGGCACGGCGGATGCGCTCCGGCACCTCCCCGACGAACAGGGTGCGCGTCATGTCGGACCGATACCCGTCGATCGCACACCCGAAGTCGATGAGCAGCACGTTGCCGAACTTGATCCGAGCCTCGGAAGGCACCCCATGCGGCATCGACGCCCGCGCGCCGGCAAGCACGATCGAGCCGAACGCCTGCCCCTCGGCGCCGTGGGTGCGGAAATACGCCTCGAGCTCCCAGGCCACCTCGAGCTCCGTCATGCCGGGCTTGATCCATTCGACCAGGTGCGACAGGCACGCATCGGTCAATGCGCATGCCCGACCGATGGCGTCGACCTCATCCGGCGCCTTGCGCAGGCGCAACGGTGCGATCTCTTCGTCCATGGCGTGCAGCTCGACCCCCGGTGCGGCCTCGGCCAGGCCCGACCATTCGGCGTGGGTGACGATCTGGGCTTCCATGCCGAGCGCGACGACGTCGTGGTCGGACAGGATCGGCGGGAGCTCCTGGGCCATCCCGCCCGTCGTCAGGATGACCTCCCAGTCGGGCGCCTCGATCGCCGCCTGCTCGGTGTAGCGCGAGTCGGCCAGGATGCGCGTCGCGTCGCGCGTGACGAACAGGGTGCCTGGCCAGCTCGACTCCTCG
>DASVDT010000119.1:0-18126 GCA_036380955.1 Candidatus Limnocylindria bacterium | reverse complement strand
CGCGCGCTGGTGCTGGCGGTCATTGCCGCATCGGTCCTGACCGATGCCGTGTCCATCGCGGTCGTCCTGGCCGCGCTGTTCGCGCTCGGCACCGCCGAGGTCTTCGCGGACAACACCTCGCAGACGCTGCTGCCATCGCTGGTTGCCCGCCGCGATCTCGCCGTCGCCAATGCTCGGCTGCAGGCGGGCTTCATCACCGTCAACCAGCTCGCGGGGCCACCATTCGGGGCGGCCCTGTTCGCGGCGGGCACGGCGTTGCCGTTCATCGGCCAGGCCGTGCTGGTCACCGGCGGCGCCGTCCTGGTCGGCCGAATCGCGCTGCCGCCGCATGGGCGCGAGGCCGCACGGACGACCGCCATCCGGCACGACATCGCCGAGGGCATCCGCTGGACCCGCAATCACCCCGCGGTGCGGACCCTGGTGGCGACGATATTCATCTTCAACATCACCTTCGGGGCCGCGTGGTCCGTGCTCGTGCTGTACGCCATCCAGCGCCTCGGCCTGGGGCCGGTCGGGTTCGGCCTGCTGACGACGGTCTCGGCGGTGGGCGGCCTCTTGGGGATGACCTCCTACGGCTGGATCACCCGGCGCCTGAGCCTGGGCAACATCATGCGGGTCGGGCTCATCATCGAGACGCTCACCCACCTCGGCCTGGCGGTGACGACCGCGCCGACCGTGGCCATGGTCATCTTCTTCGTCTTCGGCGCGCACGCCTTCGTGTGGGGCACGACCTCCATCACGATTCGCCAGCGCGCCGTGCCGCCGGAGCTCCAGGGCCGGGTCGGCAGCGTCAACACCGTCGGCGTCTTCGGCGGGCTCGTCGTCGGCTCAGGCGTGGGCGGCCTCTTGGCGCAGGCCCACGGCGTGACGGCGCCGTTCTGGTTCGCCTTCGCGGGATCGGCCGTGTTCCTCGTGCTCATCTGGCGCGAGCTGCGCAACATCGCGCACGACGACGAGCCGCTGCCCTGAGGGCGTCAGGCCCGACGCTGAGCTGCCTGCTGCACCAGGATGGCGCGGAGAGCGGGCAGGTTGACGTCGTCCACGGACCCGCATTTCACGTGGCGGATACGCTTCCCGGTGCCCTCGATGATGCCGGTGGGATCATCCAGAAGCGCACCATCGGCGAGCTGGACGTTGACATGCGCCCGGTGCGGGATGAGCGCCACGGCGAAGTCGCGCAGGCGAGTCCCACCCGGCGGTCCGAAGCCGAAGGCGAGCAGGTGATCGGGCAGGTCGAGCTGCTCGTTGGCATCCGGCATCGCCTCGCGCACCAGCGCCGTCAGCGCGCCGAAGATTGCGCGGACCTCGGGCCCATGATCGGCGAGGAGCGCGTCTGTGCCGGTCATGACCAACGCAGGCTAGCAGCCCGCGCACGCCGGGCATCGCCGGTGGAGCAACGATCGGGCCAACGTCTACCCTCTCCGTGGTCGTGCGTTTCCGGCTCGGCAACGAATGGCCAAGGAGGGGCCCGACGAGGACGCGAATCGGCGCCAAGGTGGCTGTTGGTTGCCCAGCCGGCAACGCCGGCACAGATGCCGCCGCCACCGGATTACCACAGGGCCAGGCCGGTGTCCTCGTCGAAGGTGCGGACCAGGCTCACGCCGCTCAGCTCACGGATCATGACCTCCGCGGCGAAGACCTCGCAGCCGCGCAGGAGGTGGCCACCGACGGTGGCGCCGGAGGCATCGGCGAACGTGGCGTGTGCATGCAGGAACGGCTTGTCGTCGCGAAGGCTGACGTTGCCCGTGAACCCGACGATCTCGTGATGGGTGTCCGATGACAGCTCGAGGTAGCGGTGATCGTGCTGCTCGTAGTAGGCGTAGGCCGCGCGGCGGAGGGCGCCGATCACCGTCACCTGGGCCGCGACCACGCCCTGCTCGTGGCAGAAGCGCTCGATCTCGGCGACGAGGTCGCTGCCCGTATTGAGCCGCCCGACGAATCCGCGTCCGGCGCCGAGCTCCTGGAATCCGGCTGGCATCGGTCCTCCTGTCGACTATTCGAAGTGCTTGAGGTTGCTGACGATCGGCAGCGACGCCGCCACGCGCGCGGGATAGATGCCGGCCAGCGCCGCGACACCGGTTCCGAGCAGCAGGACCGCGACCAGCAGCGGCCACGGCAAGCGAATTCCGGCGTCGAGGTCGAGGGAGGTGCCGCCACTCACCAGTGCGAGCGCCACGAGCACACCGACGATGAGCGCGAGGACTCCGGCGATGGCGCCCATGATCGCCGCCTCGGCGACGACCATGGCCTGCACCTGCCCGACGGTCATGCCATGCGAGCGCAGGATCGCGATCTCACGCACGCGTTCGCCGATGCCGACGCCGAGCGTATTGATGATGCCGAGCGCGGCGATGACGACCGCGATGAGCGCGAGCACGTCGAAGAGGCCGACGAGACGGTCGAGGGTGCCCGACAGCTCCGATGCGAGCTGCGGTGCCGTCAGCGGTTCCGCGGCGAGCTGGACGGCCGTTGCGCGGACGGCGGCCGCAACCGCCGACGACGCCACGCCCGGCTCGGGAACCATGATCCACAGCGACGACGTGGTTGCCCCGAACAGACCGCGGGCATCCGCCGCGCTCACCAGGAGCGCACCATCGGGCGTCCGGGCCGGGAGCGAGTAGTCGACCAATCCCGCGACGGTGAGTTCGTGCGCGTCACCGCCGGGCAGGCCCAGCGCGATCGTGTCGCCGGGCTTGATGCCGGTCCGCGCCGCCATCGAGGCGGGCACGAGCACGGCTCCCCCGTTGCGCAGTGCGAAGAAGGCATCGGCCCGGTTCGCGCCGCTGATCAGCAGGGCGCCGGCATCCTGGAACACGTTCGGGTCGATCCCGGCGATCTCCGCCTCCTCGCGGTCGTCGCCGGCGACCCGAACGACGGGAAGCTGGAGCACCGGACTGGCCACCTCGACGCCGTCCGTGGCGTCGAAGGTCGGGCGGAACGCCTCGGCGTCCAGCGGCACGCCGGTGCGGATCGCGTGCCCGCCCGGCAGGATCGAGGCGACCCGGAGCTCGGTGCCGGCACGTGCCGACTCTGCGACCGTGCCGAGTGCCACCACCGCGGCGAGGGCGATCATCATTGCGCCCACGGTCAGCCCCGTCCGCGCCCGGTCCCGGCTGAGGTTGGCGCGCCCGAGCAGCCCCTGGGCGCCGAAGAACCACTCGAACGGGCGGCCGATGAGCCGGCCGAGCGGCTCGAGCACGAAGGCGGCCGCGACCGCGCCGCCGAGCAGCAGGGCCAGTGACAGCACGACAGGCAGAAGCGGCGTGTCGGTGCCGGCGAACAGGGCGAGCACGACGCCGATGACCACGACCGCGATCTCGACGATGATCAGTGGCCTCAGGCGCTCGCCCAGCGCACGGTCGGCTCGACGGGACGGACGCAGCGCGTCGAGGGGCGACAGCCGCGCCGCCCGGGCGGCCGGGACGGCGGCCCCGACGAGCGTCACTGCGAGTCCGAGCACGAATGCGACCGTCAGGCCGCCGAACGGGAGCGGCAGGCCGACGAGCAGCACGGCGCGCGTCGACGACAGGACGCCGATGAGCGCGGCCGCCAGCGCGATACCGGCCAGGATGCCGAGCGCGCTGCCAGCCGTGCCCAGGGCGACCGCCTGGCGCAGCACGATGGCGAGCACCTGCCGTGACGTGGTGCCGGCGGCACGCAGCAGGCCGAGCTCGCGCGTCCGCTCGCCGACCGTCATGGCCAGCGTGTTGGCGACCATGAACGCTCCGACGACGAGCGCGACGAGGCTGAACAGCAGCGCGACGCCGACGAACGCCTCCTGTGCCGACGCGAAGCGCGCGGCGGTGTCATCGGCCGTCTCGATCACGAATGGCTCATCCAGGCTGGCGGCCACCCGGTCGACGGCGGCATCGGTGGGATCCTCGCCGAGGTCGACGTCGAGGTAGCGGATGGGCGCCGGAATCTCGAAGGCGGCGTCCAGGCTTGCGCGGCTCATGACGAGCACGTCGCCGCCGTCGAGCGCCCCGAGGCCGGAGTCGGCAATCAGCCCGCTGATGGTCATGGCGCCGATCCCCTGGCGACGCCCGGCGAGGAGCAGCTCGTCGCCGACCCCGAGGCCATATCGGTCGGCCCAGGCCTGCGGCGCCAGGACGCCGTCGGTGTCGGTGGCGCTCAGCGGGTCGCCGGCAACCACGTTCGGCCGCCGGATGGCGGCGTCCGTGTCGACGTCGATGCCGAGGACGAGCAGGGTGAAGACGCGCTCGTTGTCACCCGGCGCGGTCGAGACCGTGAGCCGGCGCTCGGCAACCGGCGCGACGGCGCGGACGTCGGGCAATGCCCGCACCGCCTGCAGTGCGCGCGGCGAGAAGCCGGCGTCCTCGAAGGCGCGCATTCGAACGTCGGCACTGCCCAGGAGGTCCACCGTGGCGCCGCGCAGCGCCTGCTCGGACGAGGCGCCGGTGATGATGGTCGCCGTGACGACGGCCACTCCCAGCGCGATCCCGATGATGGCCAGCGCCGTCCGAAGGGGGCGGGCAAGGAGCCCGCGCCAGGCGATGCTCGCCAGGCGCATCGGCGCTAGAGACCGAGCTCGGCGAGACGCCGGATGAGTGGCTTGGCCTCGTGGTCCGCCCGCCGGCCGAGGACGATCTCGTCGAGCACCACGCCATCGCGGACGACCAGCACCCGATCGGCATAGGCCGCTGCCCGGGCATCGTGCGTGACGAGCACGATGGTCTGGCCCAGCCGCTCGGCGGAGTCCCAGAGCAGGTCCAGGATCTCGGCGCCGGTCGTGTAGTCGAGGTTGCCCGTCGGCTCATCGGCCAGCAGGATGGCCGGCTTCGTCGCGAGCGCTCGAGCCAGGGCGACGCGCTGCTGCTCGCCCGCGGAGAGCTGGTCCGGTCGATGTGCCGCCTTGTCGCTGAGTCCGACGAGGGCCAGGAGCTCGTCGATCCGCTCGCGGTGCCGCGAGGCTGCGTCCCCCGCGATGAGGAACGGAAGAGCCACATTCTCGGCCACGCTCAGCAGTGGGATGAGATTGAAGAACTGGAACACGAAGCCGGTCTTGTCGCGCCGGGTCAGCGTCCGGTGCTCCTCGTCCAACGCCGAGATGCTGATGCCGTCGATGACGACCTCGCCGGATGTCGGCAGGTCCAGGCCACCGAGCAACTGGAGCATGGTCGACTTGCCCGAGCCGGAGGCGCCCATGATGGCGACGAACTCGCCCTGCTCGACCGCGAGCGACACGCCTCGCAGCGCATCGACCTCGCCCTCGCCCAGCGGATAGCGCTTGACGAGGTCCTTCGCCTCGAGGATGACCGGCATGTGGGTGAGTCTACCGACGCGTCGCCGCTCCGTGGCGGCCGCTGCGCTACGCAGTACGTGCGACGCGTTCCGTGCGGCGCCGCGACTGGAAATTTGGTCATCTGACGGCGCGTTATCCGGACACGCTGGCTCGCAACGGTACGACCCACGCTCGACTGGATGTCGATTTCGGCGCAGCGGCCGGCTAACGTTCTCCCACACGACCATTTTTCCAGTCGCGGGTCGGCGACCGGAATCCTGCGCGCGGGGCGAGCAGCTTTCCAGTCGCGATGCGGACCCGGCTCTGCGGCCCGAACCCTGAGCGCAGCCCGGGCAGCTCTCCAGTCGCGATGCGGAACCGCGCCTCTGAACCGCTGGCCGGATCAGCCGAAGAGGAAGCCCAGGACCGCTCCGACGAAGCCGTCGAGCAGGCCGACCGGCGCCGTCGAGGCCGCACTCACCTCCATTGGCCCGCGCGTCATGATCGCGGTCGGTGCCTTTTCCGACGCCGGCAGCGAGGCGACCCGGGCGGCGGCGGTCTCATCGGCACGCAAGTGAGCGGCCGTGCTGGCGCCACCGGGCGCCGACACGACGGTCGCCACGCCGTCGAGCCCGGCAGTCGACACCGGTCGCTGGGGTGCGGCCATCTCGACCTGCTTCGGCTTCGGCTGGGCCACCGGCGCCGTTGCGCGGGTCGTCGTGCCGGTGGTCGGCCGGGGTGCTGTGGAGCCTGACGATGGTGGTCTGGGCGCCGGTGCGGGAGCCGGCGCCGGCGCGGTGTAGCCCGACTGCATGAACAACTCGGTGTACATGCGGGTGTTCTGGACGTAGCCCTGGAACATCGCGCCGTCGCGCATGGCGGCGCCGACGCCGCCGAAGTTGAAGCGGCCGTCGAGCACGTTGGCCCGATGTCCGGCCGAGGCCATGAACGCCTCGTGCACGCGGACCGGCGAGTACGAGTCATCCAGGCCCGAGTTCCAGCCGATGTTCTCGCCCGCCCACTGGTAGCTGAGGCCGTTGCTGTTGTAGTAGGTGTAGACCAGGCAGCCGCAGCCGGCGATGGTGTGGCTGAAGTAGTCCTTGGCCAGCATGTCGTCGCTGCGCCACCGCGCCAGTGCGACGAGGGTCCCGTTCGATTGCAGCGGGGCGAGCCCATTGTTCGCTCGCGCGCCATTGAGAAGCTGCCAGAGGGTCGCCTCGGCCGCTCCCTGGTTCCAGCCGGACGTCTGGGCCGGGCTCCACGTCAGGAGGCCGGCGGCGACGAGGGTCGACACACCGAAGGCGAGGGTGCGGCGAACGATTCGACGCGGCAGTGCGCGGGCGGTGGCGTCTGGCATCCGGGGGTCTCCGTGGCTGATACAGGCGGGCGGCTCGGCGCCCACCAGAACCCTATGGACCGCACCGCACCGAGTCAGTAGCCGACTCGTCCGGGTCATGGGGGTGACCCACAGGCGGTGGAGTACCACACGAGCCCCGGACCATGTGGTCATGCCGGCGGGCACGCGGGTTGCTCATCGGCGGTTCGTCATCCGATACGCTGCCAGGTGAAGCTGCCAGGGGATCCCGCGTGAAACGTCATTCGGTGCTCGTCGTGGACGACGAGCCCAGCGTCCGCTCCCTGTTCGAGGAGGCGCTCAGCGAATCGGGACACACCGTGGCGGTCGCCGAAAACGGCGCCGATGCGCTCGACCAGCTGCGCGACGGGCGCCTCCCCTGCGTCGTCCTGACCGACGTCCGCATGCCCGGCATGGATGGCTTCGAGCTGTCCCGCGCGGTTGCCGAGGACCCTCAGCTGGCGAGCATCCCGATCGTCGTGATGACGGGCGATCGAATCCTGTCGTTCTCCTCGCCGGCGCGCGACAAGCCGTTCTCCGTCAACGAGCTCGATGCGCTGGTGCAGCGCTCATGCAGCCTGCATCGGTCGAGCCGCGACGCCGTCGACTAGCCGCCGTCGCCGCGCTCCTCGCTCAGCCGATCCACCGCCTCGCGCAGGCCCGACGCCGATTCGCCGATCTCGCCGGCCGCGGTCCGCTGCTCGTCCGCGGCTGCACGGAGGTCGCCGGCGGCGATGCGCAGGTCATCGGACACCGCCCCGGTGACGGCGCTCGCCGCCCGGGCGTCATCGAGGGCCTCCTCCGATTCCTCGACGCGGTCGGCAGCGAGCGCGACGACCTCCTCGGTCTCGGCGTCGGGGGCCTCGCGACGGACCTGCTCGATGACCTCGTCGGCCGGGATCCCGGTCTCCTCCAGCGTCCGAAGGTTGACGGCGTAGTTGAAGAAGACGTTGAGCACGGCGATGACCGGGATCCCGAAGAGCGCCCCCCAGACGCCGGCGACCTGCGCACCGACGAGCAGGCCGACGAGAACGAGGATCGGGTGCATGCCCAACGCCTCGCGCATGAGCCTCGGCTGGAGGTAGTTCACGAGGATCGTCTGGACCACGAGCAGCACCGGCGCGACGATGATCGCCCACTCGGGCGCGAAGATCACGGTGGCGACGATGGGCGGGATGAGCGCCAGTGGCGGCCCGAAGAACGGGATGAGCATCGCGAGCGCGGACGCGGTCGCGATGATGAATCCGTACGGCAGGCCGACGATGAGGATGACCGCCACGGTCAGGAGGGTCTGGATCGCCGCGAGCAGCACCTGCGCCCTGAGGAACCCACCGAACGCCTTCGAGACGCTGCGCTCGAGGATCTCGACCTCGTCCGCGTATCGGCTTGGCACCACGCGGTTGAGCTTGGCCAGGATGCCCGCCGAGTCGGCGAGCATGTACAGGCTCAGGATGATGACGAGCACGAGCGAGCCGAGCACGGCGACCGTCACCTCGGGCACCTCGCCCAGCGCGGAGGTGCCGATGCGCGCCGCCGTGTCCTCGATGCCTGCGTAGAGGCTCACGAAGTTCGGCTCGAGCCGGCCGAATGACACGGCCGCCTGCCAGGTGCGCAGCGTGTTCTCGATGCCCGCGCGCGTGGCTGGATAATCCCGGGTCGCCTGCTCCATGGATGCGCCGATCGAGGCCGCGGCATAGAAGAGCACGAACCCGCTGAGCAGCAGGGTGCCGGCGTAGACGACGCCGATGGCGAGCGCGCGCGGCCAGTGCAGGCGCTCGACCAGCCAGCTGACGACGGGCGACAGCACGAAGGCCAGCAGCCACGCGACGAACACGATGAGCGCGATCTGCATGAAGCCGCCGAGGATGCGCACCAGCAGGTCGACGAGCAGCAGCGCGACATAGACCGTGGCGAGCACGATGAACGTGGAGCGCCACCACCGGTCGCGCCGATCCTGTCCGGGGTCCTGGCCGCCGTTCACGCCGGGCATCATGGCAGAGCGAACCGGCACCGGGCTTGCACGCAGCGACGCATGACCGATGCCGCCATCAACGATGAACCGATCCAGGATCTCGGGCCCGAGCAGGGCGGCGGACCTCCCGGGCTCATGCCGTGGACACTCGTGGTCGAGGACGAGGGCTGGTCAGCGGATCTCGAGCATGGCGCCTGGCTGCCGGCGGTGGGTGATCGGGTCGATTTCATCGCCGAGGACGGCCAGCAACGCGTCTTTCGCGTCAAGGAAGTCACCCACACCCTGCAGAGCTCGGCCAGCCGGCGGCCCCCGGTGAGCGCGGGAACGCACACGCCGAACTCGACCGTCGACGGGGAGCCCGGTGGCCCGCCGCGGCAGCTGCGCGCCGGGCTGCCGCGGGTGATCGTCGTTGCGATGGACGAGCCGTGAATCATCGACCGGGCTGACCCCGCTCGATCGTCGCGTCGGGTCGGTCGGCGGGCCGAGGATCGGTCCGCTCGTCAGAGGAGCCCTCGACCGGCGAGCTCGCGCGCGCCCCCGAGGCGCCCACGCACGTCATCGAGCGCTCCATCCGCGTGAGGCTCCCAGCGCACGCCGACCTCGAAGCCTCCCGGCGCAATCCCGTCGATCACCCAGCGCGCCTGCCGCGCGGCCCCCTCGGCGGCTGCCTCGGTGCCCGACGGCCGCGCCACCGGCAGCCCGGTCATGTCGGCCACCAGCTGGCCCCAGCGGTCGGAGTTCGCGCCACCCCCGACCAGCACCAGGCGATCGGCGCCGGTGCCGGTCCGGCCGAGGGCGTCCAGCGCGAACGCCAGGCCATCGGTCGCTCCCTCCACCGCGGCGCGCACGATATCGGCCGGGCCATGGTCGAGACGCAGGCCGAGCAGCGTCCCGGACGCCCGCGGCAGGTCCGGCGTGCGCTCGCCGGACAGGTAGGGTAGGAACGTCAGCCCACGGGCGCCGGCGGGAGACGCCCTGAGCGCCTCGTCGACGGTCGGCGCGCCGTCGCCGAGCAGCGCGCGGGCCCAGTCCACGACCCCCGTGCAGTTGAGCGTGCATCCGAGCGGGAGCCAGCCGCCGGCCGAGTCGCAGAACGCCGACACCTCGCCGAGCGGATCGAGCGCCGGCTCATCGCGGTGGCCGAAGGCGGTGGCCGACGTCCCCAGCGACACGACGACCGGGCCCTCCTCGACGGCCCCGACGCCGATGGCGGCACACATGTTGTCGCCGCCTCCGGCAGTGACGGGAATGTCCGGCTCCAGGCCGACGGCCTCGGCGACGGCTGCTCGCAGCTGACCGATCACCGAACGCGAGGCCGCGATCGGCGGCAGCGCGTCATCCCACGCTCGTTCGGCGTCGATCGCCCGCAGCACCTCGTTGCTGTAGTCGCGGCGCCGCACGTCGAAGTAGGCGGTGCCGGATGCGTCGCCCGGCTCCGTCACGAACTCGCCGGTCAGCCACAGGTTGAGATAGTCGTGCGGGAGGCAGAAGCGTCGTGCCGCGGCGTATCGGTCCGGCTCGTGCCGACGCAGCCACAGGACTTTCGGCGCCGTATACCCGGTCAGAAAGCGGTTACCAGTCAGCGCCAGCGCGGCATCCAGGCCGCCCACCGCATCGGTCAGGATCGCGCATTCCTCGACCGTGGTCGTGTCGTTCCACAGCTTCGCCGGGCGTACTGCCATCCCGTCGTCACCGAGAGCCACCAGTCCGTGCTGCTGACCCGACACGCCGATGCCCCGCACGCTGACCGGCCCGGCCGCCTCGAGCACGGCTTGAACCGCGGAAGTCACCGCCCTCGGCCAATCGGCCGGGTCCTGCTCGCTCGTGCCGTCGAGCCGGGCGTCGATCGGATGCGGCGACGAGCGGACGGCCACCACGTTGCCATCGGCAGCGTCGAGCAGGAGCGCCTTCGTCGAGCCCGTGCCGCAGTCGATTCCCAGGAAGCAGGCGCGCGTCGAGCTCATCTCACCACGAGGTGCGGGCCGCGATAGGGGCTGTCACGGACCTATCGTAGAGGCTGGCCGATGCCCATCGCGACGCGGCCGAACGGCTGCGGCAGACCGGCGCCCGGCGCTCAGGCCGCCATCGCGGCGATCGGCACCGCGTCGTCGGCCAGGCGCTCGGGCTCGATCCGCGAGCCGCCGGCGACCATGGCGGCCAGATCGTCGGCCACGTCCCAGATGTTCGCGTTCATTGCCGCCACCACGCGGCCGTCGGACAGCCAGAACGCCAGGAACTCGCGCCGCGTGACGTCGCCGCGAATGACGGCCCGGTCCGAACCGAGCGTGCGGCCGCGGACCTCCATGCCGAGGTCGAACTGGTCGGAGTAGAAGTACGGCACCCGATCGTAGATCTCACCGGCGCCGAGCACGTTGCGAGCCGCCGTGGCGCCCTGCTCGCGCGCGTTGTCCCAGTGCTCGACGCGGATGCGCTTGCCGTAGCGTGGGTGGAAGGCCGCCGCCACGTCGCCGGCGACGAAGATCGCGGGATCGGACGTCCGCAGGTGGGCGTCTGCGGCAACCGCGCCCTCGCTCGTCGTGAGCCCCGCCCGAAGCGCGAGGCCGACGCGCGGCACGGCGCCGACACCGGCCACGACGAGATCGGCCGGCAGCACCTGCCCGTCGCCGAGCCGGACGCCGCTCACCCGGTCGTCGCCGACGAGTCCGATGGCGTGGCCCGGCACGATCCGAACGCCGTTGGCGCGATGCAGGTCGCCGTAGATGGCGCCAACCTCCGGGCCGAGCACGCGCTCGAGCGGATGGTCGAGGTTGGTGACCAGCGTCACGCCCGCGCCCATCTGGCGCAGCGAGGCGGCGGTCTCGGTGCCGATCCAGCCACCGCCGATGACCACGATGTTCGATGCGGTGGCCGCCGCCGCGCGCAGGGCATCGGCGTGATCTCGCGTGCGCAGGTAGTGCACGCCGGCGAGGTAGCCACGCGTCACAGACAGGCGCCGTGGTGACGCGCCGGTCGCCAGGATGAGGGCGTCGTAGCGCACGTGGCGGTCGTCGTCGAGCTCGACGATGCGCGCACCGCGATCGATGGTGACGGCGCGGTGGCCGGTGATCAGCCCGATGTCCTGGGTCTCGTACGCTGCCGCCGGCCGGACCTCGGCCTGGGCCGCCGGCTCCTGGCCGCGCAGGTAGGCCTTCGAGAGCGGAGGACGCTCGTAGGGCAGGTGCTGCTCCTCACCGATGAGCGTGACCGAGCCGGTGAAGCCCGCATCGCGCAGGGCGAAGGCCGCGCTGGCTCCCGCCAGGCTGCCGCCGATGATGGTGACGCGGTTGATGGTGCGGCTCACGGTCGTGCCTCTCTTTCGTCATGGATGCCGCGGTCGCGGCGATATCGCAGGAACAGGTGCTCGCCGGAGCGGGCAAGCGAGACGAGGCGCCACCACGGCGCATCGCCGACCGAAAAGGCAATCCCCTCGGCGAGGGTCAGGCGCGGTGCGCCGTGTGAGCGGCCGGCAATCTGTGGCGCCACGGTCAGGAAGAGCTCGTCGACGAGGTCGCGCTCGAGCAGTGAGCCGAGCAGGTGCGGACCACCCTCGCACAGCACCAGGCCGAAGCCCCGCCGCTCGAGCTCGCCCACCAGGGCGTCTGCGTCGACCCGGTCGACGCCTGCCTCCACGACCTCGGGCGCGGCGGGTGCGTCGGCGAACCGCTCGCGGCCAGCATGGGTGGTCACGAGCAACGCGGGCGCCGCGGACAGCCCCGGATGGGCCGGATCCACCTGGCCACTGGCGCTGACGACGACCGTCGTCGGCTGCGGAGCGAGGCCAAGCCGCCGGCGCATGGCGGCAACGTCGCTCGCCGCCGGCGGAAAGATGTACTCGGGGGTCCAGGCCTCGCCGGCACCCGCGCGGAGCGTCCCCGCGCCGATGAGCACGGCGTCGGCGACGCCCCGGAGCACGCTCATCACGAACCGGTCGGGCCCGAAGAAGCCGCTGATCTCTCCCCCGCCGGCGGCCTCCGGCGTCGCGTACGACACGACGCCGTCGAGGGTCGAGACGAAGTTCGCGGCGATGGTCGGCCGATCGCTGCGTCGCGCGAACGCCAGTGGCGCGCCGTAGGCGTCGGCCAGTCGGCCGTCGAGCATCGAGGTTGCGCGCTCGGCCACCAGGTGCTCCATCCGCGGCAGCGGCGGCGCGGCGACGGCGGTCATGCTCATCGGCTCCCGCGGCGCAGCCCGCTGATGTCATAGAACTCGCTGCGCAGGGCGGCATCGCGCTCGTACACGCCGCGGAAGGCGGTCGTGCGGGTCATCGCGTCGTGCTCGCGAACGCCCCGCATCTGGGTGCACAGGTGATCGGCCTCCAGGTAGACCGCCACGCCGTGCGCGCCGAGGAGATCGACCATGGCATCGGCGGCCTGGTGCGTCATCCGCTCCTGCACGCCGAAGCGGCGCGTGATCACGCGAACCAGCCGGGTCAGCTTGCTGATGCCGATGATCTGGTCGTGCGCCACGTAGCCGACGTAGGCGCGGCCGAAGAACGGGAGGGCGTGGTGCTCGCACAGCGAGTGGAACGGGATCGGTCCCTCCACGATCTGGGCCAGCTCGCAGTTCGCGTCGCCGTGGCACTCGGTCGGGAAGACGGTCAGCAGCTTCGGATCACCCTCGTAGCCGGCGGTCGCGTCGATCAGCGCCTGGAGATGGCGCCGCGGCGTGTCCGCCGTGCCCGGCGTGTCGAGGTCCATGCCGAGCGCCGTGAAGAGCTCGGCCAGGTTGCCCTCGAATCGGGCGCGCTCGGCGTCGGAGATGACGCGCGGCCGATGCGGGCCCACGACATCGGGCTGGCGAACCGGGTGATCGGCATGTCCGTTGGACGAGGCAAGGTGAGCGAGGCTGCCGGGTCGGATCATTTGGTACTCCTGGTGGTGGTCCGGGGCACAGCTCCCCGGACCACCGAATGTGGGCCGGATCAGCGGCTGAACCGGTTCGGGAACTGGGCCACGATCCCGTTGGCCAACATGTCGGCCATCTCCAGGATCTGGTCGTGGATCTTGTCGTACGCGGCGATGTCGTCCACGTAGCGGCCCTGGATACGGGCGACTGCTTCCTCGGCGGTGAGCGTCAGGTGGTCGTACATGTGGGCCTGCATCATTTCGAACGGCCAGTTGGCCGGGTTGGCCGACGCCAGGAAGGCGGCGATGTCATCCGCGTTGGCGAACCAGGCGGCCTGGCTGGCGGCAGCGTCCGGCGAGCCGCTCTTCACGTCGGCCACCAGCTGGCCGGCGATGAGGATGTGGTCCTTGAGCAGGGCGGCGAGCGCGTCGCCCGCCTCCTCGCCGTAGAAGGCGGCGACGGCGTCGCCGATGTCGTCCTGGTTGCGGAGCAGACGGTCCGCGGTGGGACCGAGGTCCTCCAACTGAGCCTCTGGGAGGGTGGCGGCACTGACGATGAACTGGCGGGTCCACACGATGTGGTCCTCCCAGAGCTGTCGCACGTCAGCGCGGAAGGCTTCGGCGGATTGCTTGTTGTCCCGGGCCAGCGCCTCTCCAGAGACCGCCAGGCCGGCAACGGCGGTGAATAGCAGGACGCCGACGAGTGCGGCGACGCGAGCGAATCGGTTCATGTTTTCGTTCTCCAGGTCATGTGGTCTGCGAATCAATCACCAACTGCGTCGTGGTCCCGGCACCTCCGCGCCTCAGGATCTCTATTACCAATGACCGCAAGTTATAGACGGTCGGGCGGCCGTCGTCAAGGGGTTGCGCTAATGGATATTGGTCTTAGAATGAATGCATGCTCGAAGACAGGACCGAACAGGGCCTCGCCGATCTCGCCGTGCTGGCCGAGCCCGTTCGCCGCCGCGTGTATCTGCACGTCCTGCGGCGCCCCGATGCCGTGAGCCGCGACGAGGCCGCTGAGGCGCTGGGCATCGGGCGCTCGCTTGCCGCGTTCCACCTGGATCGACTCGTCGAGGCCGGGCTGCTCGAGACCGAGTTCCGCCGGCTCTCCGGCAGGACCGGCCCGGGTGCCGGCCGTCCGTCGAAGCTGTATCGCGCGTCGCCCCGCGAGGTGCGCGCGGTCGTCCCCGAGCGCCGATACGAGGTCGCGGCCGAGCTCTTCGCCGAGGCCCTCAGTGCGCCGAACGGCGGCAGCACCGATCTCGGCGACGTGGCGCGCACGTACGGGACCGAGCTGGGCACCGAGGCCCGACGCCGCGCGGGTCCGCGCGCGCGCCCGCAGCGCCGGCTGGAGGCGCTCGCGTCGATCCTGCGCGACGCCGGCTATGTTCCGTTCGAGCGCGACGGCGAGCTTCGGATGCTCAACTGCCCGTTCCACGAGCTCTCCCAGCGGCATCGCGAGCTGACGTGCGGCATGAACCTGGCGCTGTGCGAGGGCATGCTGGAGGGCGCGAACCTCTCCTCCGACGCGGCCCGCCTCGACTGGCAGCCAGGGCTGTGCTGCGTCGCCATCCGCAGCGACAAGATCGCCGGCTGATCCCCTAGCGTGGGCGCGTGAGCACGCGCGGCGCCCTCTTCGCCGGCATCTCGGCGATGCTGTATGGCAGCTCCTATGTCGCCACGGCCATCGCCCTGCGGAGCTTCACGCCGCTGACCGTGGCGGCGTGGCGCGGCCTGCTGAGCGCGCTCATCCTCGGCGCGATCCTCCTGCTGCCCGCGATGCGCTCGCACCTGCCACGGAGCATCACGCTCGGCGATCTCGGGCGCCTCATGCTCATGGGCCTCCTCGGCGGCGCGGCGTTCACGCTGGCCATGAACGCCGCGGTCGGGATCACCGGTGCCACCGTGACAGCCTTCGTCGCCGGCCTGTACGCCGTCCTGGCAGCCGCGCTCGCCATCCCGGTGCTGGGGGAGCGCCTGGAGCGCTCGACGCTCGCCGCCCTGCTGGCCGCGCTGTTCGGCACGCTCCTGCTCGCCGACCTGACGCTCAACGCCGAGACCGTCGCCGGCATCGGTCTCGCCCTCGTCGCGGCCGCATCGTTCGGGCTGTACCTGGTGCTGTCGCGCGGCTGGGCGCGCAGCCGCGGCCTGTCCGGAGCCGTGGTCGGGCTGTCGTCGCTGGCCATGACCGGCGTCGCCGGGCTGGCCGCCGTCGTACTGGCCGCTGAGCCGATGGTGCCGGACGCGCCGCGGGCCGATGCACTCGTGGCCATCGCCTGGCTCGCGCTCGGACCGGGCGTGGTGGCGGCCGTCCTGGTGGTGGCCGGGATGCAGCTCCTGCCCGCGCGGCTTGCATCGGCCTTTCTGCTGTTGAACCCGCCAACGGCCGCGCTGCTGGCCCTCGTGCTGCTCGGCGAACGGCTGACAGCGCTTCAGCTCATCGGCGGCGCATGCGTGCTCGCGGCGATGGCATCCGCCACGTGGCCGCGGTCATCTCTCGCTCGGCGTTTGCGTTGGGGCGCACATGAGTGAGGAGTTGCGCACCGATCGGGTCAGGATGTGCGCGCAGGAGCATTTCCTGACCCGATGTTCGTCGCCTTGGCGCCCTTCTTCTCGGTTACGTGCGACTGGGGGCAAGTTCCGAGTGCGGACGCGGCCGAGCGCGCTCGATCGCCGCATCCGTCACCCACCGGCCGATGCCGAGGCTCATGACCAGCACGATCGCGCCGCCCACGAAGTACGGCGCCCGCAGGCCGAAGGCATTGGCCAGCCAGCCGCCGGCCAGCGCGCCGAGCGGGATGGCGCCATACGAGAACACGCGGAACGTGGCGTGGACCCGGCCGAGCAGCTCGTTCGGGACGATCGACTGGCGCAGTGCCGACACGACGATCGACACCGCTGCCGCCGACGCGGTGAGCACGAACATCAGCGCCGCGAACGCGATCGCGGACGTCATGAAGCCGCCGATGACGGCGACGACGCCGGCGGCGATGCCGCCCAGCTGGATGACCCGGCTGCGGCCGATGCCCCGGACCAGCCGCCCGGCCACGAGCGTGCCGGCGATGCCGCCGAGGCCGATCGCCGCGGCCAGGAACCCGTAGGCCGCCTCGCCGATCCCGAGCACCTCCAGCGCGAAGAGGACGTAGATCGAGCCGAACGCGATCAGCGACGCGTTCACGACGGCTCCCCACACGAGCAGTGCCCGGAGCACCGGGTGTCGCCACAGCCAGCGTGCCCCGACCACGACGTCCTCGATGAACGTGGTGGCTGGCCGCTCGACGCGTGATGGCGCACCCAGTCGAAGCCCGGCGAGCAGCACCGCGGCAGCGCCCCAGGCCACGGCATTGAGGGCGAAGGGAATCCAGGTGAGGGCGGCGAACAGCACGCTGCCGGCCGGCGGCCCCGCGAAGTCGTTCGCCACCGCCTGAGCTGCGTAGAGCTGCCCGTTCGCCTGCTCCAGGTCCTCGTCGGGCACGACCGCGGGGATGAGCGTCTGCATGGTCGTATCGGCCAGCACCTCGCCGATGCCGATGACGAACGCGACGACGTAGATGACGAACATCGACGCCTGGTCGAGCCACACCATGGCACCGAGTGCGCCGATGACCAGCATTCGCGCCACCTGGACGAAGACGATCAGGCCGACGCGCGGCACCCGATCGACGATGGTGCCGCCGATGATCCCGAACACCAGCCACGGCAGCCACACCACGGCCGTGACGGCCGCGATGGCCGATGGATCGCGGGTGATCGAGGCGGCAAGGAGCGGAAGCGCGGTGACGCGGAGGCCGTCGCCGAGGTTCGACACGGCGCTGGCGGTCCACAGCCGTCGGAATCGCGGTGCCGGAAACACCGCGGCAGGGTATCAGCCGCGGAGCTTCAGCCCGCGCAGCAGTTGCGCGTTGATCGCGACCACGACCGTCGAGACGCTCATCGCCAGCGCGCCGACGCTCATCGGCAGCACGAAGCCCCATGGCGCGAACAGGCCGGCCGCGACGGGTATCGCCAGCGCGTTGTAGCCGGTCGCCCACGCGAGGTTCTGGATCATCTTGCGGTAGCTCGCGCGCGACAGCTCGATGGCGTTGGCCACGTCGCGAGGGTCATCGCGCACGAGCACGATCCCCGCCGACTCCACGGCGACGTCGGTCCCGGCGCCGATGGCGATCCCGACATCGGCCTGCGCGAGCGCCGGCGCATCGTTGACCCCGTCGCCGACCATGGCGACTCGCGCACCGCCGGACTGGAAGCGCCTGACCGCATCGGCCTTGTCCGCGGGCAGCACCTGGGCGGCGACCTCGTCGATCCCGATGCGCTGCGCGACGGATTCGGCCACCTCCTGCGCATCCCCGGTGATCATCGCCACCCGGATCCTCATCTCGTGGAGGCGGCGCACCGCCTCGACCGATTCCGCCCGGATCTCGTCCTCCGCGCTTACCGCGCCGATGAGGCGGCCGTCGCGAACCACCCCGAGCACGGTGCGGCCGGTGGCGGACCAGCCGGCCATCGCGCCGGCGAGCGGCTCCGGCGCGATCCCCAGCTCCGCGAGAAGGCGGGGACCGCCGACCTCGACCCGCCGACCATCCACCGTGGCCCGCGCGCCGCGGCCGGGGAGGGCCTCGAAGGCCGTTGCCTGAGGGGCCTCGGCGCCTCGCTCCCGGGCAGCGGCGACGATGGCCCGCGCGAGCGGATGCTCGCTGTCCGCCTCGACGGC
>DASVDT010000118.1:0-4388 GCA_036380955.1 Candidatus Limnocylindria bacterium | reverse complement strand
GATCTCGCCGGAGTCCGGCTCGGGTTGGGTTTGTCCGACCTATCGGTGCTCTGTGAGCACGAGCGCTCCCGGAAGGCGTGGCTCGTGCTCGGGCCGCACTGATCAATCGGACAGACCGCGCCTGCTCGCAGGCCAGGCGCGATCCATCCGATCTATCGGCTCAGCTCCTGCGCGACGCGTTGAAGAGCAGGAACAGGCCGATGACGACGATGACCACCGGCCACACGAGATTCCAGTTGAACTCCGGCAGGTACTCGCGCACCAGGAACCAGAGGCCGATGAGCACCAGGCCGATGCCGACCACCACCCCGGCGCGACCGTCGGACCGGACCGGCTCCGGCTCCGGCTCCGTCCAGGTCGCACCGGTGTCGACCGCGCTGGCCGGAGCGTTCGGGTCGGCCGGATCGATCGGCACGCCGGCGGCCGGTGGCGGCGCCATCGGCATGCCCCTCGGCTCCTCGGGCACCACGATCCACCCGACGATGTAGGCGATCAGCGCCGCCCCGCCGGTGAGCGGCACGAGGATGGCCCACGCGATGCGGACCAGCGCCGGATCGGTGTTCAGGTAATTCGCCAGGCCGGCGGCGACGCCGCCGAGGATGGTGTCGGTGCGAGATCGGTACAGGCGGCGGTTCATGAGCATCCGTCCTCCGGGTTGAGCGTGAAGCTGGCCGCGTTGCCGCTGACGGCGAGCGTGATGGCGGTGGCACCGCCGCCGTTGCTCCACGTGTCGCCGGTGCGGGTGAGGCCGCTGTCATCCAGGTTGTGGCTGAAGGTGATGTTGTCCTCGTCGACGGTGATGGCGACGCTCGCCGACTCGGCGACGCACAGCTCGAACGAGCCGGCGTTCATCTCGACCGAGCCGCTCAGGGTGGTCGCGTCGTCGGTGTCGATGCTGATCGAGCCGGCATTGGCATCGATCGACAGGCCCTCGACCGATGCGCCCGGCAGCCGCATCTTCACCTCGCCGGCGTTGGCGTCGATCCCGAGCTCGGTCAAGGTCGCGTCGTCGAGGTCGAGCTGGCTCGAGGCGGCGTTGGCGTCGACGGAGAGCGCGAGATCGGCATCGGTCGGGAGCGTGACGTTCCACTCCTGGCGACGATCGGCAATGCCGAACGCTCCGTCGCCGTCGGCGGTCACGCGCAGCGAGTTGTCGTCCGAGCTCACGCGCGGCGCCTTGCCGCCACCGTAGCGGGCGTCGACGCTCCAGTCACTGCCGGACGCGGTCGAGACGGCCAGCTCGCCGCAGTTGAAGTCGAGGTCGACGCTGGCGCTGCCGCCGAACGAGCCCTCGTCACTGACGACCCGATCGGCAGTGCCACCGCAGCCGATGCCGATGCCGCCCGGCCAGCCGGTGATGAGCGTGCCGGCCATGCCGCCGACGACCAGGCCTGCCAGCAGCGTCGCCACGAGCGCGAACGGCGTGCGCGCCGCGATGACCGCGATGCCGATGACGATGAGCACGACCGGCCAGAAGCGCCACAGCTCCCTGGCGCTCTCGCCGGCGATGACCCCCGATTGAATCGCCAGCGCCACGGCACCGGCGGTGATGAGTGCCACGCCCCAGAAGACGAGGCCGCGGTTGATGCGCACGGTCGGAATCTCCTACTCGGTGCTTCCAGCGTACGGGCCCGACGTCCCGAGGGCCAGTGCCGAACGGCACACGACAAACGACGTAGGTTGCTTGACACCGGTCGAGCGCCGGCCGTAGACTCCGCCGGCACCTCAGTCCGCGGCCGACGCTGCGCGGGTGCCCGGCGACCAACCACCATTCAGCAAGGAGCGATCACGACGGCAATGAGACTCCTCATCTGCGCCTTCATGACGCACGGGAGCGCGCCTACCGGCAGCGCTGTCGACGGGAGATCTGTGCCCTGGTCGAGGTAGAGCAACGGCGGTAAGACCGCCGAAGCCACCGGAGCCGTGGGCCGGATCGGGTCCACGGTTTTTTGTTGCCCACGCGGGGCGACGCAAGAGCCGCGGACCCTGACCAACCAGGGTCGCGGCTCATTTGGTGTCCGGCCCATCAGCCAACCGACACGGAAGACTCGAACGATGATCGACGTAGTGAACGAACCGAAGAGCGCACCGATGCCGATGCCGGCGAGTGAGCCGGTGCGTCGCGTCGGGCCGCCTCCCGTGGGCGAGCAGCCCGCGCTGCTCATCGAGCACGCCACGAAGCGGTTCGTGGTGGGCCGCAAGAAGAAGTCCGTGGTCGCGGTCAACGACGTGTCGATCTCGATCCGGCGCGGCGAGATCTACGGGATCCTCGGCGCCAACGGCTCCGGCAAGAGCACGCTCATCCGCCTGGTCAGCACGCTGCTGACGCTCGAGGGCGGCCGCGTCGAGGTCTTCGGGCACGACGTGGCGCGCGACGAGATGGCGGTCAAGCGGCTCATCAACCGGGTGAGCGTCGACGCCGCCTTCTTCAAGAAGCTGTCCCCGCACGAGAACCTGGCCTACGCGGCCCGGCTCTACGGCCTGGACGCGAGGAAGGCGCGGGCCGAGGCGATCACGATCCTGGCGCGGCTGGGCATCGGCGAGAAGCGGCTCGGACGGCCGCTGGAGCAGATGAGCCGGGGGATGCAGCAGAAGGTCGCGATCGCGCGGGCGCTGCTGACGAGCCCGACCGTGCTGCTGCTGGACGAGCCGACCACGGGTCTGGATCCGCGGTCGAAGCTCGACGTGCAGGCCTTCATCGAGGAGGTGCGCGACACGCACGACGCGACGATCGTGCTGACCACGCACGACCTCGCCGAGGCCGAGCGGCTGTGCGACCGGATCGGGCTCATCAACGACGGCCGGCTGGTGGTCGACGGGACGCCCGCCGAGCTCAAGGAGCTGGTGGCCCGCGATTACGGGAAGGAGCCGAGCATGGACAGCGTGTTCATGACATTCACTGGCAAGAGTCTCGACGACGATATCGACGACGAGAACGAAGACGACGACTGAAGGAACGAAAGGAGGTGATCAACGTGCACAGCAACCTCGACCTCCGCGTCGTGCTCTCCCTCGTGGAGGAGCGCCAGGAGCGGCTGCGCCGCACGAGCCTCCTGGTGAGCGAGCACACGTCGCGGCGCCGCGTGCGCCGCTGGCTCGGACATCAGCTGGTGCGCTTCGGCAGCCGGCTGGCGAACGAGCCGACGATGCGACCGGTCCGCGCCCCGTAAGGGGCCGGCCGGCCCATCGGTCCATCAACTGAGCAAGAGACCAACCGATGTCGATCGCAACGCGCGAGCTGCGGGCGAGCTTCGCCTTCGTCGAGCGCAACTTCAACCTGACCAAGCGGTACTGGGGCTGGGAAGTGGCCTGGCTGGTGTACTCGCTGGCGGCCGCCCTGGCGGTCGCCTACATCGGCGTGGCGCAGAACGATCCCGTCCTGCTCCAGACGCTGATCATCGGCGCCATCTTCTGGAACTTCCTGTCGATCGTGTTCGGCTTCATCGGCGAGACGGTCACCTGGGAGCGCTGGGAGGGGACGCTGGAATACACGTTCATGGCGCCGGTGCGGCGCTACACCCAGCTCATCGGCTCGACCTTCTTCGCGGTCGCCTACGCGGTCATCCAGATGGTGGTGATCCTGATCGTGATGCTGTTCTTCTTCGACGTCGAGTTCACCGGCGGCAACTTCGTGACCGCCGGCGTGTTCCTGGCGCTCGGCTCGATCAGCTTCGTCGGGGTCGGCATGATGGCCGCCATCCTGCCGCTGCTCTACGTGGAGCGCGGGGACCAGATGGTGTTCGTCATCCAGTCGATCATCCTGCTGTTCTCCGGCGTCTACTACACGCCCGACACGCTCCCCGATTGGATGCAGTTCGTCGGGCTCTTCTCGCCAGGCACGTACGTGCTCGAGGGCATTCGCGGCGGGCTGATCGACGGCATGCCGGTCACGGCACTGCTCAACGACGTGTGGCCGCTGGTGATCATGGGCGCCGTCCTCATCCCGCTCGGGGTCTACGTGTTCGGGATCGCGGAGCGCTACGCCAAGCGCACCGGAAAGCTCAAGAGAGTTGGTTGACATGACACTGACCGATGCGGCCGCCGGCGCGGCCGATACACCCAACCTGGTCATCCGGCCGTACGCCGGAGAAGCCGACCTGCCGGACATCGTGCGGGTCACGAATGCGGAGCTGGCCGCCGACGGGGTCCGGGAGCGCGAGAGCGCCACGAACCTGGCGGCCGAGTTCCGCCATGTCTCCGATGCCTTCGACGCCTCCCGCGATGTCCTCGTGGCGGAGGTCGACGGCGCCGTCGTCGGCAGCGTGCGAATCTCGTGGGTCGACACGACCGATGGCAGGCGCGAGTACCGCTCGGGTGGATCGGTCGATCCTGCCTGGCGGCGCCGCGGCGTCGGGCGGCGACTCCTGCATGCGGCGCGCGACCTGATG
>DASVDT010000117.1:0-58358 GCA_036380955.1 Candidatus Limnocylindria bacterium | reverse complement strand
GGCTCCGGCTTCGCGATCAACAATCCGAACGCGGTCAGCAGCTGCGCCTGCGGCTCGTCGTTCAACACCGATGGCTCTCCGTCCAAGGCGGGCGGCTGCGCCCACTGACCTTCGCGCCTCCCCGATCGAAGCCCCGGCCACTGGCCGGGGCTTCTTCGTGTCCGGCGCAGCGTGCGGGTAACATGCTTGCGTGAGTAGCACGTTTCCCTGCGCATCCGCGAGTCCGGCGGAGGAGCTGCGCCGATCCTTCGCCGTCGCCTGGGGCACCATCGGCGCAGCCTGGGGCGTGGCACCGTCGACGGCCACCGTCCAGGGCTATCTCCTCGTCTCGGAGGGGCCGCTCACGGAGCCCGAGGTGCGCCGCGCACTCGGCATGAGCCACCGCGCCGCGAGCATGGCGCTCGCGCAATGCGAGGAATGGGGCCTGATCGAGCGCGCCGACGGTCCTCGCCGCTCCGGGCAGCGCGGTCCCGCGGCGGTCGCATGGCGCGTGGTCAACGACCACTGGGAGTGGTTCCGCCGCGTCGCATCGGCGCGCAAGGAGCGCGAGACCGATCCCGTCCTTCCGGTCATCGCCGGATGCGTCGAGCAGGCGCGCGCGGCGGTGGCGGCGGGTGGCGGCCCGGAGCTCGCGCGGCTCGGGGACCGCTTCGAGGGGCTGCTGGACTTCGTCCGGCGCTTCGACCGCGGCGTGGCAACCTTCGTGCGCGGCGACCCGCGCGCCATCGAGGGCGTCTTCGCCGCCCTGGATCGGCTCGACCCGGTCACGGTCGACCGCCTGTGGGCGCTCGTCGGCGATCTCGGCCCGGACGACATGGTTCGCGCGCTCGACTCGCTCGCGAAGCTGCCGCCTGCGGCGGCGCGTCGCCTCATCGCGCTGGCCGATCAACCGGTGCTTCAGCGGCTCATCGGCATCCGCTAGGAGCCAGGCCTACTCGCCGGAGCCGTCGTCCTCGAAGACCGATGCTCCGGCGCGGACAGCCGCCGCCGACGTACCGCCGAGCGCCTCCGGCAGCGGCCTCGACACCGGGACCGGGGCGATGTATCGCTCGACCAGCTCGCGGGTGCCGGCGATCCCGAGCTCATCGAAGAGCAGGTCGAACTTGGCGCGCAGGTTGGCGGCGATCTCGGCGGCACTCTCCTTGGGCAGCGTCCACAGCTGGCGCTTGAACGGGCCGATCGCCTTCTTGCGGGTCCGGTACAGGAACTGGTCGTCGGTCTCGCCAGGCTTGCGCTCCTCGGCGCAGTTGGTGGCGCACCAGGCCATCATCTCGGAGCGCAGCCCATCGGGCAGGCCGCCTTCGTCGTACAGGATGTTCTGGAAGCCGGTCGCCAGGTGGATCTCGGCCGTGCCGTTGGCCGGGAAGTTGTCGAACGCGTCGTCCGGAAGGGTGGACGCGCCGTGCTGCACGCAGCCGGCCATCCCGTACGCCTCGCGCGCGACGGTCGACAGGCGGCGCAGCGTGTCGAAGTCGATCGACACCTCCGCGACGCTGCCGTCGGGCATCGGCACGCCGCCATGGCTCGTGCCGGTCTGGACGCTGACCTTGCTGATCGGCTCCGCGCCGGCGCAGCGCTCCAGGTAGGCATCGACGTAGGCGCGCAACTCCTCCTCGGTCGAGTTCTCCTTGCCAACCTCGCCGATCTCGCCGCCGACGCTGATCGTCACGCCAGCCGGCTGCAGCGAACGGATCAGACGAGTGAGCTCCGCGGTGTTGTCGGCGTTCACCTGCTGCTGCTCGGCCACCGTCGGCCGGGAGAGGTCCACCAGCGTCGAGGAGTCGATGTCGATGTTCAGGAACCCGGCCGCGATCGCCTCACGCGTCAGATCGCGCAGGCCTTCGAGCTCGTCCTCGGGATTCGATGCCCACTTCGTGGCGTTGAACTGGAAGTGATCGCCCTGCAGGAACACCGGCGTCCGCCACCCCTCGCGCAGCGCGGCGGCCAGGATGACGGCGGCGTACTCGGCCGGGCGCTGGTCGGTGTAGGCCATCTCGCTCTTGGCGATCTCGAAGATGACCGTGCCGGCATCCCGTGCCATGGCCGCCGCGAACGCCTGCCGCGCGGTGAGGTAGGTCGACGCACGCACGTTGATCGCGGGGACGGTGAACTTCGTCACGTCGAAGTCGCTGCGGCCCCGGGCGCGATACAGGTCGTGGATCGACGCGGAGCCGCAGCCGAGCGCCTGGGATGCGCTCCAGATCACCCAGCGAGCGGCGTCACGCGTTGCCGCATCGGCGTTGAACACGGCCTCGAAGACGAGCTCATCCATCAGCTCGCCGCGCAGCGCGGCCTCATCGTGGACGTCGAGGCCAGCGTCGGTGATGGTCGCGATGCCATCGAGACGGGCGCGCAGATCGGTCGAGGTGGCGATGCTCATGGGCTCAATGCTAGCGAAGGCCCGAGACGAGGGTGAATGCGAGGAGCGGAGCGATCAGCATGCCCAGTGCCGCGGCCAGCAGGTACCAGTCGCGCGCCGCGCGCTCGTCGGCCACGCCACGCTCGAACAGGCCGAGGGTCCACCACCGCACGGCGGACAGCCCGATGACGTACAGCACCGCGGCAACCGCCACCACGCCGATCACGAAGGGCCGCACCGCCACGCAGTCGCCGAAGGCGAGCGGTCCGCCGCCCGGGCACGAGGCCGCAAGCTCGAAGCCGATGACCGTGGCGGCGACAGCGAGGACGAGGGCTGACCAGGCGACGTGCGCCAGGAGCGAGCGAGTCAGCGGGCGGCGAGCTCCGAGCTTCGCGCGGCGGCCTCGGCGGCCTCCCGCCGGGTGATGCGGCGGAACTCGAAGTAGAGGTAGACGCAGGCGGCGGCGCCGATCCCTGCCGCGATCATGCCGAAGGCCACCGACGTGAGCGTGATGCGGAGCGGCCAGAAGGACCCGCCGGCGAGATTGAACGCCATGATCGGGATGATGACGAGCACGGTCAGCAGGTAGTTGAGCATGACGAAGATGCGCACCGCGGCCCAGCCGAAGCCACGCCGGCCACGGGCGGCCTGGACCACCAGCGCCAGCACGATGATGGCGGTGAACGTTCCCATCCCGACGCCGTTGGCGATGAGGAAGCCGACGTCCTCGCTGAAGCGCAGGAACGGCAGCTCCACCGTGACGAGGTAGTAGATGTAGTTCGACACGTAGAAGAGTGCGAAGTACATGAACAGGAACAGTGGCACGGCCTTCAGCACCGCCACCAGCCATGTCTCGTGGCCGAACAGGAACCAGCTCATGAAGTCGTCCGACCAGCCGAGCAGGCGAGTGAACCCGCCACGCCGCCGATAGACGGGATACGTCGTGGTGCTCAATGGTCGCCCTCCAGCAGGAAGGTGATCAGGGCCTGGAGCGCCGACTCGCTCAGGCTGCTCTCCGGGTGGGGCGGCATGCCCGACGCGCCGTAGTTGCCAGCCGAGTCACGAATCCACTGCTCCAGGAAGGCGCGCGGATCGGCGTCGTAGTCGGTCTCCATCTGATCGGCGCCGGTCGGGGTGGCGAAGCCGCTGAGGTCGACCAGGCCCGAGCCGATGCCGGTGATGTTGGGCCCGCCCGTCGTGCCCGAGAGGTCCTCGGCATGGCAGGTCACGCATCCGGCGGACGCGAAGACACCGGCGCCTGCCTCGACGGTGTTCTCGACCTCCTCCACCGGCTGCTCACCGGCCTCCTGCGCCCAGCTCTCGACCAGCGCCACCACGGCGTCGATCTGCTGCTCGTTCAGGGGACCACCGACCTCCGCGCTCCAGGCCGGCATCGGCGAGTTGACGTTGCCGGACACCACCACGCCGCCGTAGCTGACCGCGAGGTGCACGTAGTTCGGGTTCACCTTGAGCTTGTCGAAGATGCTGCGGCTGTGAAGGTTCGGCCCGACCACCTGCGCCCCGGGCTCGCCACCGGTCCCATCGGCGCCGTGGCACTGCGCGCACCCGGCGGCGGCCGGCTCGGCCGGATTGTCGGAGAAGATGACCTCGCCGAACTCGAGCAGCTCGTCCTCCTGCGCGACCGCGACCGATTCGCGACGGCTGTCGTCGGTCACCCAGTAGAGCATGGTGAAGGCGGCGAGGGCCGTGATCAGCACGACGCCGAGCGTCTTGAGTCGCATCGCCTAGCCGACGCAGTGCTCGGTGATGTCGCTGGCGGTCCGCTTGTCGAAGGTCACGACCGTCGGCGGCGGGCCGCTGATCACCTGGCGCGTGTCGACGATGTAGACGCCGTTCTCGACCAGCACCTCGAAGCGGTCCATGCCGCGCGGCGCGGGGCCATCACGCTTCTCGCCGATGACCGTGTACTTCGAGCCGTGGCAGAGGCACTCGAACCACTCGCTCTTGTCGCACAGCTGCGGCACCTGGCAGCCCAGGTGCGGACACTTGCGCCACAGCGCCATGACCGAGCGGTCCTCGGGGGCGATGCCCGGATCGACGTCGGCACCGGGATCCGGCACCGGCAGGCTCACGTCCGAGGTCACCTGGCCGTCCGAGTTCTCGGCGACCCGCGCCTTGGCGGCGGGCACGTTGACGAAGAACAGGTTCGCCTGGTTGTAGACGTACGGCAGCCCGTTCTGCCAGTCCGGCGCCTGGTTGTTGATGTCGTCGGCGCTGCCGAGCGTGATCTGCGAGCCGAGGCCCTCGGTCAGGTTCGGCCACAGGAACGCGAGCGTGCCGCCGAGGAACTCGAGCGAGAGGAGGCCGACGCCCACGCCAAGCACGCGGCGCATGAAGCTGCGTCGCGTGATCTCGCCGGTGGGCGGCCCGTGGACCGCGCCGTAGGAAGCGTGCTGCTGTGTCATAGGTTGAAGTACAGCCCATCCCACGGCCAGACCCAGTTCCAGCCCGGGCCGCGGAAGAAGGAGCCGATGAAGGTCACGATCAGGCCGCCGACCATGATGCACAGGAAGAAGATCCAGATCATCTTCCGATCACGCACGGCCTTGTAGGGCGTTCGGTCGACGTACGGGATGATGAGCAGGCCGCCGAGATACACCGGGATGATCAGCACGCCGGCCACGGTCGGGTTGAAGTAGCTGAGCAGCTCCTGGAGGCCGAGGAAGTACCACGGCGCCTTCGCCACGTGCGGCGTGACGGACGGGTTGGCCATCTCCTCGAGCGGCGCGGTGATGAAGACACTGGTCACGACCAGCAGCGCGGAGATGAGCATCGCCATCAGGAACTCGGCGCGCAGCAGGTGCGGCCAGGTCAGGACGGTCTCGTCGGGGCGCTTGTCGACGCGGACCATCGACTCCTGCTTCACGTAGGCGAGCAGGCGGAACCGCTCGGTCCCCGGCACGCCGGGCGGCCCGGGAAGCTTGGGACCGGTACCGGGCGCGAGGATCGGCGCGCGCTCCGGCGCCTGGGTCGGCGCGTTCTTGTCGGCGGTCGCGTTGGGCCGCTTCTCGATCGTCATCGGTCCATGCTCACCTTACACCGGCCCACTGATGCCGCCGTCCTTCCTGATCCGCCAGAAGTGGACGATCATGAAGATGGCGGCGATGAGCGGGAAGAAGATCACGTGCGCGACATAGAAGCGCAGCAGCGTGCCCTGGCCGACCTGGATCCCGCCCAGCATGAAGAAGGCGGACTCGTTGCTGAGCAGCGGGGCGTAGGTCGCCATCTGGGTGCCGACCGTGATGGCCCAGAACGCGATCTGGTCCCACGGCAGCAGGTAGCCGGTGAAGCTCAGCGCCAGGGTGAAGAACAGCAGCAGCACGCCGATGACCCAGTTGAACTCCCTCGGCGGCTTGTACGCGCCGTGGTAGAAGACGCGGATCATGTGCAGGAAGACGGTGAGGACCATGAGGTGCGCGGCCCAGCGGTGCATGTTGCGCACCAGCGAGCCGAACGCGACCGATGCCTCGATGGCCTGGATGTCCTGGTAGGCGCGACTGATCGACGGCACGTAGAAGAACATCAGGTACAGGCCCGTCACGGTCAGCACGAGGAACAGGAAGAAGCTGATCCCGCCCAGGCAGAACGTGTACGTGTAGCGCACGGCGTGGCGCTTGACGCGCACCGGGTGCAGGTGCAAGAACACGTTGTTCATGACCGCCAGGGCGCGGGTGCGGCTGGTGCTGGGGTACGGCTGACGGAACAGGCTGCGCCACGCGGCCGACTCCTTCACCCAGCGCACGACCGGGTTGCCGCCGTTGCCGTTGCTCATCGGTCCACGACCGCGCCGGCCTGCTGGCCGACCTGTCCGAGCACGTTGTCCTTGTAGCTCTCCAACAGAACCTTCCCGTCAGGCGTGAACCGCTCGAGCTCGAGCCGGTCCATGGTGATGCAGTTGGTGGGGCAGCGCTCGACGCAGAGGTTGCAGCGGATGCAGCGCTCCTCGTCGATGATCATGGCGATCCCGCGCGGCCACGACTGGAAGAACTCCTGCTCCGGGTCGTCGCCGCCGACCTGCGCCTTGTCGATCATATAGATCACGCCCTCGGGGCAGACGTCGGCGCAGAGTCCGCACAGGATACAGCGGGGGCCGTCGATGTTGATGTTGTGGTTGCACTGGAGGCAGCGGCTGCCCTCGTCGATGGCACTGCGCGTGTCGTAGCCGACCTCGACCAGGCTGGTGAAGTCGCGCCGCAGCTCCGGCGGCGCCATCGGGATCTCCTGGCGCCGGGTGGCCTCGTAGAAGCGCGGCATGTCGTGGTCGAGGCTCTGGGTGATGGTGGCGCGGTTGATGACCGGCAGCTCTTCGAGCTCCTCGCCGCGCAGCCCGGCGAGCCAGCGGTCGACGCTGCGCGCTGCCCGCCGCCCGAGGCCGGCGGCCTCGATGATCGTGGCGGGTCCCGTCACGAAGTCGCCGACGGCGAAGATGCCGTCCTGGTTCGTGCCGAAGGTGTCGGCGTTGATGGCGACGTTGCCGCGCTTGAACTCGAACTTGAGGTCGTTCAGCGAGTTGCCCTGCGCATCCTTCGGTGTCGTGCCGTTCAGCGGCTCGGTGCGCCAGGCGGACAGGGAGCCGCCCTCGACCACGGTCCGCGTATCGGTCACGCCGACGTGCCGGTTGAGCTTCGCGCCGAACTCGCCGAGGACGTTGTTGTCCGATGCCTGGCTGGTGCACGGAATGACCATGTCGCAGGGAACCGTGAACTCACTGCCGGGGATCGGCTCGGCGCTGCGCCGGCCGGTCGCGTCGGGCGGGCCGAGACGGGTGCGCACGAACTTCATGCCGCTGACGTGCCCGTCCTCGTCTGAGAGGACCTCGACCGGCGACGCGAAGTACTCGAACTGGACGCCCTCGAAGCGCGTCTCGTGCTGCTCCTCCTCGTCGACCACCATCTCGTCCGGGCCGCGGCGGTAGAGGATCGTGCTCGTCTTCGCCCCCAGCCGAAGCGCGGTTCGCGAGGAGTCCATGGCGGTGTAGCCGCCGCCGATGATGACGACGTGCTCGCCGACCCATTGCGGCTGCCCGAGGTTGGCGCGCTTCAGGAAGTCGACGCCGTAGATGACGCCGTCGAGCTCCTCGCCCGGGACGTTCATGGCGACCGGGTACATGCAGCCGGTGGCGACCACCACCGCGTCATGCTTCGCGCGCAGCTGCTCGAGCGTGATGTCGCGGCCGATCTCGACGTTGTAGTGGAACTGCACGCCGTGCTTGGCGACCCAGTTCACGTCCAGCTCGATGACGTCGCGCGGGAGCCGGAAGGCCGGGACGCCGATGAGCGTCGTGCCGCCGCCCGAGGGCAGCGCCTCGTAGATGTGGACCTCGTGGCCCCAGCTGCCGAGCTCCTTGGCGGCCGCCAGGCCGGCAGGGCCGGCACCGATGACGGCCACGCTGCGCCCCGTGGGCGCCTGCACCACGACGTTGTCGGGCATGTTGTTGCCGTAGTGCCAGTCGACCAGGAAGCGCTTCATGGCGCGGATCGCGAGCGGCTTGTCGATATCGCCGCGACGGCAGGCCTTCTCGCACGGCGCGCTGCACACGTAGCCGCAGATGGCGGCCACCGGGTTCGGGTCGCGGGCGAGGATGTAGCCCTCCTCGAAGCGCCCTTCGGCGGCCAGCATCAGGTAGCCCCGGCAATTGGTGTTGACCGGGCAGCCTTCCTGGCACTCGATGTTGCACTGAAGCCAGTCGACACCGACCTCGGCCGTCTGGAACCTCAGGGGAATCGCGGTATCTGAGATCACTGCGTCGTGGTCGCTCTCCGGGCGGCATTAGACCATGGGGCAAAAGGAGCGGCGAGACCGATGCTACCCGTTCCGTCTCGCGCCGTGCAAGGCGCGCGTCTCTGGCAGGTCATTGGCTGAAGTGAGCCGCCATCACCTGGCGGACGAGCGGGGCCGCATCCGTGCCGCCGGTGCCGAGCGCGATGTACGGCAGGATCGTCGCCACCGCGATCGTGGGATCGTCGGCAGGAGCGTAGGCCGGGAACCAGGCGTGCGGGTCCGGTGTGCCGGTCTCGGCCGTTCCGGACTTGCCGGCGACCGGGATCCCAAAACCGGAGAAGGCGGCGGTGCCCGTGCCGTAGGGCAGCGTCGTGACTGCCTGCAGCGTATCGGTCACGAACGCGAGACTGGCGGGATCGACCGGGATCCGGTGGGAGACGGTCGGCTCGACCCCTGCGACGAGCGTTCCGTCCGGAAGCGTGGCGCTGGTCACGATGCGTGGCTGCCACAGCGTCCCACCGTTGCCGATGGCGGCATAGGCATTCGCCAGCTGGAGCGGCGTGAGGAGCAGCGCGCCCTGGCCGATTGCCAGCTGCACCTGCTCGAAGGCGGAGTACCCACCGCGACCGTTGGCCGCGAGCCACGCATCGTCCGGCACGATGCCGATCTCCTCCACGAGGTACCCGATGCCGGTCGCCGCGCCGAAGCCGAAGTCCTTGAGCAGGTCGGTCAGTGCCGTCTCATCGGTCTGATAGACCTCGAGCGCGAGCGGCATGTAGGTGGTGTTGCAGCTGAATGCCATGGATTCGGCCAGGCCCACCTGCCCGGGCAGCGAGTGGTCCATGTAGTTATGGAAGGTGAAGTTGCCGTACTGCCACGTCGGCGGGCACGGTCGCGTGCTGGCCGGGCTGACCACGCCGGCCTGGAGGGCGGCGACGAGCGTGAACGGCTTGAACGACGAGCCCGCCGGATAGGCGCCCAGCACCGCCTTGTTGAAGACCTGGCTCGTGCCCGCCGGGGCGAGCGGCTCGCCGGCCAGGGTCGTGCCGATGGTCAGGGAGTTCGGGTTGAATGCTGGCTGGCTGGCGAGCGCCCAGACGTCGCCGGAACGCGGGTCGACCACTGCCGTCGCGCCCTCCGCGTGCGAGGCCAGGGCCTGCTGCGCCGCGAGCTGAATGTTCGGGCGGATCGTGATCGCCACGTCGGCCCCGGCGACCATCTCGGTCTGGTACAGGACCGACTCGGTGCCATCTCCGCCGACGGCGACCAGGCTCCAGCCGGGCGTCCCGCGAAGCAGCCCTTCGGCACCGGACTCCAGTCCCGAGCGCCCGACCACGTCGCCGGCCCGGTACCCGTCGGCCGCGAGCGTCTCGAGATCCTCGGCCGTCACCTCGCTGACGTAGCCGATGACCTGGCCCGCCAGGGCCTCCTGCGGATACACGCGCGCGCCGTCGTCGCGCGTCTCCGCCCACACCACGCCGCCGTCGCCGATGATCCGGCCGCGCGTTCCCAGCTCTCGGTCGAGCCGCAGCGTCCCGGCCGGCCCGAGATCGGGGAAGAGCACCTCGGGGCTCCAGCGCAGGAGCCAGCCGTCGGCGCCCTGGACGTAGGTCAGCTCGCGCTCGAGCGAGAGGTCGCCGAAGCGATCGGAGTCGACGGCGACCGAAATCGGGATGGCGAGCCCGGGCACGGGGCCCTGGAGCGGGGCGGCGGGGTCGATCGGCGGCGCGGTGGTGGCCGTCGGTTCGGGCTCTCCGCTCGCGGACGGGTCGGGCGTGGGCGCCGGCGTGGCGGTCGGTGCCGGGAACTGGCTCGAACGCGGCTCCGGCGCAAGAGCCACGAGCATGGGTGCGCCGGCGGTCGCCGCAAGGTCGTTGACCTGGGCCATCTCCGCGAACGCGGCGTGCAGCTCCGCGAACTGGTCGGCGGAGTAGTCAGCACGGATCGCGGGGTCCAGCTCCGCGTACATGGCCGCGTAGTCGCCGGCGGCCCACGCATCCAGATAGCGCGAGGCGAGCTCGACGGCGGCGGTCGGCGCCGCCTGCGGGAAGGTGGTCGGGACCGGGGTCGGATCTGGAGCAGAGTCAGCGCTGCAGGCGGCGAGGGCGAGGAGTGGGAGGGCCAGCAGCAGTGGGCGCCCGCTCATCGCGCCAGCGTCACCCGGCGAAAGCCCTCGGCGGCCCGATATCCGGTGCGATCGCCGAGCTCCTCGCTGCGGCGCCGAACCCAGCGCGCGATGTCGTCGAAGGCGCGGAACTGGCTTGCGTGATGCCCAAGCGCCGCCACCTTGCGCTCGAGCGTCTCACCGATGTCGACGATCTGGTTCGCCTCGTTCGTGCTCCACAGGTAGAGCTCGCCCACCTTCCACGCCTCGAGGCCGGCGGCCAGGTGCTCGGGAAAGTTGAGCGGGTCGCGAGCCGTCGGAAAGACGGCGTCGACCGTCGACTGTCCGACGGCGCGGTGATCGGGATGATTGACCCACTCGTTGTTGACGAAGAGGACGGTCGGGTCGTGGGTCATGACCACCTCGGGTTGCCACGCGCGCACGGCCCGCGTGATCCGCTCGCGCAGCTCGAGCGATGCCTGCACCTGTCCGTCCGGCTCGTCCAGGAAGTCGACGCCGTCGACGCCGATCTCCGCCGCGGCCGCCCGCTGCTCACGCTCGCGCAGCTCGACGAGCGCGGCGACGTCGGCATGGGGATCGTCGCTTCCCTTGTCACCGCGCGTGGCAACCAGGTACCGCACGCTGGCCCCCTCGCCTACCCAGCGAGCGATCGTGCCGGCTGCCCCAAACTCGATGTCGTCGGGATGGGCCGCCACGACGAGCACGCGTCGTGGGGTTGGCAGCTTGTCGTCAGGCATGAACCGGCTCGATGCTAGCAGTCACCTCGAGAGAGACGGTGCTGGCACCGGTGGGGTCGAGCAGCTCCGCGGTGCGCGGATGGCAGGTGAAGAAGAGCACCTGGTGGCGTTCGGCAAGGGCGTGGAGGGCATCGGCCGCGCGATCGGCCCGATCGGGATCGAAGTTGACCAGGATGTCGTCCATGACCACGGGCAGGGGCTCGGCGTGTCGGGCGAATTCCTCGATCAGGCCGAAGCGCAGGGCGAGATACAGCTGCTCGGCGGTGCCGCGCGAGAGCTCCTCGGTGACCTTCGCCCCGCCGCCGTCGCTCTCGATCCGGACCGTCGCTTCGCCGGGCGCGGTGATGATGCGGCTGTAGCGCCCGCCGGTGATGCGCTCGAAGTGCGATTCGGCGGCGCGCACGACGTCCGGCTGGCGCTCTCGTTCGTAGCGAGCGCGGGTCTCCTCCAACAGCCGCAGGGTCAGCGCCTTCACCGCCCACTCGCGGGCCATGGCCGATGCGCGTCCCTCGAGCACCGCGAGCTCCTGGCGCTTCATGCCGATCTCCTCGGCGGCCTCGAGCTGCCTGATGCGATCCTCGAGGGCGCCGATGCGCGTCAGGGTCTCGCGCTCCTCCTGCTCGACCCTGCTGAGCTCATCGGCCGCGTCGGCGCGCGCCGCCTCCAGCGCCGCGGGATCCGCGCCGGCACTCTCCTCGAGGAGTGCCGGGATCGCATCGAGGCTGCCAGCGATGCCGGCGAGCCGCTCTCGAACCTCCCGGGCGCGACCGCGCAGCTCGGCTCGGGCGGTCGCTTCCGTCGCACGGCGGCGCAGCGCATCCGCGTCCGTGCAGTCGAGCGACTCCAGGTGCGTCGAGGCTGCCGCCTCGCGCTCCGCGACCTCCGTCGCCAGCGGCTCGCGCCGGGTCGTGAGCTGCGCGATGGTGGCGTCGAGCTCCGCGGCTCGCCGCTGCGCGGCTCGCGCCGCGTCCAGGCGCGCTCCGACGCTCGCGAGCAGGGCGTGGCGGCGCGGACCGTCGGCACTGGGGTCCATGCCCAGGTCGCTCAGCAGTCGGTCGGCGCGTTGCGCGAAGGTGGCGTCCGCCGCGTCGAGCTGGGCGAGCTCGGCGCCAAGCCGGTCGCGGTCCGCTGCGGCGCGGCGCGCGATGCCCGCAGCCGCCATCACCTGTCGCGCCGCGTCGGGCGAGGTGCCGGCGACGAGGCCGTGGGACGCCAGCCACGCATCCCACTCCGACTCGGCGGCGGCGTGGGCGTCGGCACCGGCCGTTGCCTCGATCGAGCGCTGGCCGACCTCCGCGCGACGGGCCGCCAGCGTCGATCGCCACTCGTCCGCCATCGAACGGCGGGCCCGCTCGGTCGCCACCGCATCGGCCACGCGGCGGACGTCGTCATCGGTCGCATCCGGGGCCAGGCTCAACGAGGCGAGCAGCCGTCGGCGTTCGGCGTCAAGCTGCTCGAGGTCGGCGCCCTTGCCGGCCGCCGTGCCGCCGCGACCGGTGGTCGCCAGCACCGCCACGGCAATCGCGGCGACGACGATGCCGGCGAGCAGTCCGAGCAGCGTCGCGCCAGCGAGGGTTCCGACCAGTGCGCCGCCGGCGACGACGAGGAGCGCGAGGGCGGTCGACCCCGCAGGCCCGAACCGGAGGCCGGCACGATCGCCGCGCTGTGCGAGCGCCTCGGCGGTCGCTCGCTGAATGCGAAGCGCCTCGAGTGATCGGATGGCGCCCGCGCGCGCCTCGATCGCCGCGTCATCCAGCGTCTCATCGGGTCCGCCCTCGCGCTCGCGTCGCTCGAGCTCATCGGCGGCAGCCCGATGCCTGGCCTCGGCCTCGCGCGCCAGCTTGCCGGCACTGTCGAGCGCGCGCTCATGCGTACGTGTCGCCTCGACCGCCGGGATCGAGTCGTCGATCGCCACGAGGCGCGCCTCGTCCCACCCGCCGACACGGCTGAGCTGCTCGGCGACGGTCGCCGCGCTCCGGGCGCGCGCGGCCTCGAGATCTCCGCGCCGGCTCTCGGCTGCGGCGCGCGCGGCTCGCTCCTCGAGGACGGCCGTCACCTCGTCAGCCCGGCCGAGCACCCCGTCGTCCGGCTGCGTCCGCGCGCGCTCCGTTCGCGTTTCGGCCAGCTGCTCGTCGATGCTTGCCAGTCTCGCGCGGGCCGCCGCGAGCTCGCCGAGCAGCCGGTCGAGGACGGTCACCGCATCGGCCGGCAAGTCGTCGAGCGTTGCGTCACCAGCCGCGACGTCGCCCTCCAGCAGCGTCAGCTCGGCGGCAATCGGTCCCGCTTCCTCGATGCGGCTGAGCCGCAGGACCCGCTCTCGAAGGGCGCGGATGCGGCCGCGCAGCTCCTCGCTCCGCGCGATGAGCTCGTTGCGCTCTCGGTTGGCGGCCGCGTGCTCGGCGGGCTGGTGCGCGAGGTCGGCGATCTCGCCGCGCAGCTGCTCGATCCGCGCCAACAGCTCATTCAGCGGCGGCTTGCTGCCGGACGGGACGAACGACTCGCGCAGCCGGGCGCGCAGCTCCTGCTCGAGGTCGACCGCGCTCGACCCGCCGAGCCCGGCGCTGGCGCCATAGATCCGGCCGCGCACGCCCTCGGCGGAGAGGCTGTGGAAATTCTGCAGCTCGCCGAGACCGAAGGCGAAGATGTTGTTGAAGAGGTCCTTGTCCGCTCCGCGCAGCAGGCGGTCGAGCGTCTCCTGGCCGCCCTGGCTCCCGTTCGGGGCACGGACCACCAGCGTCCCACCTCCGCCGCGCTCGCCGTGACGCTCGACGACCCAGCGCTCCCCCGCCGCCGTGCGCAGCACGAGGCGCCCGCCGCGGCGGCCGCCGGCGAAGGCGGGGTACCAGGTTCGACCATCGCGCGTCGCCTCGAAGCCGAACAGCAGGGCGCGAACCGCGTTGAGGAACGTCGTCTTGCCGGCCTCGTTGTCACCGCGGATCACCGTCAGGCCGTCGCCAAGGGCCCAGGCAGCTTCGTGGAAGCGGCCGAACCCGTCGAGCTCGATGCGCTCGAAGCGCATCAGCGGTCCTCCTCGGCGGCGAGCAGCAGGTCGAGGCCGAGCGCTTCGGCGTCGTCGAGCAGGTCGCCGGACAGGGCATCGTCCGTCGGTCGCGACGCGGCGAGGAACTTCCGGCCGCGCTGCGACTCCTCGAACAGCGGTGCGATCGCCCCGCGCAGCGCCGCGTCCCAGCGCTCGTGCTCCTCGGGGTCGGTCGTCCGCCCGCTGCGCCGCGCGGCCGCGACGGTCCGGAGGAAGTCCCCGACGAAGTCGGGGGCGTCGCGCCGGACCTCGATGTCGATCTCCGAGCGCGTGGCGTCGCGAACCGACTCGACCCAGCCGAACGGGCGCATCCCGGCCGTCTCCTCGTTGAGCAGCTCCCGGAGGTCGCCCAGGTAGCCGTGGCGCGCCAGGTGCGCGTGCAGCGGCCCGCGCCCGCTCAGTCGGAGTCGGATGACCAGCGACCGCCCATCGGCTCCATCGAGCGCCGAGCCCACCGCCTCCCGGCACGCTCGGGCGAGTGCCTCGTCGTCGGGAAGGCCTGCGATCGAGACCTCGACCGGCTGCCAGCGGATGACGTCGGTGGCGACGAAGCGTGGGGTGACCCGGCGTGCCGCGTCGACCTCGACCACGCAGCAGCCATGCGCCCCGAGCTCGCCGGGGTCGCGGCCCTGGGGAATGCCGCAATACCAGGCCGGGGGATCGGCGAGCACCTGGCCGGGTTGGTGGATGTGGCCCAGCGCCCAGTAGTCCATGCCCGACGCACGCAGGTCGGCCGCCGAGCACGGCGCGTAGTTGTGATGGCCGGGCTGATCGCCGACGTTCGTGTGCAGCAGGCCGATCGAGAACGGTGCGCCCGGCTCCGCCCGGAATGCGGCGGCGTAGTTCTCCGTGACGGCCGAGCGTGGATAGGATCGGCCGTGGATGCGCGCGATCTCCTGGCCGTCGCGCACGACCGGCGCCGACTCGCCGGCGCCCGTCCCGAACCTGTGCACCGCCGCCGGAAACTCCAGTGAGGGTGCCCACGCCCGACCGTCGAGCGGATCGTGGTTGCCGTGCACCACGAAGCTCGCGATGCCTGCTGAGGCGAGCTCCGCGAGGCCGTCACGAAAGCGGGTCTGGCCCAGCAGGGTGGGGCTCTCGACCTCGAACACGTCGCCGGCGACGACGACGAAGTCGACCCGTTCGTCGAGCGCGGTGCGGACGACGTTTCGCCAGGCGTCGATGGTCGCGCTGCGCAGGACGGCGAGGACGTCGGGCGGCGCCTGCGCGCTCAGCCCCTCCAGCGGGCTGTCGAGGTGAAGGTCACCGGTGTGGAGGAAGCGAAAGGGCTCGAGAGACGACACGGCCCGCCAAGCGTAGCCGATGGCCGTGACAGCTCATCGGTCGCGAGGCGGGCCGCATCGGGTCCGTCCATGGCGCCGACCGCTTCCCCCCATGACGACCACGGGGATCGCTGCGGCCGGCGTCATCAGGCCTGCGTACCTAGACGGTGCGTCGTCCGCTGAGCAGCTGGAAGACGAGCACGATGGCCGCGATCACCAGCAGCAGCCAGATCAGGCTGCCGCCGATGTTGCCGATCAGGCCGAGAAGCCAGAGGACCAGCAGGATGACGATGATCGTCCAGAGCATCGGGTTCTCCTCAATCGATTCGTTCCCCTCCGTTCTGGCAGATATGGCAGATTGCGTGCCAGCCGACCGAGCGACCGATCAGTCGCCCCGTGGACGACGCTGCTCGATGACCTGGTACACGAGGAGAACGGCGGCGGCGAGCAGGAAGAGGTTGACCCACTGGCCCAGGCGCAGCAGCACGCCGGCCAGCCAGAGGACGAGCGTCGCGGCGGTCAGGACCCAGATCATCGGATGGGGTTCAGCAGTGCGGCCAGGGCCATCACGCCGAGGACGACGAGCAGCATCGCCGCCAGCACGATGATGCTGCCCGCGATGACGACGCCCCGGTCGCTCATGCGGCCAGGACGCCCATCAGCTGGTCGACGTGCTCGCCGGGCTTCACCTGCGGCAGCACGTGCTCGATCGTGCCGTCGGGCCCGATGACGAACGTCGTCCGTTCGTTGCCGAAGTACGTGCGCCCCGCGAACTTCTTCTCGATCCACACACCGAACGCCTCCGCCACGCGATGGCCCTCATCGGCCAGCAGCGGATACGGCAGGGCGTACTTGGCGCGGAACTTCGCGTGGCTCTTCACGCTGTCGGGTGAGACGCCGTACAGGTCGATGCCGGTGCCGGTCACCCGGCTCCAGCTGTCTCGGATGCCACATGCCTGCGTCGTGCAGCCGGGCGTATCGTCCTTGGGATAGAAATAGAGGATGTAGCGGCGTCCGGAAAGCGACGCGCTCGAAACGACGCTGCCGTCGTCGGTGCTCATCTCCCAGGCCGGCGCGCGGTCGCCTTCGGTGAGTCGCGTCATGCGTCGAGTCTAGTCGTCCGCGCGCATCTGCTCGATCGCGACCAGGACCGGCGGGAGCTCGCGGCGCTGGATGCGTTCGGCGAGCGCGGCGGCGAAGGCATCGACGGCGCCGTCATCGGCTTCGGCGAGATCGTGCCCGACGCCGTCGAGCACCTGGATCAACGGCTGGTTGCCGCCGTCGCGAAGGACCTGGGCAAGGAGCTGCGACTCCTCGGGATCTGCCCAGGCATCGTCGCTGCCGTGGGCGATCACGACGTTGCGGTGCAGCATGGTCGCGAGGGCCAGCACCGGCGTGTGGAACCCCTGCTCCCAGGCCGCCAGGTTGAGCTCGACGGTATCCGCGCCGACGTGAACTGCCATCGATGGCTCGTGTCGCTGGGCGCGCTCGATGAGCTCCTCGGAGGACCGATCCAGTGCGTCGACGATCGGATGACGGCGGTCGGCGCCGGTCCGCGCGCGCTCGGCGACTCCACGCCGCAGGACGTCGCGCAACGATCGCGCAGATGGACCGATGAGCCCGACCGCGCCGATGGCCGGGTCGCCGATGGCGGCGCTGATGGCAATGGCGGCGCCCTCGCCGTGGCCAACGATGGCGCAGCGCCGCAGGTCGAGCTCCGGGCGCGAGCGCATGGCGCCAATCGCGTCGCGTGCGTCGTCGATGCGAGTGAAGAGGTCCGTGCCCGCCCACACGCCTCCCGAGTCGCCGCAGCCGCGCGGGTCGTAGCGCAGGGTGGCGACGCCGTGCCGCGCGAGGGCGCTGGCAACGCGCCGGAAGATACCCAGCTCAGGGCGCCCGTCGGGCGCGAACCAGTCTGGGTGACCAGTGCGGTCCCAACCGCCGTCACGGTCGCGCGGCAGCCACGACGGGACCAGCACGACCCACGGCGCTCGCTCATCCGCCTCCGGAAGCGTGAGCGTGGCGGACAGGGACACGTCACCGGCGCGGAATGTGAGGTCCTCGGATCCGATCACGCAGCCGATGGTACGCGCGGTGTTCTCGTCGGTCGTCTCCGACCGCTCGGCGGGCAGCATCGTCTGCACAGAGTTCAAGAGTCTTGAACACTGCCGACGATAGCCCCCGGCACCGTATCAGCGAATTACTGCGCGCTTACCGCCAGCCGATCAGGAGAGCAGTGGCCGCCAGGTACCGAGCCCGAGGCTGACGCCCACGGCGACGACGGCGAGGCAGATGGCCGCCGCGATCCAGGCCAGGTCGCGCAGCGTCACGCGCTCGATCCGTGCCACCGTCCGGCACCCGGAAGCGCCGAAGCCGCGTGCCTCCATTGCCAGCGCCATGCGGCTGCCGCGCCGGATGGCACCCACCAAGAGCCCCATGAGCTGACCGGCGAAGAGTCGCACCACCGCCACTGGCGACCGGCCGGCATCGACGCCCCGGGCCCGCCGCGCCATGCCGATGGTCTGCCACTCGTCGGCCAGCAGCGGCACGAGCCGCAAGGCGGCGAGCGCGCCGATCGCGAAGCGCGGCGAGGCATGCAGCTGCTGGATGAGCGAGTCCGCGATCTCGGTCGGCTGGCTGGTGGCCGTGGCGAGGATCCCGGTGGCGGCGATGGCGACCAGCCGCGCGGCCAGTCCGAGCCCGTCGACCAGCGTCTCGGCGCCGATCCGGACCGGTCCCAGCGAGACGACGATCGGACCGACCTGCTCGGGCGCGAACAGGATGTTGGCCACGCCGATCGACACCGCAGCGACGCCGACCAGCCACGCGCGACCGATCAGGCCGGCAGGCGACAGCCCAGAGAATGGCAGCGCGCACGCCAGCCCCGTCAGCACGACGAGCGCCGTGACGCCATCCAGCGAGGCGAACAGCACGATCAGCAGCCCGAGCGCCGCCACCAGCTTGGCAACCGGGTTGGCGCGCGCGAGGGGGGCGCGCGGGTCCGGAACGAGCGGCGTGAGCAGCTGCATCAGCGCGAAGCCTCGAGGCGGAGGGTCCGGTCCGCCAGCGCATTCACGAAGGCGCGGTCGTGCGTCACGAAGCCGATGCCTCGACCGTCGTCGCGCAGCGCGGCCAGCAGATGCAGCAGCTCGCCCCACGTGCGCCGATCCTGGCCGAAGGTCGGCTCGTCGAGGATGAGCAGCGCGGGCGCCGTGGCGAGTGCCGTTGCCACCGACAGGCGACGCTTCTCGCCACCGGAAAGCGTGAACGGATTGGCCGCCGCCAGGTGCGTCAGGCGCAGGCGCTCCATCAGCTCGTTGGCGCGCTGTAGGGCCACATCGGCCCGGATGCCGGCGCGGCGCGGGCCGAGCATGAGCTCATCGCGCACCGATCGGGCCAGGAACTGGTGCTCTGGATCCTGGAACACGGTCCCGATATGGCGAACCAGCTCCGACGCGCGCCAATCGGCGATCGCCTCATGGCCGTGCCCGGGGGCGAGCGCCTCCGTCGCGAGCACATGCCCGACGCGGGGCCGCAGCAGGCCCGCCAGCATCAGCGCCAGCGTCGACTTGCCGCTGCCGTTGGGCCCGACGATTGCCAGCGCCTCGCTCGAGCGCAGCTGGAGGTCGGTCGGCCCGACGGCATCGGCGTCCGCGTCCGGATAGCGGTACGTCGCGTGCTCGGCGATGACCAGTGCCGAGGGGCGGGAGATGGTGCGACGCGGTGGCGCGGACGGCGGCTGATCGGGCACCCAGACGCCCGCGTCGGCCAGCTGCGTGCCACGCGCCCGGAACACGTCGCCCGGCCGCCCATCGGCGACCACGCCCCCGCCCGCCTCGAGCACGACGACACGGTCCACCAGGGCGACCGATTCGTCGACGCGGTGCTCGACGAGCAGCATCGTCGCGCCGATGCGCTCGAGGACGCGCGCCAGCACCTCGCGGATCTCGGCCGCGCCATCGGGGTCGAGGTTCGCGGTCGGCTCGTCGAGCATGAGCAGGCCGGGCTGCAGCGCGAGCGTCCCGGCCAGCGCGAGGCGCTGCTGCTCGCCACCGGAGAGGGCGTGGGTCGGACGGTCGCGCTCGTAGGGGAACTCGACCGCGGCAAGTGCCGCGTCGACCCGCGGCCAGATCACATCGGTCGGGACGCATCGGTTCTCGAGCCCGAAGGCGACGTCGTCACCGGCGCGACCCATCACGATCTGCGAGTCGGGATCCTGGAAGAGCAGGCCGGTACGGTCACGCGCCTGCCGGGGGTCGCGACCATCGACCAGCAGCGACCCCTCGGTCTCGGCGCCGCCCCCCGGGTCGGTCAGCCCGGCGAGGGCGCTCAGCAGCGTCGACTTGCCGGCTCCCGAGGCGCCCAGCAGCAGGACTCGTTCGCCCGGCTCCACGACCAGGTCGACGCCCCGCAACGCCCACTCTCGCCGGCCGGGATGGCGCAGGCCCCAGCCGCGTGCCTCGAATCGCGCGGGTGGCGCCGGGCTTCGCATGCCGGCATTGTGGGTGGTCGCCGGCTCAGACCTCGGCCTGATCCCGCCCGGCGGCGAACTCGTGCAGGACGCCGGTCGCCACCAGCGCGCGGAGCAGCAGCCAGGCGCCGACGCCGGCGATGAGCGCTCCGCTCACCGCCGTCGCGCCGGCGTACACCAGCTGCGTGTTCAGGCCGAAGTCGGGGTAGTACACGACGATGTCGTGGATGGCGGCGGCGAGTCCGGACAGCACGCCGGCCAGGATCGCGAACGTCACTCCCCATGACCGATACAGGCCGATGGCGAACGCGACCTCTGCGCCCGCGCCCTGGATCGCCCCGGAGATGAGCGCGTCGATGCCGTACGGCGACCCGAGCAGCACCGACACGGCGGCCGACACGAAGCCGCCGAACAGTGCCGCGCCGGGACGTCGGACGATCAGGCCGACGAGCACGGCGGGCAGGAGCCAGACGCCGTACATGATCGCCTGTGATGGGGGCAGTGCCAGGAACAGCGGTTCCGTCGCGGCGTAGATCGCGTTCCACGCCAGGAACACCACGCCGAAGGCGACGGCAATGACGGCCGCCACGACGATGTCGACGACGCGCCACTCGTTTCGAGGGCTGGTGGTCATGTGCTCACTCCTTCTTCGCGCGTCCGCTCGGCGACCAGCAGGAGTCCCGACTCCAGCCGTACCGATGCGGGCGTCGCCACGATCTCGTTGCTCAACCCGCGGGAGCGCCCCACGTGGAGCGTCGCCGCATCGAGCGGCCAGCGAAGGCCGGCGGTGGTCACGCCGATGGCCTCGCCGCCGATCGGCAGCAGGGTCACCAGGTCGCCGAGGCGTCCATCCAGCGCCAGCGGCTGGTCCGGATGAACGATGCGGACCGTATTTCCGGCGTGCACGACGCGCACGTCCCGCCCGCGAAGCGCCGGATCGGCAAGCAGCAGCAGGTTCGCCAGCTCGTGGTCGAGCCGGTCGCCGCCGATTGCGCCGAGCAGCACGATCTCCTCGGCACCGAGTTGCATCGCAGCCAGGAGGGCGAGCTCGGTGTCCGACGCCTCCTTGTCGGTCGGATGCCGCTCGACCTTCACCCCGGCCTCGACCAGGCGCTCGACGAGGGACGGATCGGTCGAGTCGAGATCGCCGATGAGCAGGTCGGGCTGGCGGCCGAGCCGATCGAGCGACGCCGCACCGCCATCGGCCGCGATGACCCGCTCGGCGCCGTCGAGCCACGCCGCATCTGCCGGGTCGAGGTCGCCGGACGCGACCACCGCCACCTTCATCGTTCCTCCATTCGTGCCGGAGACGACGAACGGCACGCCGTTCCTCTTCTCCGATGGTCGAGGGGCGCGCCGTGGCAGCAGCTGTTTCGACTTCCTTCGCCGGCATGACCCGGATCAGGTTCGAGGGTCTGCGAATGCATCGGCATCCGCACTCTCAGCGCTGTCGCGCTCCCCTGTCGCTTGGTGGGTTGTGCGTCCAGCCTAGCACCCACCCTAGAATCGGTCGATGCATCCCAACGTCGCCCGTGTGACCGACGCTGCCCGCGCCGCGGGCGTCGACATCAGGGTCGAGCGCTTCCCCGAGGGCACGCGCACGGCCGCGGACGCTGCCCGTGCGGTCGGCTGCGAGGTCGGTCAGATCGTCAAATCGCTCGTTTTCGTGGCCGATGCCCGCCCGGTCGTCGCGCTCGTCTCGGGCGCCAATCGCGTCGACCTCGGCCGTCTCGCCACCGCCATCGGGGCAACGGAGGCACGGCGCGCCGACGGGGACGAGGCGCGCGCGGCGACCGGCTTCGCGATCGGCGGCGTGCCGCCGTTCGGCCATGCCAGCGAGGTTTCCGTCGTCGTCGACCGCGACCTGCTCGACTTCGACCGGGTGTGGGCAGCCGCGGGCCTGCCGGACGCGGTCTTCGCCATCGCCCCGGATGACCTCCTGCGGGCGAGCGGCGGCAGGGTCGCCGACGTCAAGGAGGGCTGACCCCGAAACCGATGCCACCATCGACCCTGTTCGCGCTGCTCGTCGTGGCCGGTATCGGCGTGGCTGCGATCTCGTTGCTCGTGCTGCGCGGCACGGAAGCCCAACCCGGCCGCGCGCGCCGCCTTGCCGGACCGCGCGAGTTCAAGGTCGGGCACCTGGTGGACGGCGAGCTGCCGGATCGCGCCGTGCGCGTCACCGGGCGCATCCGCTGCCGCGATCCGCTCGAGATGGGCGATGGCGAACGCCTGGTCGCCTTCCATCGCGACGTCGAGGTGCGCGCTGGCGGGCGCTGGCGAAGCATCGAGCGGCTGCGCGAGACCCGCTCGTTCGACCTGTGGGACCACGACGGCTCCATCGCGCTCGACCCGGCCCGCGCCGAGGAGCCACTCATCGTCATCCCGAGCGTGTGGCGCGGCCGGGTCGACGAGCTGGAGGAGGCGCACGCCGCTGCGGCCGCTCGCGTCGGCGAGCGTCACGGGCCGCCGGACGCGGCCCGGGCGATCACTCGCACCATCAACGTCACCGATCGGCTGCTCGTCCTCGCGCGGCCGAGGCGCGATGGCAGCGGCCGGACGCGGCTCGAGCCGCCCGCCGGTGGCTACCTCATATCTACCCTCGAGCTCGACGATGCCATGCGCCTGCTCGGCGGGAGCAATCGGCGCGCCACGGCCGGCGCCGTCGTCGGCCTGGCGATCGCGATCGCGCTCGTCGCCATCGGCGGCATCGGTGCGCTGATGAGCGCGCTGCTGGGCTGAGCGCCGACGCCCGAAGCGGCAGCGGTACGGGGCCGACCGGTACGAACGACCGATCGCGCACGCGACATGCCGTTTCTAGCATCCGGTGCACGGTTCCTCACAGAAGCTCCATTCGGACCAGGGCCTCTGCCGGACCCGCACAAGGGAGTCTCGATGGCCCGAGCCGAGGCCGATGACGCGCTTCTCAGCGTGGCGCAGGCAGCCACCCTCCTTGGTGTGCATCCGAACACGATTCGCGCCTGGACCGACGGCGGCCGCCTGACGGCGTACCGCATCAACGCGCGCGGCGACCGCCGGTTCCGCCGCGACGATGTCGCCCGGCTGCTGGTCGAGGACCGAGCGCGCGCCGATGCGCCGCCATCGACGGGGTCTCGCTCCGCGGGGCGCGACGGCGAGCTGGCCATCTTCGCGCGCATCGCCGCCGGGCTGGCAGCATCTCCGACCAGCGCCGGGGTCGCCCGGACCGTCGTCGAGGCGCTGCGCACCGAGATCGCCGTCGAACGGGTCGCCGTCTACGTCAGCGATGGGGAGCGACTGGAGCTGGAGGCGCACGCCGGCTTCGACGAGCCGCCACCCGCCACGCGCGAACCGATCGTCGGTGCCCGCGCACGGGAGGGCGCAGACGTGGCGCTCAGCCTCAGCACGCGGCGCGGGAACGCCGACCTGCTCGTGATCGACGGCGCGGCGGCGGACTCCTTCACGCCGGCCTTTCTCCGCTCGCTGCTCGCGATCGTTGCCACCACCATCGCCAGCACGCGTCTGCTCCGACGGGCGCGCCGAGAGCTTCAGCGTGCCCGTGCCCTGCGCTCGGTCACCAAGGAGCTGACCGGCACGCTCGACCTGAACGCCGTCCTCGGCGAGGTGGTCGACCTGACGCGATCCCTGTTCGAGGCCGACAGGGCCGGCCTGTGGCTGGTGACCGAGGGGGACTTTCCGTTCAGCGTCGCCGCGCAGCACGAGCTCAGCGAGGACTTCCTGGCGCACGTCGCAGCGCTGCGCGGCAACGAGGACTCCATCGGCCTGCGCGCGCTGAGGGAGCGGCGGCCGCACTGGATGCGCAATGCCGATGTCGACCAGGGCATCGGCATGCTTCGTGAGACGTACGCCGCCGAGGGCATCCGAACCGTGTGCCTCGTGCCGCTCGTCGGTGGCAACGAGCCGCTGGGCCTGCTGGGCCTCTACCACCGTCGCGATCGAACCTGGCCGGCGGAGGAGGTGGCCCTGGCGCAGGCCTTCGCCGATCAGGCGGCGGTCGCCATCCAGAACGCCCGCCTCTACCGCTCGGTGGCGGCGCAGGCTGCCCGCATGAAGTCCATTCAGGATCTCTCCGCACGGCTCAACCGCCTGACGGACGTCCGCGCCATCGCCGAGGCCATCGTTGCCGAGGCGCGCCCGCTGGCCGAGTACCACGACATCCGCGTCTACCAGGTCGACGCCGAGCGCGGCATGTGCGAGCCGATCGCATTCACCCGCGAAATGCTCGCCGACGACGCCACCAACCCGGAGGACCTGCTGCGGGTCGCAGTGGGCGAGGGCTTCACCGGCTGGGTGGCCGAGCATGGCGAGCCGCTGCTGGTCAACGACGCGCTGGACGACGAGCGCGGCCAGACGATCGCGGGCACCGATGACGTTCCCGAGTCGATGCTCGTGGTGCCGATGCTCTACGAGGGCAGGGTGCTCGGGGTCATCGTCCTCAGCCAGCTCGGCTACAACCGCTTCACGAATGACGACCTCCAGACGATGAGCATCTTCGCCGGCTACGCGGCGCAGGCCATCGCCAACGCCACGACCTACGAGCGGCTGGTGGCGCAGTCGTCCGAGCTCGCTCGCCGTGCCGACTCCCAGCGACGGCTGCTCGATATCAACGAGCGGCTGCTCTCGACGCTCGACGAGGCCGGCGTGCTCGAGACGATTGCCGACGGCCTGCGGGACGTGGTCTCGTACGACAACCTGTCGATCTACCGGGTCGACCACGACCTGCGCGCCATGCAGCCGGTGCTGACCCGCGAGCGGCACGCCGACGAGGTCAGCCGCTACATCATCCCCTTCGGTCGCGGGCTCATGGGCTGGGCGGTCGAGCACTCGCAGCCGATCCTCGCCAACGACGCGCTCGGCGACCCCCGAGCCCTCCAGATCCCCGGCACCCCCGAGGATCCCGAGGCGGTCGTGGTGGTCCCGCTCGTCGCCGACGGAGAGGTGCTCGGCGCCCTGAACGTCTCGCGGGTCGGCGGCCCGGAGGTGTACTTCAGCGACAGCGACTTCGAGCTCGTGCAGCTCTTCGCGGCCCAGGCTTCCATCGCACTGCGCAACGCCGATGCCCACCATGCCATCAGCCAGCAGGCCGAGACCGATGCGCTGACCGGGCTCGGCAACCACGGCGCCTTCCAGCGCGACCTCGGCACGTTCGTCGAGCGCGCCGCGTCGGCTTCGCGACCCGCGGACCGCCGCCTGGCGGTGCTGATGATGGATCTCGACCGCTTCAAGGCCTACAACGACCGACACGGCCATCCCGCCGGCGACGCGCTGCTGCACCGGGCGGCGACTGCCATCTACGGTGCGGCGCGCAGCGACGACCGCGTGTACCGCTACGGCGGCGACGAGCTGGCCCTCATCCTTCCGGGCGCCACGGCGGCCGAGGCGGCCCGCGTCGGACAGCGCGTCCGGCGCGCCGTCGCGCGGCTGACGGTCACCGACGCCACGCCGGTGACGATCACGGTCGGCGTGGCCGGCATGCCGGGTGACGCCGAGGACCGTGCCGGACTGATCGCCGCGGCCGACACGGCCCTCTACTACGGCAAGCGCGCCGGCGAGGACCGGGTGGTGCGCGCCGATCAGCTCACCGCCGACGTCGGCGACCTGCGCGGCACGCTCGAGGAGCTCGCGTCGGCCGCACTGCGCGAGTCGGACGACGAGCACGCGGTCGAGCACCTCGTCGAGCGCGCGACCCTGCTCACCGCCCCGCATCACGAGGAGCAGGCGTCGCTGCGCGATGCCCTGCTCACGATCGCTCGCTCGCTGGACGCCGGCGTCGGTGGGCGCGGCCACGCCGACCGGGTGGGACGCCTCGCGGCGACCGTGGCCGAGACGCTCGGCCTGGCGGACGACGAGCGCCGCTGCATCGAGCTCGCGGCCCGGCTCCATGCGCTCGACGAACCGGGCGTCGCCGAGCTCGCGCCGGTACCGTCGCTGCGCGAGGTGTCGGCGCTCATCACCGGCTACCGTCGGATGATGGCGGACGGGAAGCGGCGCGGGCGCCGCGCGGCCCGGGCGCGTGGGTCGGTCGGCGCGCACATCGTCGCCGCCGCGAACGCCTATGACGAGCTGACGTCGGGCGTGCGCCAGCCGCGCATCGGGCGCGCCGAGGCGCTCGCCCGGCTTGCCCGCGACCCTGCCACCTACCGCGCCGACGTGGTGGCGGCCCTGGCCGAGGCGGTCGAACAACGTGCTGATCCCGGTCGCCGGCGGCGAGCCGAAGACGCACGCGACACGGAGGCGCGCGGCGCGGCCTGAGGTAACATCGGCGCGCCGATGATGACCCGCCGCCTCGCCTCGCCGCGCCCGATCCGGGCCGCGAGCCTGGCACTGGCGGCCTCGTTAGCGCTCGCCGCCTGCTCATCCGACAGCCCGCCGGCGACGCCGTCGCCGATGCCGTCGAAGTCCGCCACCGGGCCGTCTCTCACGCCGGCGCCAACACCCACGCCCACACCCACGCCGGCTCCGACGCCGCGCTTCACCAACGAGCCCGACGAGGAGCTCGCCGCGCTCATCCCGACCTCGGCCGCCGGCGCGACGGTCGTCGTCGCACCGTTCGATGAGTTCGCACTGACCCCCGGCGACGTGGCCACGGCGTACGGCGAGCTGGGCAACCGGTTCGCCTCGCTGGTCCTGGCATACGTCGGCCAGCCCCGTACCAGCCTGTATGCCATGCGCGTCGACGGCGACCCGGTCGCGACCGACGATCTCGAGCCGTACCTCGCCACCGCCGGACGCTACGTCGGCATTGCGGGGCTGGATCCCGACCCATGGCAGAAGGCTGAAGCCGGCGGCCACGCCGTCTGGGTCCGCCCCGAGGACAACGCGACGGCCCTCGGCACGATGATCTACACCTGGTCCAGCGGCGAGTTCGTGTTTCTGCTGATCGGCGTCGACGACACGGTCAACCGCGCCATCATCGAGCAGCTGCCCGGAGAGCCGGCGCCATCGGCCACGCCGTCGGCCTCGGAATCGGCGAGCGCCGAGCCGACCGAATCGCCGGGTGGCTGACCTTCGGGCACGGAACCGGCTGTAGGCTGACGCACGATGTTCAAGACCATCGCCTACGGCATGTCGGCCATCGGCACCGTCGCGACGCTGACCCTGCGGCTCCTGGGTGCCGACGCGACGCTCACCTTCGGCGTCAGCGCCCTGACCATCCTCGGGCTGGCGTACGTGCTCGGGCACGCGACCGAGCAGCTCGGCCTGGCGGCCGGGCCGCGCATCGGCGGCATCATGAACGCGACCGTCGGGAACATCGGCGAGGTGATCATCGCTGCGTTCCTGATCCTCGACAACAAGATCGAGATCGTCCACGCCTCGATCACCGGATCGATCGTCGGCAACCTGCTCCTCGTCCTGGGGGCGTCGCTCCTCGTCGGTGGTCTGAAGAACGGCGTCCAGGAGTACGACGCCCAGACGACGGGCATGAACGCCACGTCGCTCATCCTGGCGACCATCGGGCTCATCGTGCCGGCCACCTTCGCCTTCCTCATCGGCGGCGGAGAGGGCACCGGACCGGGCGACCCGCAGTTCTTCCGGATCGAGGCGCTCACGGTCGGGGTCGCGATCCTGCTGCTCGTCACCTACGGAGCGCAGATCTGGTTCTTCCTCACCTCGCCCGAATCACCGACCACGGCCCACGCGCCGGAGGAGGTGCCGGAGTGGGGCTGGCGACGGGCGCTGATCATCCTGCTCGCATCGGCCGCAGCGCTGACCTTCGCGTCCGAGGTGCTGGTCCACACCCTCGAGCCGGCGGTGGCATCACTCGGGATCAGCGAGTTCTTCATCGGCATCATCCTCATCCCGCTCATCGGCAACCTCGCCGAGCACGTCGTCGGCGTGACGCTGGCCTACAAGAACAAGATGGACTTCAGCCTCATCACCTCCATCGGCTCCGCGACGCAGATCGCCCTCTTCGCCGTGCCGGTGCTCGTCTTCTTCGGGCTCCTGGTCGGGTATCCGGTGACGCTCGTATTCACGCCGCTCGAGGTGGTGGCCGTGGCCGTCGGCGTGATCATCGCCAGCTTCATCGCGCTCGATGGAAAGTCGAACTGGGTGGAGGGGCTGCAGCTGGTCAGCGTCTACGCGATCCTCGCCATCGCCTTCTTCTTCCTCACCTAGGGCGCGTGTCTATCATCGGCGCCGTGGTCGAAGACGAACGGGACGAATGGACCGGCTGGGATGACGGTGGCGACGATCGCGTCAGTCGCAAGCGCGATCGACTGGCGCGCCTCCTGAACGTCGCGTCGATCCTGTACTCCAAGGGGAGCGGAGAGTCCGGCGTTCCGGTGGCGGAGATCGCGCGCCTCACCGGGATGACGACGCGGACGGTGTACCGCGACATCAACGCCCTGGACGAGGAGCTCGGCGTCCCGGTGTTCCAGGCCGGCCGCGGCCGGTATGGCATCGACCGCAAGTTCTTCCTGCCGCCGCTGCGGCTGAGCGTCCCCGAGGCGATCGTGCTCTTCCTCGCCTCGCGTCTCATCGCGCGCTGGTCGGACCAGTACGACGCGGCCGTCGTCAGCGCCTTCACCAAGCTGGCCGATGCGGTCCCCCAGCCGATCGCGCGGCACGTGGCGGCGACCATGCTCGCCATCGGCGAGCACGATCCGAACGAGCCGTTCAGCCGCTCCTTCTCCGCCGTCGCGCGCGGCTGGGCGGAGGGCCGAGTGGTCGAGATCGACTATGACCCCGGCACGGGGCCACGCAAGACGGCGCGCGTGCATCCGTACTTCCTCGAGCCGGACGCGGCGCTGCGGAGCGTCTACCTCATCGGCTTCGACGAGACGGCCAAGGCGATGCGCACCTACAAGGTGGAGCGCATCCGCACGGCGACCCTGACCCAGGACCGATACGAGATCCCCGACGACTTCGATCCGGACGCCTGGCTCGCGAACTCGTGGGGCATCTGGTCGTCGGACGGCACGCCGACGGCCCGCATCCTGCTCCGCTTCGACGCATCGATTGCCCATCGCGTGCGCGAGGCGGTCTGGCATCGGTCCCAGGAGCTCAAGGACCTGCCGGGCGGCGGCGTCGAGCTGTCGGTGACGGTCGCCGGCATCGTCGAGATCCAGCCGTGGATCCTGTCATGGGGTGGAGCGGTCGAGGTCCTCGAGCCGACCGAGCTGCGCGAAGCGGTGGCCGCCGCGGTGCGCACCGCCGCGGCCCGCTATGGCGACTGAGATCGAGGCCAAGTTCCTCGCACGCGGACCCGGGCCCCTCGCACAGCTCGCGGCCGCCGACCGCCTGGGTCGTGCATCACTCGGTCCCGCTCATGCCTTCGACGAGGTCGACCGCTACCTCGATACCGATGACGGCCGCCTGGCGGCGGCCGGCTGGGCATGTCGCCTGCGCGAGCGCGCCGGATCGATGCGGGCGTCGCTCAAGGGCCCACCCGATCCGCAAGGCGCCGCGTGGCTGCACCATCGTCCCGAGATCGAGGCGCCGGCGACCGATTCGATCGATCCGACCGACTGGCCGCCGAGCGAGGCGCGCGAGGGAATCGAGCGGCTGAGCGACGGCCGCCCGCTCCACGAGCGCTTCAGGCTCGTTCAACGCCGGACCGAGAGGCGCGTCGAGCTCGACGATGCACCGATCGGGACGCTGACCCTGGACGAGGTGAACGTGCGGCACGGCGATGCGAAGGCCGGGACGCTGTTCGTGGTCGAGCTCGAGCTCGCAACCCCGACCGACGCGTCGTCACTCGAGTCCCTCGGCGAGCTCGCCGAAGCGCTCGCCCAGCGTCCCGGACTCGAGCCCGACGGGCGAACGAAGCTGGAGCACGCGATCGCGATGATCGAGTCGACATGACCGCCGATCGCGTCATCGCCCAGGCCCGAGCCCGGACGCTCCCCGAATGGCTCGCCCTCGGCGCGGCACTCGCCGTCTTCGGGTACGTCGGCTGGGATGGGGCGTTATGGGACGCTCGCTATCAGCTGCTCCTGCACCTCATCGGCGCGGGCACCATCGGGGCCGCCATCGTGCTCGCGATTCGCGGCCTGTCCGTGCCGGTGACGAGCGTCGACGTGCCGCTCCTCGCGCTGCTTGGCGCGTTCGCCGTCGCAACCGCCTCGGCCATGAACCACGGCATGAGCCTGCGCGCCTACGCGGCCATCGCGGCGACCGCACTGATGCTGCCAGTGGCGCTCATCGCCATTCGGCATCGGCGCAGTTGGGTCGGCTTCGTCGTCGCCGCACCGGTGCTCGTCATCTCGGGTCCGACGCTCATTGCACTGCTCGCGCGACGCATCGAGTGGGTCGCGGTGGGTGCCCCGGGCCTTCCGCCGCTGCGCCTCGCGTCCGAGGGCACGCCGTTCGGCTCCGTCGCGGTGCCGCCCTTCGTGATCTGGCCGGCGTTCGTCGCCGCTGGCCTGATCGAGCCGGCGCCGCTGCGACGGGCGATCCGAATCGGCCTGATCGCCGTCGGGATCCCGCTGACGATCCTGTCGGGCTCCCGCTCGGCGTGGCTGGCGATCGGCGTCACCGCGTTCGTGGCGTTCGTGCCCTGGGCGTGGCGGCGACGAAGCGCGCTGCGCGCGTTGCGGCGACCGGGACCCAGGACGCTCGTCATCGGTGCCGCCGGGGTCGTCGTCCTCGGCGGGCTCGCGGCCCTGGTCATCCCACGGGCGCTGTCGGTCACGTCGCTCGTCTACCGCGCCAGCCTCTGGCGAGACACCCTGAACGCGTGGCGGACCGATCCGATCCTGGGCGTCGGGCCGGGCTTCATGCCCTACGCGCGCCAGGCCGCCGCGCCGGACTTCACGTTCCCGGTGCACCAGCCGCACTCACACAACCTGCCGCTCGGCGTCCTGGGCGATGCGGGCCTGGTGGGACTGCTCGCCGCGATCGCGCTGGTGATGACGCTGGCCTGGGTGGCAGGGCCGTGGCGGACGCGCACGCCGACCGGCCGGGAGGCCGGGCTCGTCCTGATCGGGTTGGGCGTCGGCGGCCTCTTCGAGGACCTGACCTTCCTGCCCGATTTCAACCTGATCGCCATCGTCGTGGTGGCCATCGCGCTGACCGATGCCGGCGCCGTGAGATGGGCCACGCTCCCGCGAGGCGGCCGCTCAATTGCCCTTGGCATCGGTGGCTTCGCGATCGCGCTCACCCTCGGCACGGCGATGGTGGTGGCCGATGCCGGAGGCATCGCCTATCGAATGGGCGTCGATGCCGCGGCATCCGAGGATTGGAGCGCGGCGACGAGCCATCTCGAGCGCTCGGTGGCCATCGACCAATGGCAGCCGTCCGGCTTCAAGGCGCTCGCCGTCGCCGCCGATCGCGCCGGCCAGACCGAGCTGGCACGCGCCGCCGCCGAACGGGCGACCGCGCTCAATCCCGGTGACTCGGCGTCGTGGATCAACCTGGCGCTGCTGTGCCAGGCGCTCGGCGACCGCGACTGCCAGTACCACGCCACCGGGCGCGCCGTCGCGACCGCGCAGTTCTTCGAGGCCGAGCTCCTCAACGCGGCGTTCAGCTACGAGGCAATGGGCCGCCAGGCGGAGGCCGATGACGCCTACCGTCGCTCGCTGCTCAGCCAGCGCCTCACCGCGTTCGCCACCGGCTGGCCGCGGAAGATCCCCATCGGCGACGCCACCCTGGAGGACGACTTCGGCGCGCTGCTGGAGTTCAACCGGCTGCTGGCCTGGTGGGACATGGGGGAGCCGATCGACCCCGGCGCGATCTCGGATCCAGCGACGCGAGCGCTCGCGTACGCGATGATCGGCGACCGTGCGAACGCGGAGCGCTGGCTGGAGACCGCGCTCGAAGCCGGGCGCGCCGAGATCGTGCCGTGGGACCTGGCCGTCGTGCTCCGCCACCACTGGGGCGAGGACGTCGACCGCGAGCTGGCGATCGCGGGTGCCGTCCGCGGCCGCGACTTCCCCACCCCGGACGCCGAGCAGCGCGAGCCGCGGCTGACCTATGACATCGGCGCCTTCCGCGCCTTCCCCGGCGACGGCCTCGTCGGCGAAGCGCGCCGGCTGCGAACGGATCCGACCTATCCGTGGGCGCTCGAGACGACGCTCCCGTGACTCAGGCGTGCTCCTCGAACGGGAGGCGCTGGATGAGCGCCAGGCGCGGCCGCTCGGTCGCCATCGCCGGCGCCACGGGCACCCGCAGCCATGCCGGACTGACGGCGCCGAAGCGGTAGCGGGCGTCGAGCCGGCGAGCGGAGATCGCCTCCAGCCCGAATCGGGCGAGCGCCTCGGCCATGAGGGTTCCCTCGCCGCGCAGCGCGTGCGAGACGACGCAGCGGTCGCCGTCGAGGAGCACCGCCTCCAGGCGCTCGCGCCGAGCCGCGAAGGCCCGCGCGTGCCACGGCTCGCCGCCGGTCCACAGCAGGTCGCTCGCGACGAAGGCCGGTCGGCCGGCACGAGCGTCGCCCGCCAGCCGCTGGCGCAGCAGATCGAGATCCAGCCAGCCGCCGTCGTCGAGCGCGAGCAGCCAGCCGTCGAGCACGACGCCGTCCTCCATGAGGCGCTCCGGAAGCTCCTCGCCCAGCTCCGAGAAGGTGGTCAGCGCATCGGCCATCCCGGCCGCCCGGAGTCGGATGAGGCGCCCGCCTTCGATCCATGCCAGGGCGCGGACGCCCGGCCACCACGGCTCGAACAGCCAGGCGCGGTCGTCGAACGGCGCGACGCCGTAGGCCGGCTGCATCGGCGACAGTCGCGGCGGCAGCCGGGAACCCGGCTCGGTCGGGATCGAGAGGTCGAGCTGCTCGCCGGGCACGGCCCGCGGGGTCAGGCCGTCTTGCGCCGGCGCTGGCGCGGGGCCTTGGCGTCCGCCTCGTCCTCGGCATCCGCGCCGGCCGCGACCTTCGCCTTCGCCCGCGACTTCGGCGCAGCGGCCGTGGCTGCCTTGCGCTCGCTGCGCGCCGCCGCGACCGAGGCTTCCAGCGCGGCCATCAGGTCGGTGATGTTCGTCGGCTCGGTGCGCGCGGCCGGCTCCGGCTTCTCGCCGGCCACCTTGCGCTCGATGACGGCCATCAGCGCCTGCCGGTAGTCGTCCTGGTAGTCATCGGCACTGAAGTCGCCGGTCATGCTGGCCACGAGCTGCTCGGCCATCTTCTTCTCGGAGGCCTTGATCTCGATCTCGTCCTCGGGAAGGTTGAGCTCGTCCATGGCGCGCACCTCGTCCGGCCAGTGCAGGGTGGTGAGCAGCATGGTCTTGCTGAACGGGTTGAGCGCCGCGAGCTGCTCGCGATCCTTGAGCACGATCTTGCAGATGGCACTCTTGTTCTGCTCGGCCAGCACGGACTTCAGCAGGTAGAAGGCCTTGGCGCCGATCTGCTCCGGCTCGAGGTAGTAGGCCTGCTTCACGAACTGGGTGCCCGCCGAGTCGCGCGAGGCCGCGATGAACATCTCGATCTCGATGGCGCGCATCGTCTTCAGCGGCACCGAGTCGATGTCCTCCTCCGTGACGACGACGTACTTGCCCTTGCTCCACTCGTAGCCGCGGACCGTCTCGGAGCGCGGGATGATCTCGTCGTGGTAGGGGCAATACACCTTCATCTGGATCCGGTTCAGGCAACTGGCATGGAGCAGGTTGAAGCCGATGCCTCCCTGCTCGGTCGCCAGGTACAGCTTGACCGGGATGGTCACCAGGCCGAACTGGATGGCCCCCCGCCACATGGATCGCGCCATAGGACGTCTCGTGCTCCTGTTCACCCGCGCGCGAATCGCTGTGCCCTGCGACGCATCGAAGGCGGGCGGTGATGGTACAACGCAGGCGCAAATCCACCGGTACCCCATGGGTACCATGCGGATGGGCCATAGACCGATACGGTCGCGCTGGGACACACTCGGCCCGATGACTGACGCCACCGCTGCCCCACGCGCCTACGTCCTCGAGGACGACCCCGATATCGCCGCCCTCGAAGCCGATCTCCTGCGCGAGATGGGCTTCAGCGTGGTGACCTGCACCCGGATCGTCGAGCTCGGGGACCTCATGGACCTCGCCCTCCCTCACCTCCTGGTGGTCGACGTGATGCTTCCCGACGGTGACGGCGGCGACATCACCGAGCTGCTGCGCACCGCGTGGCCCGGGATCCCGGCCGTCTTCGTGTCGGCCGCGAACCGCGAGCGCCTTGCCGCACTCGAGCCGGTCGGACCCGTCGTTGCCAAGCCGTTCGACCTGGACGCGTTCAGGGAGGCCGTGATCCTGGCGCTCGACGGCGCCCGGGAGCTGCGCACCGCCTCGTGACCACGGCGCCGCGCCTAGCCGACGAGCACGGCTCGATTCGGGCCGACGACGGCGACGCGCGCCTCGTGCACGTCCCCATTCGCATCGGTCAGGTGGTACCGATGCTCGATCCGCGCGACGGCCGACATCATGGCGTTGACCGGGCAGTAGTGCGTCGCCGACAGCTCGATCGATCGTCGCAACGGCTCGGGCGCCACGTCGCCGGCCACTCGATGCAGCACCACGATGTCGGTGTAGACCTTCGGATGCTCGTCGGCCGAGTCGGCCGTCACGTCGACCTCGTAGCTCGTCGCCGACTGGCGCTTCTTGCGCAGGATGCTGGCGACGTCCATCGCCGTGCAGCCGGCCAACGCAGCAAGCATCGTCTCCTTCGGCCCGGCTGCCGTGTCGCCGCCGTGCGGCGGATCGGCGTCCATGACCACGGCGTGACCCTCCGCAGTGCGGGCCTCGGTTCGGCTGCGCTCGGGATCGACCACGGCGTGGATGCGAGTCGGCATGCTGCCAGCCTAGCCCAGGGAGGCATTCCGCGATGCGCGTGATCAGGCCCCAGTCGCTGGTTCCGGGCGCTCGTCGCCGGTCGCTCCTGCTCGCCGCGTCGATGCTCGCCGTCGGGCTGCTGGCCGTCGAGCTGGCCGTCCTTGGCGTGACGTCAACGGCGGCTGCCGCGCTGATGGGTGCCACGGCTGCCCTCGGCCTGGGCGTCGGGTCCGCGTGGCTCGTGCGGGCGGTGCGTCCGGATCGGTCACGAGCGATGGCCGAAGCCCTGACCTCGCTGCTCACGAACGTCTTCGACGACACCTACACGCTCGTCGTGGCTCCGCTCCTGCCGGTGCGCGACGTGTCGCGGCTCGACGGCATCCTGGTCGGCCCCGGCGGGATCCGGGTCCTCACCGCGCGCGACTGGGAGGGCCGCTATCGGCTTCGCGGACGCAGCTGGGAATTCGACGCCCGAGGACGGCGTGGCTGGATCCGATGCCGCACCAATCCGACCTTCGACGCCATCGCCCTGTCCGACGCCGTCGTGCGCTGGGCCAAGGAGGCCGGGCTCCCGGACGTCGCAATCCAACCCGCCGTCGCGTTTCCGCGATCCCACTCCCGGATCGTCCTGGAGGAGCCCGATGGCGAGGTGATCACGACCGAGAACGCGCCGTGGTGGGCCAACACCATCGGTCGCGTCCGTCGCCTCGACCCCGCCACCTCGGCACGCGTGTTGGAGGCGGTGCTCGACGCCGCCGAGCGCGCCACCGACATGCGGCCGGCGGTCGTCTCCGGCCAGCCCCGCTAGGCGCCCGGCTCCTGGTCGCTGCGTAACCACGCCGCGGCGGTCGTCTCGTCCAGCACGTCGGCCAGCAGCTCGTCCGGATGCTCGTCGTCCGCGACGAGCAGGACGTGGGCACGGTCGCGCCGCAGCGCCAGGGCGGCGACGCTGCGCTCGAGCTCCGGATACGCGCCCGAGACCAGGGTTGCATCGGTCATCGGCATGAATCGGTCCGGGACGTTGAGCAGGCCGTCCACCGGCCGGCTGCCGGCGGGAACGTGGATCGATCCCGTCAGTCGCAGTGGTGGAATCGAGAGCTGCGCTCGCACGGCGCGCTTCGGGATGCGCATCTCGCCTCCGGACGCACCACCCAGATCCGGCGCGATCATGACCAGGATCTCGTCGACGGCCACCAGTGCCGATGGAGCGCCGATGGTCGACATGGCATCCGCATACTCGCTCACCGTCGCGTGATCAACCGCGAGGTGCGAGCCGGTTTGCTGGTTCAGGATCTCGGCCACTCGGCTGAAGCGCGTCCGCACCGTGCCCGAGATTCGGTACGCCGCCGTGTAGACGTCGACCTTGACCTCCACCAGGTTGCTGAAGCTGTCCATGCCGAACGGGTTCATGGTCTGCGCATGCTACGCGCGAGCGCCGCATGATGGCTGTGCGTGTTCGCGTGACCTACGCCTCAGCCTCACCGGTGGCGGCGATCCGCTCCGTCTCGCCACGGGCGCCGGTGGCGAGGAGGATGCGCCCGCTGGCCTGCTCACCGAAGAGCGCCTCCACGGTGGCGAGGGTGTCGATCTCGGCGGGGGTCTTGTCGTCGCGGAGGCGCACGATCCGCGGGAAGCGCATCGCGAAGCCCGAGCGGTGCCGGGACGAGCGCATGATCCGATCGAAGGCGATCTCGACCACCACCTCCGGCACGACCGTCCGATAGCGTCCGAAATCCTCGAGGGTGATGCCCGTGAAGTGCTCGGTCATCTCGGCGATCTCGGTATCGGTCAGCCCGGTGTAGGCCTTGCCGATGGTGAGCAGGCGCGCGTCGGGCGCATCGGTCTCGCGCACCGCGAACGTGTAGTCGGACAGCACGCCACGCCGCTTGCCGTGGCCCCATTCCACGCCGACGACCACGCAGTCGAGCGTCGCGAGCGCCTTCTTCAGCTTCAGCCACCCCAGGCCGCGCCGGCCGGGCTGATACGTCGAGCGCGGGTCCTTGACCATCAGGCCCTCGTTCCGGCGCCCGCGTGCGTCGTCGAAGTGCCGGTCGACCTCCTGCGTCGACCGCGCCGTGTCGAGGTGCGAGAGGAGCATCCGCTCCACCGTTCGCTCGGGCAGGCCGAGTGTCTCGAGCGCCGCGCGGCGCTCGCGCAGCGGAAGCTCGAGCAGGTCGACGCCGCGATGGTGCAGCAGATCGAAGGCGACCAGCACGACCGGCACCTCCGCCAGCAGCGCCTTCGACGGCCTCACCCGGCCGAGCCGCGTCTGCAGCGACGCGAAGTCGAGGACCGATCCCTCCCGCCACGGCACCAGCTCACCGTCGATCACCAGCGGCGCCTCGTCTCGCAGGGCGCCGACCGCCTCGGCGATCTCCGGGAACGATCGGGTGACATCGTTCATGTCACGGCTGAACAGCTGCGCGCTTCCCTCGGCACCGACGTGCAGCTGGGCCCGGATGCCGTCGTACTTGTCCTCGATCCACGCCTCGTGGCCAACCCGCCTCATCACCTCGGCGGCGTCCGCCACGGGCGACGCGAGCATGAAGCGGATGGGTCGCCCGACGTGAAGCCGCGCGTCGGCCAGGCGGCCGGCGCGTGCGAGCCGGGCGGTCTCGCCGATCTCGCCGGTCAGCATGTGCGCCCGCCGCACGTCGTCCAGCGGCGCGTCGAAGGCCACCGCGACCGCCTCCTCGAGCAAGCCCTCGCGCAGCCCGATGCGCGTCTCACGCGAGGCGATGCGCCCGATGAAGCGCGCCTCCTCCGCGTCGGCACGACGGAAGAGGTCGGTCATGCGCGTCACTCGCTCGTCGGCCGATGAGGCCGACGCGATCGCGGCGAATGCGTCAGCCACGTCACCGACGCCGAGCCCGTCCGCCGAGCGCGCCGTCAGCAGATCGGCCGCCGCGTCGCCGAAATCGGAATGGCGCAGGTAGGCGGCGCGGATGGCGTCGGCGTCGGCACCGCTCGCGGCTGCCAGCGCGGCGCCCTGCTGGACCCAGCCGATGCCGAGCTTGGCGGTGGGGTCGACCAGCGGCCGGCCGGCGAAGAAGACCGTCGCGGCGGCCAGGTCCGTCTCCGGCAGATCGCGGAGGTACGCCGCGAGCAGGTCGCGCTTCGCGTTCTTGCTGCGCGTGGCGCCGACCGCCGCGGCCGTGCGGGCGAGGTCGGCGAACGGGCTGGAGGCGGCCATTGGACCTGCGAGTCTAGGCGTGCGCGGCGGCCGTCGGTAGGATCCGGGTGATGCGCTCGTTGCTTGCCCGGCTCGATCGCCTGAGCTGGATCGTCATCGGCGTTGGCGTGGTCGTCGGCCTCCTCTGGGTTCTCGTGCTGCCGCTCGGCATCGCGTTGAGCGGCATCGCCGGGCTGTTCAGCCTCATCGTGCTCGGATTCAGAGGGCGGTGGCTCGAGATCGGCCTGCTGCTGGTGGCCATCGGCGTCGTGCCCCTCCTCGCCTATCGCTGGTTCGGCGCGCCCCTCGTGGAGGGCCTCGGCGCGGACGAGCTGTCGATGGAGCTGATGGCGCCGGGCGCGGCGTATGTCTTCTTCGTCATCGGCGTCGCCATCACGCTCGCCGCCGGCCTGCTGCTCCGCCGCCGCTCCTCTTGACCGCGGCCGCCTTGGCACCGATGCTGCCGGCATGGTCTTCCCGTGGCAGAAGCGCAACGTTCCACCCGAGCTCGCCGATCGGGTCCCGCCCGGCCAGGTCCTGACGGACAAGTTCCCGGTCCTCCACTTCGGCCGCGTGCCGTCCTATGGCGACCTGTCGGGTTGGGACTTCCGCGTCTGGGGTGAGGTCGACGAGCCGTTCAGCTTGCGCTGGGCGGAGTTCCGCAACCTGCCGGTGGCCGAGCTCACCAGCGACATCCATTGCGTCACGCGATGGTCGAAGCTCGACACGCGCTGGGGGGGCGTCGCGTTCTCCCACATCGCCGAGGTGGCGCGGCCGAAGCCCTCGGCGCGCTTCGTGATCTTCCACGCCGAGGGTGGCTTCACCTCGAACGTGCCCCTCGCGACCGCCATGCGGCCGGAGTGCCTCCTCGCCTGGTCCTACGACGGCGAGCCACTGACCGCCGAGCACGGCTATCCGCTCCGCGCGATCGTGCCCGGCACGTACTTCTGGAAGAGCGCCAAGTGGCTCCGCGGCGTCGAATTCAGCGCCGCGGACCAGCCGGGCTTCTGGGAGCGCAACGGCTACAACAACGACGCCGATCCGTGGAAGGAGGAGCGCTACTCGCGCTCCTGATCGGTGCCGGTGGCGCGCTCGTCCATGCCCTTGGCGCGCGCGATCAGCTCCGCGACGCGCCGTCCGCCCTTGCGGCCGATCTCCCGGAAATGCTCGTTCGAGTATCGCTCGCTGACGGCCTTGCCCCCCTTGGCGCCGATCTCCTGGAAGAACTCCGCACCGTACCGGGCGCGCGTGGTCTTGCCACCCTTACGACCGGCCTCGCGCACGCTCATGTTGCCTTCGTCGGTGGACCCGGTCTGGTCGGCGCTCCGGCGCTCCGCCATGAGGCGCCTCCTCTGCTTCGTTCGATTGGCTTCTGGGCCAAGCAAGCGAAAGCAAGTTACGTACCGCGGCTAGAATGGCCGGCCGATGCATCCGCTCCTGCGCAACGTCGTGATCGGGATCGTGGGCCTGATCATCGCCGGCGCCCTCACCGCCCTCGCCCTGCTCGGCAGTGACTCCGACCTGTCGGTCCTTGCGCTGCTCGCCGCAGGCGTCCTGGGCACGCTGGTGGGCCTGTTTCTGTACTCGCAGGGCTGGGTCTGGGGCAGCCGCGCCGCTCGACGGCGCGAGACCGGCCAGTCGGTGCTGATCGCCGTCGGCGGTGGCGTGATGGTGGTGATCGCTGCGGTCGCCCTGGCCGGGCTGCTCGTGCTGATCCTGCTGTTCTATCTGGGCTGATCTCTACCGGTCGCGCTTCGCTGCTACGATTTCGGTCCGCCGCGCGTCGCCCCCATCGTCTAGAGGCCTAGGACGCCACCCTTTCAAGGTGGAGATCACCGGTTCGAATCCGGTTGGGGGCACCACGCTCTACCATGTGCGCCGCGACGTTGGCGACCGGACGAGTGCGGCGCGCCCGGCCGGACAGGACGCCGCGGAGGGAGCTTCCCATGGCTTGGATCGTCCTCGTCCTTTCCGGCGTGCTCGAGGCGGTGTGGGCGGCCGCACTCGACGAGAGCGATGGCTTCAGCAGGCTCGCGCCGAGCGCCGTCTTTCTCGCGGCGCTGGCACTCAGCATGGCGGGGCTCGCCTTCGCCATGCGAACGATCCCCCTGGGCACCGCCTACGCCGTGTGGGTTGGCATCGGCGCCGTGCTCACCGCCGTCTACGCCATGACCACAGGCCACGAGGTGGCATCGCTCGCCAAGGTGGTGCTCCTCGGCGGGATCGTCGCGTGCGTCATCGGGTTGAAGCTGTTGGAATAGCTTCCGCCCGGCGTCACGACGGCCCCTCTCGCGTTGCGTCCGTTCCGCGCGGGCAACGCGCCTCAGATGTGGTTGATCTCCACCCGATCCCCGCAGTTGGGGCACCACAGCAGGAGCAGCTTCGGATCCTCGGGGATCGGCCGCCACGAGTACACGTCGGCCTCGGTCACCTGCTCGCCGCAGCGCGGGCACTCGTAACCGAGCTCGAGCCACTGATCGCGCGGGACGTTCTGGCGGCCCATGGATCAGCGACTCCGATCCGGCGGCGGGGGTGGCGCCCAGCCGGGCTTCGGACCCGCCGGCGCGTCTCCGGTCCCGTCGGCGGCGGCGATGGCCGCGCGCGTCTCGTCGGCCTTGGCCGACGGTCGGATGAGCGGGTACGACATCGCCGCGTAGCCCGGCCAGAAGCCGACGTCACCATCGCGGATCATGACCTGGGTCCTGGTGAAGGCCCCGGTGACGTCGCGGACGGATCGGTCCATCACCTGGAGGTCGCGACCGGTGACCTGCTTGAGGGCCGGTGGCAGGGTCTCGACCAGGTACGCCGGATTGGGGTCGGTGGCGAACGCCAGCTCCAGCGCCTCGACGACCTGCTCATCGGGCAGATCTCGCGGCAGCGGGCGGCTGATGTAGGCCATGCGCGGATCTCGGCTTGGCCCGCGGAAGGTGCGGACGAGCGACTTCAGCATCGGAATCGCGATTGTACCCGGCCGACCCGTCGTGGGTGGCTGTGACGGGTTTGGGTATACTTGCGTCCCCTGTGAGGAACTCAATCGCGGCGTCGCTGCGCTCCGCATGAGCAGCCCCATCGCCGCGCGTTCGACCACGCAACAAGGAGCCCTCTGATCACCGTGCGCGTCCGAAAGGCCGTCCTGCCCGCCGCGGGGTTCGGCACCCGATTCCTCCCCGCGACCAAGGCCATCCCGAAGGAGATGATGCCGCTCGTCGATCGGCCGATCATCCAGTACGCGGTCGAGGAAGCGGCAGCGTCCGGGATCGAGCAGATCATCATCGTCATCGCCACCGGGCGCAGCGCCATCGAGGACCACTTCGACTCGAACGCCAGCCTGGAGCGGTGGCTGGAGGAGCGCGGCGACATCGACATGCTGCGCACGATCCGCCGCATCAGCGAGTTCGGCACCGTCGCCTTCGTCCACCAGCGCGAGCAGCTCGGCCTCGGCCACGCCGTGCTGATGGCCAAGGACCTCGTAGGCGATGAGCCCTTCGCGGTGATCCTCTCCGACGACGTCATGCTCAACCCGTCCGGCGAGCCGGTGACCCGGCAGCTGATCGACGCGCACGTCACCCATCGCGGCTCGGTCATCGCCGTCCAGCGCGTCGACCGCCAGGACGTGACGCGCTACGGGATCCTGGATCCCCTGCACGAGGAAGGGCGCCTCGTCGAGATTCGCAACCTGGTCGAGAAGCCGTCGGTCGAGGACGCTCCATCCGACCTCGCCGTGCTCGGACGCTACGTCCTGACGCCGAAGATCTTCGACGTCCTGGAGCAGACCAGCCGCGGCGCCGGAGGCGAGATCCAGCTGACCGATGCGATCCGCATCCTCATCGGCGAGCAGCCCGTCTTCGGCTACCAGTTCGAGGGCACGCGCCACGATGCGGGGACCCGTCTCGGCTGGTTGAAGGCGAACGTCGCGGTTGCGCTCGAGTCGGAGGACGCCGACGAGTTCCGGGCCTACATCCGCGGACTCGACCTGCGAGACTGACGCGCGTGGAGATGATGGGGAGGCTGATCAGCGGCCGCTACCGACTGATCGCGCCGCTCGGTGAGGGCGGCATGGCCACCATCTGGCGCGCCGTCGACGAGCAGCTTGACCGCGAGGTCGCGGTCAAGATCCTGCGCCCGCAGTTCAGCGCCGATCCGGGTTTCGCCGCCCGCTTCAAGCAGGAGGCACGCTCCGCCGGCGGCCTGAGCCACCCCAACATCGTCAGCGTCTACGACTACGGCACCGACGGCGCCGATGGCGAGCAGTACATCGTCATGGAGCTCGTCGAGGGGCGGGACCTGTCGACGATCCTGCACGAGCGCGGCGCGCTCTCGACCGACGACGCGGTGCGGGTCGCCATCGGCGTGGCGAGTGCGCTGGAGGTGGCGCACCGCAAGGGCATCGTCCACCGCGACGTGAAGCCCGGCAACATCCTCATCACCGATGCGGGCGACGTGAAGGTCACCGATTTCGGCATCGCCCGCGCGGTGAGCGAGGCATCGATGACGGTCACCGGCACGACGCTGGGATCGGTCCACTACTTCAGTCCGGAGCAGGCGCGCGGCGACGAGGTCACCGGCGCTTCCGACGTGTACGGCCTGGGCATCGTCCTGTACGAGATGCTCACCGGCCGCCGCCCGTTCGAGGCCGAGTCCGCCGCCGCGGTCGCGCTCAAGCGGCTGAGCGAGGATGCGCCGCGGCCGAGCGCCATCGGGTTCGCCCTGCCGCCCGGCCTGGAGTCGATCCTGATGCGCGCCCTGGCGCGCGACCCCGCCGATCGCTTCCCCGATGCCGGCGCGTTCGCCGAGGCGCTCCGCGTCTGGCGCCGGAATCCCGATGCGGCAGCTCCCCTGGCTGCCGGCGCCGCCACGGCCGCCGCGACGGTCGCCAGCACGCCACCCGCCGGCGAGCCCACGGTCTACGTCCCGCCCCGTGTCACGCGCCCCGCCGATCGCGTGCCGGTCGCGCCGGCCCAGCGCCGCGTCGATGTCTACGAGCGCGACCGGGACGAGGGTCAGCCGTGGTGGATGTGGCTGTTGGCCGTCCTCGCCGTCTTCCTCCTCGGCGCCATCGGCTTCCTGGCGGTGCAGCTGTTCAGCGACGGCACGCCATCCACGAGCCCGACGCCCAGCGCCGCGCTCGTCACCGTCCCGACCTGCGAGGACCGGCCACTCACCGCGGTGCGCAGCGAGCTCATCGACCTCGGCTTCGAGCCCGATGAGGAGCGCGAGAACTCCGACCAGGTCGACGAGGGCAACGTCATCCGCTGCGAGCCCGCCACCGGCGACTCCATCGCCGAGGGCTCGACCGTCACCGTCTTCGTGTCGAGCGGCGAGGAGCAGGTGGCGGTCCCGCCGCTGCGGGGCCAGACGCTGGATCAGGCCGAACGGACGCTCGAGCGCGAGCAGCTCGCGCTCGGCACCGTCAGCCAGGAGCCCGATGCCTCCGTCCCGGAGGGCTCGGTCATCCGCAGCGACCCACCCGAGGGGAACGACGTGGCCGTCGGCAGCCACGTCAACCTGGTGATCAGCACCGGACCGACGCCGTCGCCCACACCATCGCCGACGCCCACGCCAACGCCGACGCCCGTTCCGACGCTGCCGCCCACGCCAACGCCGATACCGGTGCCAACTGACACACCCCCGCCACCGTGAACCGGAGCCTCGTCCGGGGGCCGGTGCTAGCATGACCGTGAGCTCGTAATCCAACCTTTGGAGGGACGTTTCCCGCATGGCCACCATCGCACCGATCACGGTCGATGAAGGGAGCTTCGAAACCGAAGTACTCAACGCCGAGAAGCCCGTGCTCGTCGACTTCTGGGCTCCGTGGTGCGGACCCTGCCGCCTCGTCTCGCCCGTCGTCGAGAGCCTCGGCGAGAAGCACGGCGACAAGATCGCGGTCGCCAAGGTCAACACCGATGAGAACCAGCAGCTGGCGATGCGCTATAGCATCTTCAGCATCCCGACCCTGATCGTGTTCCAGAACGGCCGCGAGGCCGCCCGGCTCGTGGGCTACATGCCCGAGCAGGTGATGGAGGAACGGCTTCGGCCCTTCCTGGCCTGAGGGTCACCGCCGCTGACGTCCCTCTGCTGACTCAGCCACCCACCCATCCGGTGGGTGAAGGTAGCGGCCGAGCGGTCCGACTCTGCGATTCGACCCATGCGGCGGGTGGCTGCGGCGTTTCTGGCGGGGTCCGGCCTGCGAAGCGCCAGTGGCACTCGCGTGGCGAGTAGGTGGCGCCGTCGGCGCTGTCACGACCCGTCCTGGCGCCGCGACGCCCAGTCCCGAGTCGAAACGCCCCACGAATCAGCCGCTACACTCCCCCGCGAGGAGGGCTGCCCGAGCACCGATGATCATCAAGACCGAACGCCGCGCCGGTGGCGAGCGACGCCAGGCGGAGGATCCATTCGCACCGGACCGCCGGGGCGGCGATCGGCGCACGATGTGCTGGGAGGTCGAGAACTGCGACCTCACCATCCGATATCGGTGTCCCGCCTTCATCCTGCGCCGACCGTGCTGGGAGCTGTGGGCGGTGGAGGGCATCGGCCCGGCGCGGGCGTGCTGCTACAACGACAAGGAGTGCGAGCCCGGCCGATGCATCATCGCCGAGAAGCGATTCGCCGGCAGCCCCGAGCCGCTGACCGTCCACGTCGGCCGTCGTGGCATGCCGCTCGGCTACACCAAGCCGCGGCGCCACCACTGCCCGCACTTCTACCTGACCCACGGCGCCAAGGGCCGCATCCCGATCCAGGCGCCGCAGCTCATGCGCACGCTGATGAAGCAGGAGGGCACGGTCGCACGATGCGAGCTGCGCGGCGGCGTGCATCTCGACTCCGGCTACGTCAACGACCTGTGCCTGACCGGCCAGTTCAATGACTGCGTCTTCTACGAGGACGCCGCGGACTGAGCGCTTGACGCTCTCCTACGCCGATGCGGTCCGCGAGCTCACCGAGCGCGGACGCTTCGGGATCAGCATGGGCCTCGAGCGGGTCGAGCGGCTCATGGCCGAGGTCGGCCATCCGGAGCGGAGACTCCGCGGGGCGCTGATCGGCGGCACCAACGGCAAGGGCTCCGTGGTGGCCATGACCCGATCGGTCCTGAACGCCGCCGGCTTCCGGGTCGGCAGCATGCCGAAGCCGCACCTGGTCAGCTATCGCGAGCGCGTGGCCATCGACGGTGAGCCGATCGACGCCGATGCCTTCGCCGCCATGGTCGAGCGCGTGCTCCCGGCGATCGATCGCGTCGCAAGGGCGACCGGCCCGCCGACCGAGTTCGAGGCGCTCACCGCGGCCGCGATCAGCGAGCTCGCCCGACGCGAGGTGGACCTGGCCATCGTGGAAGTTGGGATGGGCGGCCGGCTCGACGCCACGAACGTGCTCGACCTTGGCGTGGCGGTCATCACCAACGTCCAGCGCGACCACGAGGCGTTCCTCGGCACCACGTTGACGAAGATCGGCGGGGAGAAGGCGCCGATCATCAAGGCCGGCGACCTCGCCGTCACCGGCGCAACGGGCCGCGGACTGCGGCCGATCCTGGATCGCTGCGCCGCGCTCGACGTTCCGCTGCGACGGGCCGGTCGCCGGCAGGCCTACCGCGCGCGCGTCGTCGGGAGCGGGTGGCAGGGCATCACGGTCGACGCGCGGACGCCAACGCGGCGGCTGGCGGATCTCAGGATCGGGCTGCTCGGCGCACACCAGGCCGATAACGCCGCCGTCGCGCTCGCTGTGCTCGAGGCGCTGTCCGAGCGCTGGAACATCGCCATCGGTGACGACGCGATCCGCGCCGGACTGGCCGCCGCCCGCTGGCCGGGCCGGCTGGAGCTGCTCGACGGTGGTCCGCACGGCCGCGTCCTGCTCGACGGCGCGCACAACCCCGCCGGTGCCGCGGCACTCGCGACGGCGCTCGCCGACCTGGGCCTCCAGCGCCCGATCGTCGTGTTCGGTGCCATGCGGGGCAAGAAGGTGCGCGCCGTCCTGCGTGCGCTGGCACCCCTCGACCCACGATTCATCTTCACCCGCGTCAACGACCCCAAGGCGTTCGCTCCCGACGCATTGGCCGCCGCCTGGCGCGCCGTGTCGGGACAGCCGTCGCTGACGGCGTCGACGGCGCGCGATGCCCTGACCATGGCGTACGCCGATCCGGTCGTGGTGGCCGGCTCGCTCTACCTGGTGGGCGAGGTGCGCGGCATCCTGACCGGCACGGCGGAGGACGCCTGAGTGGCTCCGCCGCTGGCCTGGGGATCGAAGACGTACCTCATGGGCATCGTCAACGTCACGCCCGATTCGTTCTCCGGCGACGGCATCGCTGTCCAGGGCCGATCCATGGAAGAAATCGTCGCTGCTGCGCTCGCACAGGCCCGCGACTTCGTCGACGCCGGTGCCGAGATCATCGACGTCGGTGCCGAGTCGACCCGGCCGCGCAGCGCGTATGGCGATCATCCCGAGATCGACGCCGAGGCCGAAGCCGCCATCTCGGCCCCCGTGGTCCGGGCCATCGCGGGTGAGCTCGGGCAGCGCGTCCTGGTCAGCATCGACACCAGCAAGGGCAGCGTCGCCGCTGCGGCCCTCGAGGCCGGAGCGACGATCGTCAACGACGTGTGGGCGGCGCGACGCGACCCGGGCACCGCCGACGCCGCCGCGGAGCACGACGCGCACCTCGTCCTGATGCACAACCAGGAGCGCGCCGACTACCCCGACGGCGTCTTCGATACGGTCGTGCGAGCGCTCGGTGAAGCGGTCGACCATGCCATCGGGCGCGGCGTGCCATCCGAACGTCTCATCGTCGACCCGGGCATCGGCTTCGGGAAGGGCACCGACGAGAACCTCGAGCTGCTCCATCGGCTGGGCGAGCTCAAGGAGGCACTGGGCGGGCTGCCGCTGCTGGTCGGGACGAGCCGCAAGCGGTTCATCGGCGCATTGCTGGATGGCGCGGCGCCGGACGACCGCGTCGAGGGCACGGCGGCAACCGTGGCGCTGGCCATTGCGGCCGGCGCGGACATCGTCCGCGTACACGACGTCGCGCACATGGCGCGCACTCGGCTGGTGGCTGACGCCATCATTCGCCGATGAGCGAGGACTTCCCCGATCGGCTCAGCCTGCTCGGCATGCGATTCGAGGCGCTGCACGGCGTGCTCGCCAGCGAAAAGGTCGATCCGCAGCCGTTCGAGGTCGACCTGGTCCTGCACGTCGATCTCGACGACGCCGCGCGAACGGATGCACTCGACGACACGGTCGACTACCGCGGCCTGCACGAGCTGGTCGACTCCATCGTGATGGGCCCGAGCTTCGACCTGATCGAGGGGCTGGCCGGGGCGATCGCGCGCGCCGTGCTGGCAGGCACCGACCCGAGGCGCGTCGGTGCGGTCGAAGTCCGCGTCCGCAAGCCCGAGGCGCCGCTCCCCGGTGAGCTGGACACGGTCGAGGCGGCGCTGCTTCGGCGCCGCCTCGACATCGCTGGCGAGTAGGTCGGACTAGAGGTCGGCCGGCAGCTCGCCCAGCGTCACCTCGATCTCCTGCGCGGAGTTGTCGCGCAGCACGCGCAGCGTGACGGTGTCACCCGGATCGTGGCCGACGATCAGCATCGACAGGTCGGTATCCACGCTGATCTGCTCGCCGTCGACCGCCACGATCACGTCGCCGGCCTGCACACCAGCCGCTTCCGCGGGGCTGCCGGGAATGACGGCGGGCTGATCGCTGCCGCTGGAGACCAGCGCTCCGTAGTCGACCGGCAGGTCCTGGTCCTCGGCGATGGCCGGCGTCACCGGCACGTAGCGCACGCCGATGTACGGTCGGACCAGGTCCTCACCGTTGATCGCCTGCTCCATGATCGGCTTGGCGACGTCGATCGGGATGGCGAAGCCCAGGCCCTGCGCGCTGGTGCTGACGGCGGTGTTGACGCCGATGACCTGGCCGGCGCTGTTGATGAGCGGCCCGCCCGAGTTGCCGGGGTTGATGGCCGCATCGGTCTGGATGAGGTTGTTGAGCTGCTCGGCGCTCGTCTGGCTGGCGTCCGATGCGGTGATCTGCCGCCCGAGTCCGGACACCACGCCGGTGGTGACGGTGTTCTCGTAGCCGAGCGGGTTGCCGATGGCGATGGCCAGCTGACCCGGCTCGAGGCCGGACGATGTGCCGACCGGCGCCTCCGGAAGATCATCGGCGTCGATGGTGACGATGGCCAGGTCGGTCAGCGTGTCGATGCCGTAGACCGTGCCAGGGAAGCGGCGCCCGTCGTTGAGGATGACGGTGAGCTCGCTGGCGTCCTGCACCACGTGACGGTTGGTCAGGATGAAGCCGCGCGAGTCGAAGATGAAGCCGGACCCGGTGCCGGCGGTTGCTCCCAGGAAGCCGCCACCCCGGGTCTGGATGGTCACGACCGCGGGAGTGATCTTGTCGACGGCGGTGATGACCGCGCTCGATTCGTCGATGCGAACGTCGCTGACGGGATTGGCGTTCGGGCTGCCGGTCGCGCTGGCCGGCGCGTCGGCGACCGGGGCCGGCATCAGGTTGGTGACAGCGACCGCGGAGAAGGCGCCAGCGACGATTCCGGCCACCACGGCGATCGCAATGATCGGCAGCGCACCGAGCCCTGAGCGGACCCGCGCCGGCTGCGGCGGAGCGGGCGGACGGCTCGACCAAATGGGGGCCGCCTGCCACGAGCCGTGGGCGGTATCGCGCGGCGGAGGACCGTAATGTTGCACCTCGACCGGCTGGGTCGGGTCGCTCGGATGCGAACTGGGTGGTTGGTTGGGGTCGTATGTCATCGCTGTCTGCCTGTGCTTCTGCTTGCCTCGCCGGGCGGGCAAGACTCAGGCTACGGTTCCCGGATTGCGCGCAGGATGCGTCGCGCGTGAAGTTTCGTTGACCTTGTCCCCGAGCGCATCCGTGCGTCGCTCGAGCCGTCGCGGCAGCGTGATCGTGAACTCGGTGCCGCGGCCGACCTCGCTGGCGAGGTCGATCTCACCCTCGTGCATGTCCACGATCGAGCGCACGATCGCCAATCCCAGCCCGCTTCCCGATGCGCGAGCGTCCCCGGTGTTCGTGCCGCGGTAGAAGCGTTCGAAGATGCGCGGCAGCTCATCCGCCGGGATGCCCGGACCGGTGTCGCGCACGGTGATGGTCGCGTTCTCGGCGTCCGACTGCAGCCGGACCGATGCGCTCCCGCCGCGCGGCGTGAACTTCAGCGCGTTGCCGACGAGGTTCGTCATGAGCTGCACGATGCGCTCTCGGTCGAAACGCATCTCGACCGGTTCCGCCGGCACGACCGAGTCGAGCGCCACCCCGCGCTGGACGGCAGACTCGCTGAAGGCCTGCACCACGGCCTGGATCGGGTCGCGGATGTCGCCCTCGCGGATGTCGAGCGGGAAGATGCCCGCATCGATGCGCGACAGGTCAAGGAGATTCGTGCTCAACCATTCGAGCCGGCTGATCTGGGCCATGGAGCTCTCGAGGAACTCCGTGCGCGTGGCTTCGTCGACTTCGCCCTCGTGCTGGAGCTCGGTGTACAGGCGGAGTGCCGCGATCGGCGTGCGGAGCTCGTGGCTGACATCGGCGACGAATTCGCGCAGCCGGTCTCGATCGGCCTCGAGCATGCGCAGGGTGCCGGCAAGGCGGTCGGCCATGATGTTGAACTGCTGGCCGAGCTCGTCGATCTCGAGCACGCCGGACGGGTCGGCGCGTTCGTCGAGCTGACCCTGTGCCACCTTTCCGGCCACGCGCCGCAGACGACCGATGGGCACCGTGAGGCTGCGCGCGGCGATGACGCCGGTGATCACCGACGCCACGAGCGCGAGCAGGCCGGCTCCGATGATGGCGCCCGTGATCTGGGCCAGGGTCTCCTGGCGGCTGGTGTACGGGTCGCTGAACACGATCTGGTAGGAGATCACCTCGCCGCTGGGCAACGTGATCGGAATCTCCACGCCGACCGTCCCGACGTTGCTGTCGCGCCTGAGCCCCTGCTCCTCCAGGAGCGCGACGTTGGACGGACTCTCGGTCGCGATGACCCCACCGCCGGCGGTCTGGATGGTCACGGTCGCCGCGAAGATGCCGGCAGCCCGCGCCGCAACCGGGCGGACGATCTCGACGTTGCGGATCTCCTCCACATTGGCCCAGTTGATCGGCGCCTCGTTGATCTCCTGCTCGAGCAGGAGGCCGGTGCCGCGTACCGACGCCTCCATGCGACCGATCGTCTGCTCGCGGAAGTAGCCGGGGAGGATCTGGCTGATGGCAATGCCGGAAACGATGAGGCCGACCAACGCGACGATCGCGAGGGCCAGGACCAGCCGAACGTTGAGCCGCTTGACGATCGCTCCCGGGCCGCGCGGATCGAAGCGCGCCCAGCGGCCGGCGATCGAGCGGTCCGGCTCAGTCCTCGGCGAAGGCATACCCGACGCCCCTCACCGTCCGGATATAGCGCGGTTGCGACGGATCGGGCTCGACCTTGTCCCGGATATGGCTGATGTGGACGTTGATGGTCCGTTCGTCCTGCTCGAGGGCATCGTCGTAGTCGCGGACCAGCTCGAGCAGCTGGCCGCGCGTGTACACGCGACCCGGCTTCGAGGCCAGGTGGCGGAGCAAGTCGAACTCGGTGGTGGTCAGGCCGATGCGCTCGCCGTCGCGCGTCACCCGCCGCCGCTCGAGATCGATGACCAGGTCCTTGCGCCGCAGGGTGCGGCCGGTCTGCGTATCGGCGAGCTCGCCGTAGGCACGCCGCAGCAGCGCCTTGATGCGGCTGACCAGCTCGCGATGGCTGAAGGGCTTGACGATGTAGTCATCGGCGCCCATCTCGAGCCCGACGACCTTGTCCACCTCATCGGCGCGGGCGGTGAGGAAGAGGACCGGCGCGCGGGTCTCGCGGCGCAGCTGGCGCAGCACCTCGAAGCCATCGATGCCCGGGAGGCGCACGTCAAGCACCACCAGGTCTGGGACGGTATCGGCGAAGTTGGCCAGCGCGTCCTCGCCGGTCGGCTGCACGCTGACCTCGTAGCCCTCGCGCTCGAGGGCGACCTGGACACCGCGCGCCACGGCGGGCTCGTCCTCGACGATCATGATCGTGCCGGCCATCGGTCGCAGTATAGGAACGAATTCGCCTTTGGCCGGTTAGCGTGCCTTGAAGAACCGTTAACCCAGCCGGATGGACTCGGCGCGCTTGCCGCGGGGAGCGCCTCGCGGTACCATGCCGCCTCGCACCCCGATTGCACATTCGATGAGTTCGGCGCTGCCCGCCGCTCGGAAGAGCGTCCGAGGCGCCCGACGACCAGAGAGGATCACCCGACCGATGGACCTGGAGCTCACCCTCGACGCGCGCGAGGCGCAGGGCAAGGCGAACAAGCGGCTCCGCCGCGAGGGCCTGGTGCCCGGCGTCGTGTATGGCAAGGGCGAGGACTCGACCAATGTCCAGGTCGACGCCAAGACCTTCGAGACGCTGTACCGAACGGCCGGCCGTACCTCGGTCGTGAAGTTCCGCATCCCGGGCCACAACCGCGCCTCGAGCGGGTTCATCAAGAGCGTCCAGCGCCATCCGCTGACCGGGCGGGCGCTGCACGTCGACTACCTCCTCGTCAACCTCAAGGTCGAGATGGAGGTCGAGATCCCGCTCGTCTTCGTCGGAGAGGCCCCCGCGGTGGAGGAGACCGGCGGCACGCTGCTCCACAACCTCTCGAGCATCCGGGTCAAGGCGCTGCCCGGCGACATCCCGCACGAGATCGAGGTCAACGTCTCGGTCCTCACCAGCCTCGACGTGGCGATCCACGTCCGTGACCTCAATCTCAACCGCGAGCTGGTCCAGGTCCTGACCGACGGCGACACGCTCGTCTCGACCGTGGTTCCGCCGCGCGTCGAGGAGGAGCCGGAGACGGTCGTCGGCGAGGGCGAGCTCGAAGGCGAGGAGGGCGCCGAGGCGACGGCCGAGGGCGAGGCTCCCGCCGAAGGTGCCGAGGCTGGCGAAGCCGGCGGGACCGAGGAGTCCTCGGAGCAGTCCTAGCACGCCGGCAACGATTCATCGGACGGATCGAGCCAAACGCGGCAGTCAGGCGCGGTCCGTCCGATCAATCGGTTCGGTTTGCGCCAGAGGACAACCGCCAGGGATGCCTCGAGCGAGATCCGCGCCGATGAATCGGACGCACCTCGCCCGAGCGGTCTCTTGGCCGGATCCATCCGACACATCGGTCCATGCGACGAGTCACTCGCCGATGGCCGCGTGCACGGCGCTGCGGATCGCCTCCACATCGGCCTCGAGCACGTAACCGCGCCCGTCACCCCGATCGCCCTCGAAGGTGATCAGCGGCGGCTGGATGACGATCTCGTTGACGTCGGCGTCGGTCGCGCGCCGGGCAAGCTCGACGAGCGTCGACAGGTCGTCCAGCGGCAGATCGGTGTCGAGTGAGTCGAGCCCGTCGAGCAGGCCACGCAGGTCGACGTCGGCATCGGGATCGACCAGTCGCGCGACGAGCGCCATGAGCACCTCCTGCTGGCGGGCCATGCGCCCGTAGTCCTCGTCGACCCGGGTCCGCACGTAGCCCAGCGCGGTCGACGCATCGAGCGTCTGCGGTCCCGCCGCCAGGTCGAGGTCGACGATGGGATCGGTGATCGGCTCCGGCGGCGAGACGTCGACGCCGCCGGCGGCCTCGACCAGCGCCGCCACGTCGTCCATGTCGAGCAGGACGTGCGCGTCGATCTCGACGCCGTAAAGGGCCTCCATGGCGCCCACCAGTGCGTCGATGCCCTGCTCGGCGTAGAGGGCGTTGATCTTGTGCTCGTACGTCCCACCATCGGCCAGTGGCAGGTCGACCGTGTCACGCGGGAGGGACACCAGCGTCAGCTGCGACTCGTCGGCCGACAGGCTGACGAGCATCAGCGCGTCGGTGTTCGGCGTCTGCCCGCTGGCCTCCCGCTCCTCGTTCAGATCGGTGCCGACATACAGGACGGTCCATCGCTTCTCCGCCAGGGCCGCGTCCACGGAGGCCGATGCCGACGGCTCCACCGTCGTCGACGCCTGCGCCGGGCCGCCGTCCGGCGCTGCGGCGGGAGAGCTGAGCAGAAGGAAGCCGATGACGGCGGCGACGACGAGAACGGCGATGCCGATGATGACTGCGGGGGTGCGCTGCATCACGTCATTATCGGGACGATGAGCGACCAAGCCCGGCCCCTGACCGTCGCCGAGTACGAGCCGCTGGCGCGGGCACGCGTCGAGCCGGGCGCCTGGGACTACCAGGCCGGCGGTGCCGGCGACGAGCTGAGCCTCGCCGACAACGTCACCGCCTGGAATCGGATCAAGCTGCGGCCGCGCGTGCTCGTCGATGTCAGCTCGCGCGACCTGTCGACATCGGCCTTCGGCGTGCGGCTGGAGCATCCGATCATCGTGGCGCCCACCGCGGCCCACCAGCTGTCGCACGCCGATGCCGAGCGCGGATCGGCCCGCGGTGCCGCCGGTGCCGGCGCACTGTTCACGCTGTCGACCATCTCATCGGTGCCGATGGAGGAGGTCGCCGCAGCGGCTCCGGGGGCGCCGCGCTGGTTTCAGCTGTACGCGCCGATCGACCGAGGCGCCTGCCGGGCGCTGATCGATCGGGCCGTTGAGGCGGGGTACGGAGCGCTGGCGGTCACCGTCGACCTGCCGCTGCCCGGCAATCGCGAGCGCGACGTGCGCAATGCGTTCGAGCTTGACCTGGGGGTGCACCTCCCTGCGGACCAGGCCGTCGATCCGGACACCGGCATCGTGGTGCTGCCGACCATGGACTGGGCTGAGCTCGACTGGCTGCGGTCGGCCTGTCCGATCCCGCTGATCGCCAAGGGCATCCTTCGCGCCGATGACGCCGCGCGCGCCGTCGATGCCGGCTGCGACGGTATCTGGGTCAGCAACCACGGCGGCCGCCAGCTCGACACGTCGATCACCGCGCCCGGGGCGCTGCCCGAGATCGTGGCCGCGGTGGGCGGCCGCGCCCTCATCGTCGCCGACGGCGGGGTTCGTCGCGGAATCGACGTGCTCAAGGGCCTCGCGCTCGGCGCGGACCTGGTTGCGGTCGGGCGGCCGGTGTTGTGGGGCCTGGCAGTCGACGGCGCCGATGGCGTTCAGCGCGTGCTCACGCTCCTCCGCGACGAGCTGTCACTGGCGATGGCGCTGGCAGGCTCCCGCTCGCTGGCCGACATCGGTCCCGACCTGATCGCCTGACCGGCACACGCCGTGCTCTGGTGCCGCGCCATGGACGAGCTCGACGAAATCGCACGGATCGAGATCCAGGAAGGGTGGGACGTCTTCGACACCGATGGCGAGCGCATCGGTGAGGTCGCCAACATGCACGACACCTCCTTCACGCTCAAGACGACGGTCGGCGGGGCGGTCGACGTCGACTTCACCGATGTCGAGAGCGCCGATGACGGTCGGGTAACGCTCGCCATGAGCGGCGACGAGCTCAGCTCCGAGCTCGGGGCCGGGGCCTGACCGGGGGCCCCATGCGGGGTCAGGTTTCGATGCTCAACTCGTCGCCGGAGACCTGAACGCTCCTCACGCGCACCGGTCGCGCCGCCGGGCCTCGAAGCACCGCGCCGCTCGTCACGTCGAACTGGCTGCCGTGGCACGCGCACGTCACCGTGGTGCCGTCGAGCGTGCCGCGCGCGAGGGAGCAACCCATGTGCGTGCAGGTGTCATCGAACGCATACAGATCGCCTGCCGTCGCCGCCACCGCCACCTTCGTGCCGCCCACGTCGTAGGTGCGCATCGTGCCCGGTTGGACGTCGCCCGCGATGCCCACCGACTGGAACATGGTGCCGCCTCCGAATTGCTGAGAGCCCGCTCGTCGGCCTGTATCGATAGTCGATGTTAACGATAGAGCGGCGTGTCAAGGCGGCGTTCGCCCAGGGCTTGGGACTGGGCTGCCCGGATCGGTTCCGGCTTTACGCCGATCGGCCCGCTGTGGCACGTCGAGCACGCCTTCGCCCAGCTTGGCGAGGCCAGTGCCAAGGCCTGGCTCGAGGTCGCCTCGATGGGTTACGTGCTCGGGCGCGTGTGGGGGTCCATCGACGCGTCCGGGCTTGCTCCTTCGGACCTCGGCTCGACGAGCGCAACGGCGCCAGAGCCCGACTGGTCTGGCGGGCGGCGGGGCACGCCCGACCCCGCGAAGTCGTCGCCCGGCTCTTCCCACCGCGGCGGCAAGACGATCTCGGGTGGCTCGGGACGCCGCACCATGCGCCGCACCGCCCGCCCGAGCCACGCGCGAAATCGCGCAAGCCGGCTCGGCTCGTATCGAGAGGCCGATCTTCCGTGAACCATGGGCCTCACCAAGGAGTCGGAGTGTGCGATCAGCCTACATCGGCATCAGCACAACGGCCCCGGAACACTGCCCTTTCATACACAGGGCCTAAGAAGCCGATGGTCGTCAGCGTGGTCGTCAGCCGGCTCCGGCCCGATCCTCCGGAGCCGCCTGTTTCGCCAGATTCACGCTCGAATGAGTGGAGCCGAAGGTGGGATTCGAACCCACGACCGACGGTTTACGAAACCGTTGCTCTACCCCTGAGCTACTTCGGCGCGCGCGAGCGCCGATTCTAGCCGAATCGATCGCGAGGCGAAAACTGGCCGCGGTCTAGCCCCCGACCAGGGTCTCGCCGCAGTTCGGGCAGACCGTGTCGGTATCGGCGACCGGCTCGCCGCAGTTCGGACAGGTGCGCTGCTCCTCGATGTCTCCCATGCCGAGATACCAGCATGGCCGATGCCGTGGATTTGCCGCGGGCCGCACGTAACTGACAAGTTCGGGCAGCCTGGGTGCGATTCGCGGTCAATCTTTGCGGCGCGGCGCAAATCCTGATCCCCCAAGGCCGCAACTTCTCAGTTACGTGCGCTCAGGAGCACATCCGAACGCCGACACTCACCAACGCCTATTCGGGCGGCATCCAACCATGGATCAGCTCGTCGTGGTAGCGCGGCTCGCCCGGGAGGAGCGCTCCCTTCGGGATTGGCGCCATCGGTGCCTTGCCGCGGATGGCCAGCGCGAAGTACGCGCAGATATCGGTCAGGGGACAGAGGCCGCAGATCGGGCGCGGAGCTCGGCAGGTGTCGCGCCCGTGTCGGATGAGCTCGACATGGAAGGGGTACATCTCGTCGGGCTCGAGCACCTCCTCGAGCAGATCGTGCGCGCGCTCCAGCGGCGTGCGGGCCGGCAGCATGCCGATGCGCGAAGCCACCCGGTGGACGTGCGTGTCGACCGGCAGCTGCGGCCGCCCGAAGTTGAAGAGCAGGACGATCGCCGCCGTCTTGCGACCGATGCCGGGCAGCGAGGTCAGCCAGTCGCGCGCCTCGAACAGCGGCCACTCACCAAGGAACGCGAGGTCCCACGTTCCGCCGGTGGCGGCATGGACCTCGGCCAGCACGTGCTGGATGCGCTTGGACTTCGTCGGCGCCAGACCGCCGGGCCGGATGACATCCTCCAGCTCATCGGTGGGTGCGGCGAGCACCGCATCCCAGTCGGCGTAGCGTTCGCGCAGCGCGGTGAAGGCGCGGAACGAGTTCACGTCCGCGGTGTTCTGCGACAGGATCGTCAGCACCAGCTCGCTGACGGTGTCGACGCGCGCACCCGCCCAGGTTGGATGGTCGTAGCGGTCGCCGAGGCGCTCGAGGGTGACATCGGCCAGGCGCCGTCGCTTGCGCCGGTCGGCGGCCAGCTTCTGCGGGCTCGGCCCTCGACGCTTCACCCGCTTCGTGGCGGGTTTCGTTGTCGCTGGCGTCACGCTTCGGGACGGTATCGGCGCTCGCCCGTCGCGGGGTCAACCCAGACACGCAGCTGCTGGCGCGTGGTCGGATCGATGAACCGCTCCTCGGTGGCGCGGAAGCGCGAGTCGAGCGGACCCGGCTCCGCGCCGGCGGCACCGGCCGGCTCACCGCTGCGCTCCGCGGCCTCGGAGCGATAGCGCATCCGCTCGAACGTGATGCCGATGAGCCCCACGGCGCCGAGCACCATCAGCCACAGCCCGCTGATGGCGGCCTCCCCACCGGTCCCGATCAACAGCAGCCCCAGTAGCAGCCCCAGGACGGATGCGACGCCGATGACGACGCGCAGGGCGGGCAGCATCGGCTATTCGACCGCCTGCGGTGCGGTGGCGTCGGGCTCGAGCACCACCGCGGTGCCGTAGGCGACGATCTCGCTCATCGAATTGTTCAGCTCCGAGCTGTCGAAGCGCATGCTGATGACCGCGTTGGCGCCCATGAGCGAGGCGTTGGCGACGAGCCGATCGAGCGCCTGTCGCCGCGTGTCCTCGAGGAGCTCGGTGTACTCGTGGATCTCACCCCCGACGAGCGAGCGGAGGCTGGCGCTGATGTTGCCGGCGAGGCCGCGGCTGCGGACGACGAGCCCGAAGGCCTGGCCCTTCGTCTCGACCACCCGGTGCCCGGCCACGAATGGTGCTGTGCTGACGATCATGCGAGCAGTATGCCCGCTCGCTCAGCCTTCGGCGCCGAGCTCCAGGCCGATGCCGATCGTGCGCGCCAACCGCGCGGCGCCGGCCTGGAGGAGGCGCTCGGTATCGGCCATCGCCTCGTCGAGCGACATGGGCCGATCGATGATCGGCTGCACGACGGCCAGGCTCATGGCGGCGTCGAGCGCCTCGGCGCGGTCGCCCAGCGCCCCGCACAGCAGCGCGACCGGCGTGGCACGCGGTCGCGCGAGCGTCGCCACCCCCGTCGCCGTCTTGCCCTGGAGCGTCTGCTCGTCGGCGCGTCCCTCGCCGGTGATCACGAGGTCGGCAGTCTCGAGCGCCTCGGCCAGGCCGACCAGCTCGGCCACGACCTCGACCCCGGGGCGGACGGTCGCGTGCGCAAGGCCGATGAGGCCCGCGGTCGTTCCCCCGGCCGCACCGGCGCCGGGAAGGTCGGCCACCAGCCGCCCGGTCGCCTTCTCGATCGCCTTGCCGTACGTCTCCAGCGCGGCGTCGAGTGCGGCGACCGTCGCCTCGTCGGCGCCCTTCTGCGGGCCGTAGGTGGCCGCGGCGCCGCGCGGCCCGCACAGCGGGTTCGTGACATCCGAGGCGATGACGAGCTTCACGTCGGCCAACCGCGGGTCCAGGCCGGACGAGTCGATGCCCTCCAGCCGCGCCAGCGCCGCGCCCCCCTCGGCAAGGTCGCCGCCATCGCCGATGAACGTCGCCCCCAGCGCACGCAGCAGGCCGCTGCCGCCATCGGTGGTCGCCGATCCGCCGAGCCCGATGGTGATGCGCTCGACACCCGCGTCCAGCGCGGCGCGAACGAGGTCGCCCGTGCCGCGAGTCGAGGCCAGCCCGGCGTTCTGCGGCGTTCGCTCGTCGGTCGACAGGCGCGCCAGCCCAGAGGCGGCCGCCAGCTCGATGAACGCGTTCCGGCCGTCGTTGAGCAGCAGCCAGTCGGCGCTGATCGGCCGTCCCAGCGGGTCGGTCGTCTCGGCCGTCCGGCGTTGCGCGGCCTCGCCGAGCGCATCGGCCACCGCCGCCAGGGTCCCCTCGCCGCCATCCGCCATCGGCCGGCGGAGGACCTCGTCACCCGGCCGGACCTTGGACCAGCCCGTCGCGATGGCGGCGGCCACGCCGACGGAGTCGAGCGCTCCGCCGAAGGAGTCGGGCGCGACAACGACACGCAACGTGTGGCTCATCGGTCCTTGAGTGTCTTGCGCCTCTCGAGATAGGCCGGGATGGTGTTCATCGGCGGCCGGATCTCGTCGCCGATCTCCCGGACCTCCAGGTTGAAATGGTCCTTGCCGGTGTTGATGAGCTTCATGCCACGTCCGACCTCGGTCAGCAGCTCGATCCGGTGGCGCTCCTCG
>DASVDT010000116.1:0-7116 GCA_036380955.1 Candidatus Limnocylindria bacterium | reverse complement strand
ACACCACTCGATGGACGCGATTCTCGAACCGATCGGGCAATTCTGGGAAGGCTTCCTGAGCAACCCGATCGTCCAGCTGGCGAGCCAGCTGATCGTGATCTACGTCGTCCTGCTGTGGCTCGGGACCGCGTACTGGGCGTTCCGCGACATGCAGGCGCGCACCGAGAACCCGATCCTGCCGTACTTCGCCGCGGCCCTGATCATCTTCTTCACGCCGCTGCTGTTCGTGTTCGCGGTCGTGCTGTACCTGATCGTGCGTCCGCGCGAGACGCTGGCCGAGGTGTACGAGCGCTCGCTGGCCGAGGAGAGCCTGCTCGCCGAGGTCGAGAAGAACGAGCTGTGTCCGGTGTGCCGCGACAGGGTCGATCCCGAGTGGCTGGTCTGCCCGAACTGCCGCACGCGCTTGCATCGGGTCTGCCCGTCGTGCAACCGCCTGGCAGATCCGACCTGGCCGCTGTGCGCCTACTGCGGACGCGAGTTCGAGCGCGGCAGTGCGCGTGCGGCGACGCGGGCCCGCTCGGTGCCGGCCCCGGAGCCGGCGATGGACGTCTCGCCGGCGGACGCCACGGCTGAGCACGCCCGCCTGCGCGGCGCAACCAACACCTGACCGCGAGCCGTCCGCCCGTGCACGCTGCGGGGGACCCGCCCGGGACCGGGCAGAGCGGCTCCCTCCCGACCGGCCCGCACCCGACCGTCGGCCCCGGCTCGGTCTCGATGCCTCGCTGGCCGGGACCGCTGCTGACCATCGGCGGAGCGCTGCTCGCGCTCGGCGCGCTGGGCGCGGCAACGCTGGTGGCGTCGGGGCAGCTCGACGTCGACGGCGGCATCCTCGGGCCGATTGCGCTGGTCGGGGCGCTCGTCTTCGTGTTCGGGCTGGTGTACACGGCCGTTCGCCAGATTCGGGTCCGGCGCTTCCTGCCGCCCGAGCGATATCGCGGCCCGAACGTCCTCGTGCTGCTCGCCCTGGTGCTCGTCTTCGCATCGGTCGCGAACGTGCCGTTCGGCGCGGACGCAACGGCGCTGGTCCTGGGCGATGGCGAGCTCACGCTCATCGGCGCGACGATCATCCTGGTCTCGACGCAGACCGCGTTGCTGCTGATCAGCTGGCTGTTCGTGTACCGCCCGCGCGCCCTGGCCGGTCTGCCGGGCTTCCCCGGGCGCGAGCCGCTCAAGGCGGCCGCGCTCGGCGTTGCCTGGGGCGTGGCGGCGTGGGTCGTGTCGACGGTGCTGATCGGCGTCGTCGCGGTGGTCCTCCAGCAGCTCGGCATGGAACCTGAGCCGCAGGCCGCGGAGCGGGCGATCGAGATGCTGGACCCGGTCCTCGTGGTGCTGGCCATCGTCGTTATCGCGCCGATCGCCGAGGAGGTCTTCTTCCGCGGCGTGGTCTTCAATGCCTGGCTCCGCGAGGGCGGCCGCCGCTTCGCGTTCATCGGCTCGGCGTTCCTCTTCGCGGTCATCCACGTCTCGCTTCTCTCGCTGCTCCCGATCTTCGCCCTGGGCCTCATGCTGGCGTGGATCTACGACAGGACCGGAACGCTGGTCGCGCCGATCGCGATGCACGCGACCGTCAACGGCATCTCGGTGGCGCTCGCGTTCCTGGTCCGCTTCGACGTGGTGCGCCTCCCGGTCTGATCCAGGCCCGCACCGGGCCAGCGATAAGCGGCCGGTAAGCGGTGGCAAATGGGCGGTCGGCTATCGTCGCCGCCGATGACCACCGAGCCCACCCCGCTGCCGACGCCGATCCCCATCCAGCGCCCGACGAACGTCTCGGCCCACCAGCCGACGCCGCTGCCCTTCGGGCGCCGTCGCCAGGCCGATGATCCGGCCGAGTGGCTCGAGCGGTACGGCGCCGACGCCTGTGATGACGAGCAGCTGCTGACCCTCGTGCTCGGCAACGGCAGCGCCGCGCGGCGAATGGCGCGCCGCCTGATCGACCGCTTCGGGTCGCTGCCGGACGTGACGCGCGCCCATCCGGCCGAGCTGCGCCTGGCCGGCGTGGCGGCCGCGGTCGCCCCGCGCCTGGGAGCCGCGGCCGAGATCGGGCTCCGCATGGCCCGGATCTTCCCCGAGCGGCCGTGGCTCATCCGCACGCCGACCGACGTCGCCGAGCCGCTGGTCGACGCGATGGGCGCACTGGAGCGCGAGGAGCTGCGCGTGCTGCTGCTCGACACGAAGAATGTCGTGACCGCCACGCGGACGGTGTACCGGGGCAACCTGGCCGGGTCGTCGGTGCGCGTCGGCGAGGTCTTCCACGACGCGGTCCGCTGCTCGGCTGCGGCGGTCATCGTGGCGCACAACCACCCGAGCGGCGACCCATCGCCGTCGGCGGAGGATCTGCGCATCACCGGCGAGCTTGCCGAGGCCGGTCGGCTGCTCGACATCGAGCTGCTCGACCACCTCATCATCGGACGCGGCCGATGGACGAGCCTTCGCGCGCTCGGCGCGCTGGCTCAGCCGCCCGCCACGATGCGGTAGATCGCCCCGCCGCCCAGGTCGGCGACGTACAGCTCACCATCGGCGTCCTGGCCGAAGGTGCTGACGCTGCGCCCGGTCTCGAGCAGCACGCGCGGAGCCACGACCCCCTCGACGTCCGAAGGCACGCCGAACACCAGCCCGCTGCAGTAGTCGCTGAACAGGTACCAGCCGGTGAGGCCCGGGATCGCGTCGCCGCGGTAGACGTACCCGCCACTGACCGAGCAGCCCTGGTCATGGCCGTACTCGGCGATCGGCAGGACGAGGCCATCGGACGCGCAGGTCAAGCCGTTGTAGCAGTGTGATGCCTCCATCACGTTCCAGCCGAGGTTGGCGCCGGCATCCGCCTCGGGATCGAGCCGGTCGACCTCCTCGTACGCGTTCTGGCCCACGTCGCCGATCCACAGCGCCCCCGTCGCCGCATCGAAGCTGAAGCGCCACGGGTTGCGAAGCCCGTACACGAAGACCTCGGGCGCGCCGTCGGCGCCATCGGCGAACGGGTTGTCATCCGGGATGCCGTAGCCGATCGAGTCCGGCGCGGGCGTGTCATCCGGCATCTCGACGTCGATGCGCAGGATCGACCCCAGCAGCGAGTGCGGGTTCTGCCCGTGGCCCTGCGGATCCCCGCCCGAGCCGCCGTCGCCGAGGGCGATGTACAGGGAGCCGTCCGGCCCGAAGGCCAGCTGCCCGCCGTTGTGATTCGCGAACGGCTGGTCGGCGCGCAGGATCACGCGCTCGGACGTGGGATCGAGCACCGGCGGGGCGGCCGTCGCGGTTGCCGCGTACTCGGCCAGGACGGTGTCGCCGTTGCGGTCGCTGTAGTGCATGAACGCGCGCGGCGCATCGGGCCAGTCCGGATGCAGCGCCAGGCCCAGGAGCCCCTGCTCACCCTGCCCCAGGACACGGTCGCCGATGTCCAGCGTGACCGCGCGCTCACCGCTGGTCGGATCCACGGCGACGACGCGACCGGCGCGCTCGTTGACGAGCAGCCAGCCGTCGGGCGTGGCGGCGATGTTGATCGGCGCGGACAGTCCGTTCACGACTTCCTCGAGCGCGAGCGCCGGGGGCTCGGTCGCGATCGCGACCCCCGTGGCCGATGCGCTCGGGCGCACCGTGCCGCGCTCGGTGGGGGCGGCGCGTTCAGAGGCCGGTGCCGGCGCACCGGAAGGCGGCCCGACGGATGGTGACGGCGAGCGCGGCGGCGATGGCTCGGAGCATGCAGCCAGCACGACACCCAGGACGCATGCCATGAGGAGGCGACGGGGCGGCAACATCGGCACCATTTTGGGCTGATCGAGTAGGGTTGAGCCACAGAGATGACCACGACCAGAGAGAGCGTGCGGCGCACCGTCGACGCCGTGGCCGAAGCGCGGGAGCCCGACGCCGACGCGGTGGGGACGCGGCGGAGCATCGTGATCGAGCGCATCGAGCCGCAGATCGACGCTGGCAGGCATCCCATCAAGCGCGTCGTCGGCGATCAGCTCCTCGTCACCGCCGACATCTTCGCCGACGGGCACGACCTCCTCGACGCGGCACTCCTCATTCGCGCCGATGACGAGACGGCGCACGCGGAGTCTCCGATGCGGCCGATCGACAACGACCGCTGGTCGGGTCACGTCGAGCTGACGCGCAACCGATGGCACCACTACGCCATCGAGGCGTGGCGCGACGAGTTCGGCACGTGGCGGCAGGGCATCGGAAAGAAGGTCGATGCCGGTGTGCCGGTGTCGGTCGAGATCGAGGAGGGACGCATCCTGGTCGAGGCGGCCCTCAAACGCGCCGAGCGCTCGGAGGCCGGCGACGACGTGCGCCTCATGCGGGCGGCGCTGATGGCGCTCAAGCGCGCGCGCTCGGAGGCCAAGCGAGTCGCCGCGCTCAACGGGGACGAGCTTCTGGCCGCGCTGCGCCGCCATCCCGACCGCCGCTTCGCGTCACGCTCGCCGGAGCTGCCGCTGGTGGTCGACCGGGAGCGGGCGCGCTTCGGCGCGTGGTACGAGCTCTTCCCGCGCTCGCAGGGCCGCGACCCGAAGAAGCCGCGGGCGACGACGCTGTCGGAGGCGACCTGGCGCCTGCCCGACATCGCCGCCATGGGCTTCGACGTGGTGTACCTGCCACCGATCCATCCGATCGGCCGGGTCAACCGCAAGGGGCGCAACAACACCCTGGACGCGGCGGCGGATGACGTCGGGTCGCCGTACGCCATCGGCTCCGACGCCGGAGGCCACGACACGGTGGCGCCCGAGCTCGGCGGCGTGGAGCAGCTCATCGGCTTCCGCGAAGCGGTCGAGGCCCACGGCATGGAGCTGGCGTTGGACATCGCCCTGCAGGCGGCGCCCGACCACCCGTACGTGCGGTCGCACCCCGAATGGTTCCGGCACTCGCCGGACGGCTCGATCAAGTACGCCGAGAACCCGCCGAAGAAATACCAGGACATCTATCCGATCGACTTCGCCGGCGAGGATGCGGCGTCCCGCGAGGCCCTGTGGCACGAGTGGAGGCGGATCTTCGGGGTCTGGATCGATCGGGGCGTCCGCATCTTTCGGGTCGACAACCCGCACACCAAGCCCATCCCGTTCTGGGCGTGGCTCATTCGCGATGTCCAGCGCGACCATCCGGACGTCATCTTCCTGTCGGAGGCGTTCACGAAGCCGAAGATGATGCGGAAGCTCGCCAAGGTGGGCTTCACCCAGAGCTACACCTACTTCACGTGGCGCGAGACGGCGGCGGAGCTGCGTGACTACTTCACGGAGCTCACCCAGACAGAGATGCGCGAGTACTTCCGCGGCAACCTCTTCACGAACACTCCCGACATCAACCCCCACCATCTCGACCACGGTCGCCCGGCCTTCGTGATCCGCAGCGTCCTGGCGGCGACGCTCAGCTCCAGCTACGGGATCTATTCGGGCTGGGAGCTGTGCGAGTCGGCGCGTCTGGGCGAGCGAGAGGAGTATCTCGACAGCGAGAAGTACGAGATCCGAGCGCGCGACTGGGACGCCAGGGGCAACATCAAGCTCCTCATCGGCGAGCTCAACCGGTTGCGGCACCAGCGGCCCGCGCTCAAGCGCTACGACAACCTGCGCTTCGAGGCAGTGACGGGCGACCGAACGCTGTTCTATCGCAAGGCAGTCCCGCACGGAAAGGTCGACCCGCTGTCCGGGTTCCCGTCGCGCTGGCGCGACGCGGTCTACGTTGCGGTCAACTGCGACCCGACAACCCCGGAGCGTGCGATCCTGCATCCAGACCTGCCGGCGATCGGGATCGGCTGGGACGAGCCGTACGCGCTGACCGATCTGATGACCGGTCGTACGACGCGCGAGATCGGTGCGGACCTGGCCGTGAACCTCGATCCGGCGGCGGAGGCCTTCCGCATCTTCACCATCTCGGCGCTCGAGCGATGAACGCCAGCCCAGTTCGAGGTTGACCAGGCGAGTTGTCCAGACGAGTTGAGGCCGCCCCGTCCTCCCAACCGATGAAGGAGGGCCGCGCGGCACGCCGCACCGATGTCCGGGCGCCGCAGCTGCTGCGGGACGATCCCCTCTGGTACAAGGACGCGATCATCTACGAGCTGCACGTCAAGGCCTTCAACGACTCGACGGGCGACGGCATGGGCGACTTCGCAGGCCTGACCGAGAAGCTCGACTACATCGCCGATCTCGGCGTCACGGCCATCTGGCTGCTGCCGTTCTATCCCTCGCCGCTCCGGGACGACGGCTACGACATCGCCGCGTACACCCAGGTGCATCCCGACTACGGCAGCCTCCACGACTTCCGGGTCTTCGTGCGCGAGGCGCATCGGCGAGGCCTGCGGGTCATCACCGAGCTCGTCGTCAACCACACCAGCGACCAGCACCCGTGGTTCGTCGAGTCGCGCGCCAGTCGCAAGAACGCGAAACGCGACTGGTACGTCTGGAGCGACACCGACCAGAAGTACGCGGACGCCCGGATCATCTTCACCGACACCGAGACCAGCAACTGGACCTGGGACCAGGAGTCGCAGCAGTACTACTGGCATCGCTTCTTCAGCCACCAGCCGGACCTGAACTACGACAACCCGCAGGTCATCCGGGCGGTGATGCGGGTCATGCGCTTCTGGCTCGACCTCGGCGTCGACGGGCTGCGCCTCGACGCGGTGCCGTACCTGGTCGAACGCGAGGGAACGAACTGCGAGAACCTGCCGGAGACCCACGCCGTGCTCCAGAAGCTCCGCGCCGGGCTCGACGAACGCTACGAGGGCCGCATGCTGCTGGCCGAGGCCAACCAGTGGCCGCCCGACGTGCTGCCCTACTTCGGCACGGCGGAGAATCCGGAGTGCCACATGGCGTTCCACTTCCCGCTCATGCCGCGCATCTGGATCGCGCTGCGTCGCGAGGACCGCTACCCGATCATCGAGATCATGGATCAGACGCCCGAGATCCCCGACGAGAACCAGTGGGCGCTGTTCCTGCGCAACCACGACGAGCTCACGCTCGAGATGGTGACCGACGAAGAGCGCGACTTCATGTACTCCGAGTACGCGAAGGAAGCGCGAATGCGCATCAACGTCGGCATTCGCCGTCGCCTGGCGCCGCTGGTCGACAACAGCCGTCGCCGCCTCGAGCTGCTGACCTCCCTGCTCTTCAGCATGAAGGGCACGCCCGTCATCTA
>DASVDT010000115.1:0-10326 GCA_036380955.1 Candidatus Limnocylindria bacterium | reverse complement strand
GCGGGTGCCGAGTTCCGGCTCCGGGTGACGGCCAGAGATGCGGACGGTGAGGTGGAATGGGAGGTCGACGATAACGGCCCCGGGATCGCACCTGCCGAGCAGGCACGGCTCTTCGAACGCTTCTACGTCAGCGCCCCCGATGCGACCGCCGCTGGAAGCGGCCTCGGACTTCCGATCGTGCTGTCCACCGCCCATGCACACGGCGGCCGGGTGGAGGTCGACTCGGAGCTCGGGCGGGGCAGCACCTTCCGCCTCATCGTTCCCGCCCGCGGTCCGGAGGGCCGCGACGCATGAAGATCCTCGTCATCGACGATGCGCCCGACGTGATCGAGTCGGTGCGCCTCGGCTTCACCCTCCAATGGCGGGAGGTCGAGGTGCTCGGGGCGGACGCCGGCGAGCGCGGGCTCGACCTCGTCGAGCATGAGCGCCCGGACCTGGTGCTCCTGGACGTCGGCCTGCCTGGCATCGACGGTTACGAGGTCCTGCGGCAGATTCGGGCCTTCTCCGACGTCCCCGTGGTCATGCTCACGGCGCGCGACGACACGCTCGACCTTGTGAAGGGACTGGAGCTCGGTGCCGATGACTACGTCACCAAGCCGTTCAACCACCTCGAGCTCCTTGCGCGCGTCAAGGCCGTCCTGCGCCGACTCGACATGCCGGCGCCGGCCGCCCGCGTCCCGTCATTCCAGTCCGGCGAGCTCGAGATGGATTTCGCTCGCCAGGAGCTGCGCGTGGCGGGCCGCCGCGTGGAGCTGACGCCGACCGAGTACAAGCTGCTCTACCACTTGATCCGAAACGCCGGCTACGTGCTGACGCACGGCACCCTGCTGGCCAAGGTCTGGGGACGCGAGTACGTCGACGAGGTCGACTACCTGCGCGTCTATGTCAGGCGCCTGCGCGAGAAGCTCGGCGACCACTCGGAGGAGCCTCGCTACATCCGAACCGAGCGCGGCCTTGGCTATCGGTTCCTCGCTCCGACCGAGGCGCAGGCCGCCGGCGAGACGCCTGGGGACTCGACGGTCCACTGACCCACGTCTCCCGGCGCTCCGGACCTCACCCCGAGTGATGGCGACGCGTTGAACCCATTTCGCCGATCCTCCGCGGCGCCTTCACGCGTCGTAGATGGCAATTCCGCGTGAACGCCACCGGCCTCCCATACGTTGGACGGAACCCACTTTTCAGCCCAACGGGAGGAGTGGAATTGAGCGCCGCACCCCGCAACGAACCCGACAAGCCAACTCGCCGAACGCATCGAGACGGAGCCCTTCGGCTTCTGCGCGTGCATCTCGCCCGACTTCCGTTGCTCGGATCGGTGCTCGACCTGGCCGTCAACTTCTTCGACGAGCGCGGCCTGCTGGGCATCGCCCTGCACCCCGACTTCGACTCGAACGGCTACGCGTACCTGTACTGGACCGCCAGCGGCGAGGCTCCGGCGACGAGGGCCTGCTCGGCGAGGGCACCGACGACGAGTTCACGCTGCCCGACCTGGGCAACCGCGTCGACCGCTTCGTGTGGGACGGCACGGCGCTCACCTGGGACATGAACATCAGCAGGCTGCGCAGCAACACGCTCGACACCGACACGCTCGACCGCATCCGCGGCAACCACGATGCCAGGCCGATCGTGTTCGGGCAGGACGCAAGCCGCTGATCGTCGAGGCTAGGCCACCCGGCAGACCATTGGGGACGGGCGTTGGGCAAGGCTCCGACGCCCGTCCCCCGCGTCTTCATCCGCCGTTCATGCGCGTTGCCCCGCTGGTTTCCGCCACCGCCGTACGGTGAAGTTGCGCCCGAACGCGGCGCATCACACGACACAGGAGGCGGCGCGCACCAATGGTCATCGATCAGCGAACAGCAATGGCCGAGCGTACGGCGACAACCCTCTGGAAGGGCGATCTCGCCGCGGGCCGCGGCACCGTCACATCCGGCAGCGGCGCGCTGGAGGGCCTCCCGGTGACCTGGGCGGCTCGCACGCGGCAGCCCGACGGCATGACCAGCCCCGAGGAGCTGGCGGCGGCCGCCCACGCGTCGTGCTTCTCGATGGCCCTGGCACTCCGGCTCGGCGAGCACGATGCGACCGCCCGCCGCCTCGACGTCCGCGCCACGGTATCCCTGGACGAGGTCGACGGCCGACCGACGGTCACGTCGTCGGCGCTTCGGGTGCGTGCCGACGTTCCCGGGCTCGACGACGGGGCATTCGCCTCGATCGTGGACGAGGCCGCCGCGCTGTGCCCCATCTCGCGGCTGTTCGCCGGCGCCGCCATCACCGTGGATGCCGCGCTCGACGCCGCCTGACGGCATCGCCAGCCAATCAGCGAAAGGAATATCGAATTGGCCATTCAGACACGTTCCCCGCAGCCGCACCTTGGCCAACGTGGGCACGAGGTGCAGCCCTTCGGCACGCTCCGCCTGCAGCCGATCGCCCTGGCGGTCGATGCGCGGGCCGAGAGTGCGCAGCTCCTCAATCGGATCCTGGCCGATACGACCATCCTCCACGCGCTCTACAAGAAGCACCACTGGGTGGTCGCCGGCCCGACCTTCTATCAGCTGCACCTGCTGTTCGACAAGCATGCCGCGGAGCAGCTCGAGATCACCGACCTGCTGGCTGAGCGCGTGCAGAGCCTCGGTAGCGTCGCCATCGGCGATCCGCGGCACGCGGCCGAAGTCACTGGCATCGAGCGGCCGCCGGACGGCGCCGAAGAGGTGCCGGTCATGATCGGGCGCCTGCTCGACGCGCACGAAGAGATCATCACCGTCGTCCGCGAGGCGATCGAGAGGACGGCGAAGAACGGCGACTGGGGCTCGAACGACCTGCTGATCAGTGACGTCCTGCGGCGGCACGAGCTGCAGGTCTGGTTCCTCGGCGAGCACCTCGTCGACCTCCCGCTCGTCGACGCCGGCTGACAGCATGCCTGCTGAATCGGTCATCGAACCTGGCGTGGACAGTCAGGCGGACCAGGTGAATGCCCGCCTGTTGGCACGCCATATCGACCACACCATGCTGCGGCCGGAGGCGCGGCGAGCGGACATCGAGCGCGTCTGCCGGGAGGCCGTCGACTTCGGCTGCGCGACGGTCTGCATCAACCCGATCTGGGTCTCCCTGGCCAGCGAGCTGCTGCACGGGACCGCGGTCAAGGTCGTCGCCGTCGTCGGCTTCCCCTTCGGAGCCAGCCATACCGCGGTCAAGGCCTTCGAAACCGAGCTGGCGGTTCGAGACGGAGCCGACGAGATCGACATGGTCATGGCCATCGGCCAGCTCAGGGACGAAGACGACTCCTTCGTCGAGGCCGATATCGCCGCCGTGGTGCATGCCGCAGCCGGCCGCCCGGTCAAGGTCGTGCTCGAATGCGGCCTGCTGTCCGACGACGAGAAGCGTCGCGCGGTGGAGGTTTCGGCCAAGGCCGGAGCAGCCTTCGTGAAGACCGCGACCGGCTTCCTCGGCTCGGGCGCAACGATCCACGACGTCCGACTCCTGCATCGGGCCGCAGGCTCGCGGCTGGCCGTCAAGGCGACCGGAGGCATCCGGTTCTTCGAGGACGCGGTCGCCCTGCTCGACGCCGGCGCATCCCGCCTCGGAGCGAGCCATACGGTGGGCGTGCTGTCGTCGCAGGACCGATAGCGGTCGGTTCCGCGCGGTGTGCCACGTCAGCTCAGGCGCGGGTCCCACTCACTGACGTAGCCGTGGTCGTTCACGATCGGGGAGCGCTTGCGACCGACATCGGCACGCGGCGGCCCGCCGCTCGGCACGACCCGCGGGTGGCCGACCTCTCGGTTGGAGGTGGTCCCGGAGTCGCTGCTCCGACGCTCAGCGCCGGGCTTTTCCGCAATCGTTGTCATCGTGGGATCTCCCTCCTCCGAGCCGTCTTGACCTTGCTCCGAATCGTCGCTCGGGAAGGTGACGATTTCCGGGAGAGTCCATGAATAGCGGCGAAAGAGCGGCGCACCGCCGAGCGCCACGCGCCGATTCACGGCGCGTTCACGCGCCTTCGTGGGCCTGTTCATCGCGCGGCCTCACCATGAATGCTGGCCGGTTGGTCAGACCCTATTCCGGAAGGACGATTGCGAAACGCAATGCGACTCGATTACCGAACGACGCTTCCCGAGGCAAGCCAGGCGATGTCGGGGCTGGAGCAGGTCGTCAGCGCCAGCACACTCGAGCCTGCGCTGCGCGAGCTGGTGAAGCTGCGTGCCTCGCAGATCAATGGCTGTGCGTACTGCATCGACATGCACACCAAGGATGCCCGCGCCATGGGCGAGGACGAGGAGCGCCTGCACCTGGTCTCCGCCTGGCGCGAGGCGCCCTCCTTCAGCCCGCGCGAGCGCGCGGCGCTTGCCTGGACCGAGGCACTGACGCTGCTGGCAGACACCGGCGCGCCCGACGACGCCTACGACGCCATGGCGGCCGAATTCGACCCCGCCGAGCAGGTCGCGCTGACGCTGGCGATCATCGCCATCAACGGCTGGAACCGGTTGGCGGTCGGGTTCCGGCAGCCGGTGGGCTCCTACGTGTCACACCGCCACCCGGTAGCGGCGGCCGCCGGATGACCGTATCGATTCCCGCGCCCAGCAGCGCCAAGCCAAGCTGGCCGGTGTTCGAGACGCCGCTCGTCGGCCGGGAGCTGGTCGCCGATCGGACGATGTCGTTTCACTTCACGAAGCCGGACGACTGGTCGTACCGCGCCGGCCAGTTCATCGACATCACCCTCATCGATCCGCCCGAGACGGACGCGGAGGGCAACCTGCGCGGATTCTCCATCTCGAGCGCGCCACGCGAGGGCGTGATCACGATCACCACCCGGCTGCGTGACACGGCCTTCAAGCGCGCGCTGCAGGCCGTTCCGCTCGGCACCATCGTGAAGGTCGAGGGCCCGTTCGGTGACCTGCGCCTTCACCACGCTCTGCGCCCGGCGGTGCTGCTGGCCGGCGGGATCGGGATCACGCCATTCAGGAGCATCCTGGTGGAGACCCTCGGCGCCGGCTCACTTCCATATCCTGTGGCGGTCTTCCATGCCAATCGACGGCCGGAGGACGCAGCCTTCGCCGATGAGCTGCGCGAGCTGGCGCGTCGGGATTCGAACTTGACCTTCGTACCGACCATGACCTCCATGGCCGGCTCGAGCCTGGCCTGGGACGGCGAGGAGGGCCACATCGACGCTGCGATGATTGATCGGCATTTCGACCGCGCGACCTCACCGATCTACTACGTCGCCGGACCGCCCGGAATGGTCCAGTCCCTGCGTGAGATGCTCATCGGCTCCGGCGTGGACGAGGACGACGTCCGCATCGAGGAGTTCACCGGCTACTGACCGCCAGGGCAGAGCGCCTGCCGCATGGAAGCCGATGCCCGCCGCCGACCGGCTCTGTCGATCCCGGCAAGGGGATGGCATCATCATGACGCATGCGCACCATCTACCAGACTGAGCCGCCGTGGCCGCACCGCATCCTCGTCCTCGGCGGCGGGTTCGCCGGCGTCGAGACGGCGCGTCATCTCGAGAGGCTGACGAAGCGGCGTGAGGACGTCGAGGTCTGGCTCGTCAGCCGCGAGAACTTCACGCTCTTCACGCCGCTGCTGCCGGAGGTGTGCTCCGGGCAGCTCGAGGCACGCCACTGCGTGACCGCCCTCCGCGCGCAGCTCAAGCGGCCATCGAGCTGGGCGGTCACCGCGGAGGTCCAGACCATCGACCTCGACGCCAAGCAGGTCGGCGTCCTCGGAGGCGACGGCGACATCCATCGGCTCAACTACGACAGCCTGGTCATTGCCCTCGGCGGCGAGACGGCGACCTTCGGCATCAAGGGCATCCGCGACTACACGGTCGGCATGAAGACCCTGGCCGATGCGTTCGCACTGCGCAACCGGATCGTCGAGATGTTCGAGCGCGCCGAGCTGGAGGAGGATCCGGAGGAGCGACGAGCGCAGCTCACGTTCGTCATCGGCGGCGGTGGGTTCAGCGGCATCGAGACGGCCGGTGAGGTGGAGGACTTCTTCCGCCGGCTGCGGCGGCACTACTACCCTAAGATCAAGGCCGATGAGCCACGCGCGCACATCGTCGAGCTCCAGGATCGCCTGCTGGCCGAGCAGGAGCCGTGGATGGGGGAGTACGCCGCCAGGAAGCTTCGCGACCGGGGCTTCGAGATCCATCTCGGCACGCCGATCAAGGAGGTGCGTGAGAACGGGGTGGTGATCGGCGAGGGCGAGTTCATCCCGTCACGGACGATCGTCTGGACCGGTGGCGTCCAGCCCTCCCCGGTCCTGCGGGATGCCGGAATCGAGGTCGACAAGGCCGGCCGAGCGATCGTCGCCTCGACCATGGAGACCAGCCGACCGGGCGTATGGGCCATCGGCGACTGCGCGAAGATCCCGATGGACGAGGCGGACGGCTTTCACGCGCCGACGGCGCAGAACGCGGTGCGCGAGGCGAAGCAGCTCGCGAAGAACATCCTTGCCTCGATCGACGGACGTCAGCGCGAGATCGACCCGTTCCGATACCGCGTCATCGGAACGCTGGCCAGCATCGGCCATTACTCCGGCGTCGGGAAGGTGTTCGGCATCCGCGTGCGTGGGCTGATCGCCTGGTTCATGTGGCGCGGCTACTACTGGACCCGCGTGCCCGGGTTCGGCGGCAAGATCCGGGTCGGGATCGACTGGATGCTGACGCTGATCTTCGGCTCCGATCCGGTGCAGCTGAAGGTCGACTACCCCGGGGCGGTAGGCATGGGCCCATCGGGCACGCGGCGGCCGCCGGCGCGGTCGGTCGACCCACGCGCCTGAGCCTCGCTAGACTCGGCCCGATGTCACGAGAAGAGCGGCGCAACTACCAGCGCATGATGAAGAACGTGGATCGCGCGCCGGCGCTGCCGCCCGCGGCACGCGCGCGGGCCGAGCGGAATGCTGCGCGACGAGCGGCACGCGCGAAGGCCACGCCTCCTGGCGCCTTCAGCACGGGCTACTGGATCCGCACCTGGCTCATCGCACTCGCCATCGGCTTCATCGTCTTCAGCCTCCAGTGGCCGCAGATGCCGTTCGCTGCATACGCCGGCGCGGCGGCCCTCCTCGGTGCGCTGGCCATCCTGATCGGGATTCGCTTCCTCCAGCGTCGCATGGCCAGCCGCGCCTGAGGCGGCGGCGATGCCCGGTATCGAGATCCTCGTTGCGGTCGTCCTCGGGTACCTGATCGGGGCGATTCCGTCGGGGGTCCTGGTCGGCCGCCTGCGCGGAGTCGACCCACGCGCATCCGGCTCGGGGCGGACGGGGACGACGAACGCCCTGCGCTCGCTCGGGCCGCGCTGGGCCGTTGCGGTGGCGGCCATGGACGTCGGCAAGGGGATCCTCGCCGTCGTGATCGGCGCCGCAGTCGCGTCGAGCGCGTGGGGTGGGCCGCTGGCGGGCCTCGCCGCGGTGATCGGGCACGTGCGCTCGGTGTTCATCGGCTTCGGTGGCGGTCGCGGCGTGGCGACCGGCGGCGGTGCGATGCTCGTGCTGGTGCCGCTCGGCGTGCTGGTTGCGCTGCTCGAGATGGGGTTGATCGTGTGGCGCACGCGGCTCGTGTCGCTCGGGTCGCTCATGGCCGCCGTGACGGTGCCGCTGGTCGCCGCGGCGCTCTACGCAGCTGGCTGGATCGGGATCGAGCCGCTGGTGGGGGCGGCCGCGATCGGCGTGGTGGTCGTCGTCGCCCACGCCGACAACATCGCGCGCCTGCGCGCGGGCACCGAGCGGAGGCTCGGCGGTGGCTGACCGGCATCGCGGCACCCTGGCGACCCTCCCGAACCTGCTCGGTCTCGGCCGCATCATGGCGACCCCGGTGATCATGGTCCTGCTCCTGGCGGACTGGCCCGGGAGCAGCCTGGCGGGCGGGATCCTGTTCGTGGTCGCCGCGCTGAGTGACTTCCTCGATGGCTGGATCGCGCGTGCCCGCAACCAGGTGTCGCCGCTGGGCGTGTTCATGGACCTTGCCGCCGACAAGGTGCTGGTGGCCGGCGTCCTCATCGCGATGGTCGAGATCGGCCTGGTGCCGACCTGGATGGCGGCGACGATCCTGATCCGGGAGTTCGTGGTCCAGGCCGTGCGTCAACTGGCGGCCGTCGAGGACGTCGTCATCAGCGCGCGGGCACTGGGCAAGGCGAAGACGCTGGCCACGCTCGCCGGGCTGGCGCTGCTCTTCCTGGCGTCCGACGCGGCGACCGGTGGACCGATGCGCGTGCTCCTTGACGCCGGCGCGTTGGCAGCGGCCGGCTTCTGGGTCATGGTCGTCGCCACCGCCCTGACCGTCGTCTCCGGGCTGGCGTACCTGCGCGGCGCGTGGCCGATCCTGGTCGGGGGCCAGTGATCCGGCGGGTTCGGCAGCCTCCTCCTGCCACGCACCAATCAGGGGCGGCTTAGGCGGACGTGAACGCGCCGATGCGCCTCCGCGGCCGTCATCGGCGTCCGTGGTTGGTGGGTGACGGTGAACGAGCGCGACGAGCGACCCAAGCCATGCCTAAGCAGGCGGTGATTGGTAGGTGGCAGGAACGCCACCGTCCTCCGGCAAGGGGCGCGCGCTCAGGCTGAGCGTTGCACCAGTCGTTCGGAGGGAGTCACTTGATCAGCTTGCGCTCCATCTGGCGCATCGCGAGCCACATGCAGAGCGCGAACAGCGTCGCAAGGAATGCGAAGTCCCAGAGCTGCTGCCACCCCACGATCCCGGTCGACAGCCCTCGCATCAGGCTGATGGAGTGGTACAGCGGGTTGATCTGCATCAGCCACTGGATCGGCTCGGGGTAGATGTCGATCGGGAAGAAGGTGCCGCTGAACAGGAACATCGGCATCACGATCAGGCCCATGGGAATGTCGAAGTCGTTGACGGTGCGCAGATACGACGTCCCCGCCAGGCCGGCCGCGGCGAACGCGGCGGCGACGAGCAAAGCGGCCGGCACGATCAGCAGGCCCCACGGCGACAGGATCAGCCCCAGCACGCCCATGATCACGAACATCGCCACCGCGTAGAGCGCGGCGCGCATGAGGGCCCACATCATCTCGCCGATGGCGATCTCGGCGATGCCCATCGGCGTGGCGAGCACACCCTCGTAGGTCTTGGCGTAGTTGAGCTTGAAGAAGATGTTGAAGATCGTCTCGAACACCGCCCCGTTCATGGCGGCTGTCGCCACGAGCGCCGGCGCGACGTAGGTCAGGTACGAGACCTGGCGGCCATCCGACAGGGTCAGGTCAGGGATGAAGCCGCCGAGGCCGAGGCCGATGCCGATGAGATAGAAGATCGGCTCGAAGACGCCACTCAGGATGATGATCCACTGGTGGCGATAGACCATGATGTTGCGCTCGACCAGCCGTCGGGCGCGCCAGATGCGCTCCCAGGCGGTCGCGAGCGGGTTCTGGCCGGACGCCGCCGGGCGGGAGATCGTCGTCATCGGCCTAGCCGGCCATCCGCTTCGTGAGGTTGCGCTCGGACAGGTAGGCGCCGATGGCGAACATGGCGAGCAGGTAGCCGATGTGCACCACCGCGGCGGGCAGCGTCACCTGGTCCAGGATCGCGCCGCGAACGAGCTCGACGCCGTGGAACAGCGGCGTGAGCCAGGCGACCCACTCGACCTGGTCCGGCAGCTGGTTGAGCGGGAAGAACGTCCCACTGAACAGGAAGAGCGGGTTGATGACGAAGCGGAAGACCGCGCTGAAGCCGACGTCGTTCTTCTGCGTCGCGGTGAACGCGATCAGGCAGGAGCTGAAGGCCAGCCCGGTGAGCACCGCGAACGGCACGGCCAGGACCGCCAGCGGCGTGCGCGGGATCGCGAACAGGAACAGGACGATGAGGAAGACGCTCGTCAGGGTCCCGATCCGGAACGCGCTCCAGGCCAGCTCCCCGAGGACGATGCTGCGGATGCCGAGCGGCGTCGACAGCATGGCCTCGTAGTTCCGGCCCCACATGATCTTGTTCATGATCGGGTAGGTCGACTCGAAGGTCGACGTCTGCATCGCCGCGGCCGCGAGCAGGCCGGGCCCGAGCCAATCCACGTAGTCGACGCCACCGAAGGCGTCGCGGCTGTCGCTGCCGATGATGGCGCCGATGCCGAGCCCCATGGCGGTCAGGAACATGATCGGCTGCAGGAAGCCGAACGCCAGCGACCGATGCCAGAGGCGCCGATAGACGAGCCAGTTGCGCTGCCAGACGCGGCCGGAGGCCGCCAGGATGGTCATGCGGCCACTACTCGATCAGCGACCGGCCGGTCAGCCGCAGGAAGACGTCCTCGAGGCTCGATCGGCGGACGAGGGCGGACTCGATCGGGATGTGGCGCAGGTTGACCTGCTCCAGGGTCCGCTCCCCGTCGGCCGTGTAGAGCA
>DASVDT010000114.1:0-22120 GCA_036380955.1 Candidatus Limnocylindria bacterium | reverse complement strand
GGCGTCGAGACCGACTCGATGCTGACGTCGAGCCCCTCGAGCGCCTGCGAGTCGACGACGCCGTCGCCGTCACGGTCGTAGCCGCCGTACAGGGTGTCACGCAGCTGTCGGTCGAGGGCGAAGAACTCGTCCTCGAACGGGCGCTCCGGCAGCGGCATGTCGCCCAGCAGGACCGCGATGGCGCGGTCCGCCCCGTTCGGCGTGGCTGCACCGTAGCCCTCGAACAGGACGTTCGGGTCGCCGGTGTACGGCGCCGTGGTGGGGTAGGGGAACGGTGATGGGGCGTTCTCCATGTTGAGCGGGTAGGCAGTCTTCAGGACCGCCTCGCGCAGGTCGGCACGGGTCAGCCTGCCGTCGGCGAGGTAGACGCTCTCCTCGATCGGCACGCCGCTCGCCACGACCTGGCCCGGCTCCTGTCCGGCGGTGCCGTCGCCGATGGCGCGGCGCACCTCGGTGAGGACCATCCCGAAGATGCCGGCGGTGTACGGCGTCGCCGCCGAGGTGCCGCCGAAGGCGCACTGGCCGACGGTGCCGGTGCGGCAGGCCGACGGCAGGTTGCCGTCGCCCCACGCGCTGATGTGGACGGGGATGCCGTCGCCGACCACGGCGCGTTGGTTGTCACGCCGGATCGCGCCGACGGTGATGTTCCAGTCCGGCCCGGTCTGGTCGGACCCGTAGGTCGCGATCGGCACGTCGAAGGCGTTACCCACGCCGTTGCCGGCCGCGAAGAGGACCGTCTGGCCGCGCTCGGTGGCCTCGCGGGTGGGCACGTTCGGCCCATCGGTCAGGCCCACCGGCAGTCCGCCGATGTAGCCGAAGCTGTGCGAGGTGATGTCGACCCAGCTGAAGCCGGTCGCCACCGTCTCGTCGAGGCTCTCGACGATCATGAGCAGGCAGGTCGGGCAGTAGCCGTAGCGGTTCCCGGCCGAGACCGATGCCGATCCGGAGCCGTGGCCGTTCTCGTCCAGGATGGGATGGGTGTCGGGGCGGCCGTCGACGAGCTCCTCGGTGAGCGACGCCGCGTTGCCGGCATCCCAGGCGCCGATGATCTTCGTGCCCGGGATCCAGTACAGCTTCCCTTCGTCCAGGTTGTCCGGCGACCAGAGCGGCTCGTCCGCCGCGGGGAAGTAGCCCTGGTCGAGGGTGATGGGGATCGCCGCGGCGTCCGCGGGGTAGCCGGGGATGTACTCCGATGGATGGCGGGTGAAGTTGTCGGTCAGCGCCAGCACGTCCGGATCGGGATACGTCTGGGCGCTGAACTCGAGGTGGTACGGATTGATGCCGGTATCGGCGATGCCGATGACGGTCACGGCCGTCGTCTCGGCCGCCAGCCGCGCCGGATCGGCCACCAGCACCGATGTCGTCTGGCGCCGCTCCAGGCCGTTCGCATCGGTCGCCTTGAGAGTCACGAGGTGACGCCCGGCGGGAAGCGTCGCGCTCACGTCGACGCCGTCGAGATCGAGGACGCCGTCCTCGTCGGTGTCCCAGCCGGCGCTCACCGGCTCGGCGCCGCCGTCGACCGTGCCGCCGAGCGGCTGATCGGCGCCGGTGGCGAAGCTGTACGGCCCGCCGGCGTCGACGGTCGGACGTGGGTCGCCGCCGACCGCCACGACGCCGGTGACGACGACGTGAATCGTGTCGGAGACGGTCGCGAACTTCTCGACGACCGCGGTCCAGGTGCCCGGTTCGGGGTTGGCCAGCGAGGCGGTCTCCTCGGTGTTCGGGATGAACTCGCCCGGGAAGGCGCGCTGGTTGCCGGCCGGGTCGAAGAGCTTGAGGTCGTAGTCGTTCGTCTCGAGCGTGTGCGTCATGACCGCATCGATGCGGGTCGCGCCGGCCGGCACCTCGAACGGCCACTCGTAGGATCCCGGAGCGCCAAGGGCAGACAGGCCGGGTGTCGGATCGAGCTGGGTCTCATCGAGCAGCGTGCGCTCGTCACGCACGAACACGACCACTTCGACGGTGTCGCTGGCGGTGGCGCCGGCGGAGTCGCTGATCGTCAGCGTGACCGTGTGATTGCCGGCGGCCAGGCCGCTGGTGTCCAGCTGGGCGGTGGGCGCATCGGCTCCCTCGATCGTGCCGGCGTCCGAGCTCCAGGCAAACGTGTACGGCTCGGCGCCGCCGAAGCCCATGCCGAGCAGGGTGGCCGGGTCGCCGATGGCGACGAAGGGCGAGTCACCGGCATCGGCCACGAGCGGGGTGGTCTCGTCGGCGGGAGGCGCGGCATCCTCCAGGGATGCGCCTCCGGACACCTCCACGGCACCCGAAACGGGGGTTCGGACGCGGCCTCGATCGACCGACTGGCCGTCGACCGAGTCGATGGACAGGGTTGCCGTCGCCGCCATGGCGACGCTGGTGATGAACAGGGTCAGCGCCGCGCCGATGGCGAGTCCTCGCCGGACGGCGGTCCGGGCACCCCACCGCGACGTTCGAGTTGACGTGAGCAACGCCTCTCTCCTCGTGACGCGTCGGGAGGCGGACCAACCCGACACAGCTCTCACGTCCGCTCGGGTGGACGACCGTCGAAGTTTAGACCCAAGCGCAAGTATCCCGCTTGCCCGGTGTGCGCCGACCTAGGACTTGGCCTCTACCACCCCGCCGTCGAAGAAGAGATCGACGTTGGCGCGCAGCTCGGCGCGCAGGGAGTCCATCGGAAAGTCGTTGCCTGCCCGAACGAGCGCGCCGGTCGCCAGGTCGACGAGCTGCCGCGCGTAGGAGCTCCTCTGGGCGGGACCGCGCAGCTGACCGGAGGCGTCCAGCCCGTCGAGGATCGCCTGGTAGAGCATCGGGTACTGCATCCGCTCGGCCGCGTAGCGGCGGCGGCTCGGATCCGGATGCGTCATCTCCCTCGCGATGTACGGGACGACGCCCGGATGCCGCTCGGCAACGCCGGCGATGCCGTCGGCGAGGTCGTACATCGTCTGCCGGACCGATCGCCGCCGCCGCGCACCCACATGGGCCGCGATATCGGCCACGAGGCGGGCGCCGATCTCGACCAGGATCGCCTCCTTGTAGGGAAAGTAGTTGAAGACGGTGGCCCGGCTGACGTCCACCTCGGCCGCGATGTCCTCCACGCTGGTCGCGTCGATCCCGCGCCGCTCGAACAGCTGAATAGCCGCGTCGACGATGGCCTCTCGCTGGCGAACCTTCTTTCGATCACGCAGTCCCGTCATGGGCTCCTCTCGATGACGCCCGCCATTATGGGTGGCCGGTCGAGGCGGAGTCTTGACGCGAACAGCCCGGCATCATCAGCTCGGGCCTCGACGCGCCGCCCGAGGAGACGCGGGTACTGGTGGCGTACACGACGTACGTCGACGAGCAGGTCTGGGGCGAGCAGTTCCTCGTCATCCTCCGCGAGGGGAGCGACGGATGGAGCGTCGGCGCTCGTCGTCGCGCCAGAGCTCGACGCGTTCGTGACGTACGACGCCCGCCTGGCCGATGCCGGCCGAGCCGCAGGCCTCGAGGTCGTTTCGCCGGCCTGAAGGGCTACGACGAGCGAATCTGCTCGACCATGGACGCGATCTCCGGGGCAGGGCCCAGCCCGAGCTCATCGGCCATCAAGGTTCTGTACGAGTCGAACTGCCGGAGCGCCTCGACGCGGTTTCCCTCCGCGAGATAGAGGCGGATGAGCTCGCGCTGACTCGTGTCTCGGAGGGGCTCGACGGCGACCGCGGCGAGGCACACCTCCACGGCACGGCCGAAGTGACCGAGGTTGGAGAGCTCGATGCAGATGGATTCGAGCGCGTGGAGGCGGGCCTGGCGCAGATGCTCGCGCGTCGGTTCGAGCCACTCCTCCGACCAGCCAGGCAGCAATTCATCGCCGCGGATCAGCAACGCGATATCCTCGGCCGCAGGCGTCGCCGCGTGGGGGTTGAGGAGGTCGGCGATCAGGCTGCGCAGCGCCTGCACGTCGACCGCCGTCTTCTGCAGCCATAACGAGCCCCGCTGGTCGGTGACGACATCGATGCCGTTCCGGCGCAGGTGCCAGAGCAGCGATCGCAGGTTCCCCATCGCTCGCGCATCGGTGACGTCGGGCCAGAGCGCGCCGGCAACACGGTAGCGGCGCTCGGGCATCTGGGCCAGGGCGAGGTAGGCGAGCAGGCGCTCGGCACTGTGTCCTACGAGGATCGGGACTCGGCCGCGCCGCAGGGCGAAGCCGCCGACGAGGCTCAGCCGGTAGCTGGCTCGCTCGGCGTGGAGCGGGTCAGATTGGCGTCGAGTCGCGAGCGACATCGTTCGTACCCCGGGAACTGAATCATCCCGTGTTGGACTGCCGCGGGCAAGAGACATTTGACCGAGGTTCCTCTGCGCACCGCGTCGTGACGGCGCCGTGACGGCGCTGTGACGTTGCCGTGACGCTGTCGCAATCGGCCGGTGCCACGCTGCGTCGCGATCGGTAACCCACATCGGAGACGCAGCCGTGGCAGACGCGCGAAAGTCCGGGATCCGTCAATCGATCGGAAGCATGCGGGCCGAGCAGGTCGAAGCGCTGAGGCCAACGACCCGGCCCATCCTGGAGCTCGAGGCCGTACGGCCGAACGACCTCGCGGGAGAGGTTGCCAAGTCGCGGATCCTCGCCGCGGCGAACGACTTCCTGCGCGAGCAGGGACTGGTCGAGGCCGGCTTCGACTTCAGCCTCTCGTTCAGCCTCAGCTGGTAGCCCCATAGCTCCGGCGAATCCAGCCGATGGACGGGCAGCCGCGATTCTCATCGGCGGTCGTGAAGCTCACCGCGGTGTGCAATCTCGACTGCTCGTACTGCTACATGTTCAACCAGTCGGATCAGACGTTCCGACGAGTTCCGCCGCTCATGGCACCGGAAATCGCCGAGGCGTTCCTCGGCAGGCTCGACGAGTACCTGGGTGAGAGCCCCGGTCCGTTCAGCATCGTTCTGCACGGCGGCGAGCCGACCCTGTGGCCGCTCAGCAGCCTGGAGCGGTTCGTCGCGAGGATCGACGAGTTGCGCCGCGCACATCCTGACATTCGGGTGAACATGCAGACGAACGGACTTCGCCTGAACGGGCCGCTGCTCCGGGTCCTGGATGATGGGGGAGTCCGTATCGGCGTCAGCCTGGACGGGCCGGCCGAGTACAACGACCGATTCCGCGTAACGAAGGGCGGGCGCGGCTCGTACGCGCGGGTCATGGCGCAAGTCGAGGACGCGCTCGCCTCCGGCCACGGGCACATCATCAACGGCTTCCTGTCGGTGGCCAATCCCTCGATCCCGGCCGACACCTACCTCGACTGGGTCGAGAGCCTCCCGATACCGCGGGTCGATGTGCTCTGGCCGATCGAGTACAACTGGTCGAACCCGCCATGGGGCAATCTGGCCGTCGAGGAGTACATCCGTGCGCCCCGGTACGGCACCTGGATGGCCCGGCTTTTCGAGCGGTGGGTTGCGCGCGACAACCCGGATGTCATCATCCGCACCTTCTACGACGTCGTGCTTCGCACGCTCGGCAGTGGGAGACATACCGACTCGATGGTGAACGACGAGCTCGGCCTCTTCGTGGTCAACACCGATGGTGCGTACGAGTATCCCGACTACTTCCGAGCGCACCGCGATGGCGGGTCGCGGACGCGGCACAGCCTGGAGTCGTCGACCATCGCCGGCCTCGCCGACGACCCGGGCTTCTCCTATTGCCTTCGTCTCGGGAGCCACCTGCCGACCGAATGCGTCACGTGCCCGCACGTATCAATGTGCGGAGGCGGGTTCCTGCCCGGACGCTTCGGCGAGGAAGCCATCCCGACCCGTCGATCGGTGCTGTGCTTCGACCACTATCACTTCTTCGCCAGCGTCCGCCGCTACCTGGACCGGGCCGGGCTCCCTGGTTGGCCGGTGTTGACGCCGTCCGGGAGATCGGCTCCCGCCGAGATCGCGTCGTAGCTCGGTCGCCGAATGCGGCGCCGCGGGCGTCAGGCGCTGCGGGGGCGCCAGGGCTCGTGCGTGTGCGCGAGCCAGACCAGCTCCGGCTGGAGGTGATCCAAGCAGGCCCGTTCACCGTGGACCGACCGCTGCGGTCCCCGATGGCCCAGTCATAACCGTCGAAGACGAGCCAGCACGGCTCGTTCGGAGCCGTCGGCCGCATTGGCCTCCGTGGTCGCGCAAAGCGCAAACGGCGCGGTGGACGCGTTGTAGTATCTTCCACAATCTGGAGCGACCGAGTCCACGTGATGGAATTCGCACTGAGGATCTGCGCGCCTACGCACCTGGGTCAACGGAGCGCCCAACTGCACGGAGGCGCTCTCTGGATCGCGGACGCAGAGTCCGCTTTGGAGGGCAGACATGGATTCACCTCGCACTAGCCGGCCGCGCCGATGGGCAGCCATCGCGGGTGCCAGCACACTGCTCCTGGCGGCCTGTAGCGGCCAGGGCACGGGCAGCAACGGAGCGGAGGCGTCGGGCAGTGCCGCCGCCGAGATTCCCGCCGAAGTCGGCGCGATGGTCGAGCAGTACAAGCAGCTTCCGACCTTCGAGGCTCCAGGACCGGCGATCGACGTCTCGAGCCTCGAAGGCAAGAGCATGTTCCTCATTCCGCTGGTCCCGAACCCGTTCAACCAGAGCATCGAAGCGACGATGCAGGACATCGCCGACCAGGTCGGCATGGAGCTCACCATCTACGCGAACCAGGGTCAGGCGTCGCAGTGGGTGCAGGGCATGAATGCCGCCATCGCGGCGCAGCCCGACATCATCGTGCTGAACACTGCGCCGGATCCGCGCCTCCTCCAACCTCAGCTCGAGGCCGCCAAGGAAGCCGGCATCCCGGTCCTTGTCACGCACTTCTACGACGACTCCTCGCCTGAGCCGCCTGACTGCGACGGCTGTGCGGCTGGCGTGACCGCGCTCGTCACCGCGCCGTTCTACGTCGCGGGCGAGGCAGCGGCGAACTGGATGATCCAGGACTCGAACGGGACGGCCAACGTCCTCCTCATCGGCGCCGAGGACGCGCTGCCGAGCCCTGGCACGATCGAGCGGATGCAGGAGACCTTCGCGAACAACTGTCCGGCGTGCAAGGTCAAGGTCCTCAACATTCCCATCGCGGACTGGAACACGAAGACGCAGGGTGAGGTGCAGTCGGCACTCACGGCCGATCCGGATATCACCTACGTCTACCCGCTCTACGACGCGATGGTTGCCGGGGCCGTGCCCGCGGTCGAGACGGTCGGCCGTGCCGACTCGGTCAAGGTCGCGAGCTACAACGGCTCGCCGTACGTGCTCGAGTTCATCCAGGACGGCAACATCGCCGCCATGGACGTGGGCGAGGACACGGTCGGCATCGGCTACGCGAACATGGACCAGGCCTTCCGTATCCTGCTCGGAGAGCCGACGGTTCCGCAGCGCACGCCGATCCGGATCTTTGACTCGACGAACGTCGACGACGCCGGAACGCCACCGACGGTGGGCACGGGCTACGGCAACGCCCTGGCCGAGGGCTTCACCGAGCTGTGGGGCCTCAGCGACTGAGGCGGCAACCAATAGCGGAGAGAATGCAGACGTGATCGACGCGCCGGCGCTGCTCGAGATCCGCGGCCTGACGAAGGCCTTCGGCGGCGCGCTGGCGCTCGACGGAGTCGACCTGACCGTCCTCTCCGGGGAGGTCCACGGCCTCCTCGGGGAGAACGGCTCGGGCAAGTCCACCCTCATCAAGATCCTGGCGGGGTACCACGACCCCGACGCAGGGACCCTGTCGGTCCGGGGCGAGCCGGTCGATCTGCCGCTCGCTCCGGGCGTCTACCGCCATCTCGGTTTCGAGTTCGTCCACCAGGACCTCGGCCTGGTGAGCTCCCTCAGCGTGGTCGAGAACCTGTTCATGGCGGAGATCGCCGATCCGAAGAACTCGGCGTTCTTCTCCTGGCGCCAGGCGACGCGCCAGGCGCGCCGCATCTTCGAACGCTACGGGCAGTCGATCGAGCCTCGTGCCCTGATCGAGGAGATTCGGCCGGTCGAGCGCGCGATGGTCGCGATCATCCGCGCTCTCGAGGGCCTCAGCTCCGTCGACGAGTCGCTCCGCGGCCACACCCTCCTCGTCCTCGACGAGCCGACCGTGTTTCTGCCGCGCCACGAGGTCAACCTGCTGTTCGACTTCATCCGCAACATCGCGGACAGCGGATCGAGCGTGCTGTTCGTGTCGCATGACCTCGACGAGGTCCAGCGCATCACCGATCGGATCACGGTGCTCCGCGACGGCCGCGTGGCCGGCACCGTCGTCACCCGCGAGACGTCGCCTCGCGAGCTCGTGCGGCTCATCATCGGGCGCGACCTCGCCGACTTCGCCGGGGCGGATCTGGCTCCGGGGTCCGGTCAACGCGTGGTCATGCGGGTCCGCAACCTCACCACGCAATGGCTGAACGACGTGTCCTTCGACCTCCACGAGGGCGAGGTGCTCGGGTTGACCGGCCTGGTCGGTTCAGGCTTCGAGGACGTGCCCTACGCCATCTATGGGGCGATTCCGGCCAGCGGCGGCACTGCCACGGTGGACGGTGAAGATCTGAACATCCCGGCCATCACTCCCAGCCGTGCACTCGAGCACCGCATCGCGCTCGTGCCTGGCGACCGGCCGAGGAATGGCAGCGTCGCGACCCTGTCGGCCGGCGACAACATCAACATGCCCGTCCTGCACCGATACTTCCGTGGAATGCGCCTGGTCCGCCGCGAGCTGAACCGCAACGCCGCGCAACTGATGGAGGAGTTCGACGTGCGGCCGCCACGTCCTGACTTCGAGTACGGGTCGTTCTCGGGTGGCAACCAGCAGAAGGCGATGATGGCGAAGTGGCACCAGGTCGAGCCGCGGGTGCTGCTCCTCCACGAGCCGACGCAGGGTGTCGACGTCGGCGCGCGCCAACAGATCTTCAACATCATCAGCGCCGCCTCGTCGAAGACGGCAACGATCTGCGCGAGCTCGGACTACGAACAGCTCACCGCCATCTGCAACCGCGTCGCAGTCATCGCGCAGGGACGCATCGCGGGATTCCTCAGCGGCGACGAGCTCACCAAGGAGCACATCGCCGACTTCTGCCTGCGCAGCTCGATCAGCCCCACTGTCACTCCGGCGGAGTCGGACAACGCCGTGGCCGCCTCGTGAAAGGAGCGCCGATGACTCCAGCCGCCAAGGAAACGCCTCTCGCCACCGAGACCACACCCGGCGGGACACGCCCCCGTGGAAGCTGGTTGTCCAGCGAGCGACTCGAAGCATTCGCGCTGCCCTTGGCGTGGATTGGCCTGATCATCATCTTCGGCACCCTACGGCCCGAGACGTTCCTGTCCGGTGCGAACCTGTCGTCGATCCTCGCCTCGCAGGCGATCCTGGTGGTCGTCGCGCTGGGGCTGATCATCCCGCTCACTGCCGGCGACTACGACCTGTCCGTCGCGTCGGTCGTCCTGCTCTCCGCCATGCTCATCGCCATCCTCAACGCGACGATGGACGTGCCGATCGTGCTCGCGATCGCCGTCGCGCTCGTCGCCGGGCTGACCGTCGGCGTCATCAACGGCGCGCTCGTGGTCCTCGTCGGGATCGACAGCCTCATCGTCACGCTGGGCATGGGCACGTTCGTGACGGGCTTCGTTCAGCTCATCAGCGGGTCGGACACCGTCGCCGGGATCAGCCGTGACCTGGTGTCGATGGTCATCGTCAATCGCTTCCTGGGCATCCCGCTCGGCTTCTACTACGCGATGGTGGTCGCGGCCCTGGTGTGGTACGTCTTCACGTACACGCCGGTCGGCCGTCGCCTGCTCGTCGTTGGCCGCGGTCGCGAGGTCGCCCGCCTGAGTGGTATCCACGTTGGTCGCGTGCGGTGGGGGTCGCTCATCGCGTCGGCCGGCATCGCGGCCTTCGCCGGAGTGCTGTACGCCGGCACTTCCGGCGCGGCAAGCCCGACGTCCGGCCTCGAGCTGCTGCTGCCGGCCTTTGCAGCGTCATTCCTGGGCGCGACCGCCATCATCCCGGGTCGCTTCAACGCCTGGGGCACGGTCGTGGCGGTGTATTTCCTCGTCACCGGCATCACCGGGCTCCAGCTGCTGGGTGCCCAGTCGTATATCCAGAACCTGTTCTATGGTGCGGCACTGATCTTCGCGGTGACGCTGTCGCAGTTCGTCCGGCGGCGCCGCGTCGCTCGCGGCGTCTGACGTCCAGGACCGAAAGGCGGACGAGGGATTGCGGATGGCTACGTCTGCGCCTAACGTGTTCCACATAACGGAATTGAGCGTCCCGAAATGTGGAAAGGAGACCCATGTCGCGCGGTAGCGTTCGGGAGGCGACCGGACCACTGCGAGGGATCCGAGTCCTCGAGCTCGGCAACTTCGTCGCCGCGCCGACCGCCGGGCGGCTCCTCGCTGAGTTCGGCGCCGAGGTTATCAAGATCGAGCTCCCGCGCGTCGGCGACGAGGTGCGCTCGTGGCGGCTGTTGAAGGGCAACACCTCGATGATGTGGCGGGCCATGGCCCGCAACAAGAAGTCGGTGACCGTCGACCTGCGAACGCCTGAGGGCGCGGCGCTGATTCTCAGCCTGGTCGAGCACGTCGACGTGGTCGTGGAGAACTACCGGCCGGGCAAGCTCGAGTCCTGGGGACTCGCCCCGGACGTCATGCGCGAGCGCAACCCGGCCCTCGTCGTCGTGCGAATCTCCGGCTACGGGCAGACCGGTCCGTATCGCGACCGCCCCGGCTTCGGCTCGGTAGCCGAATCGATGGGCGGGATCCGCTACGTCACCGGGTACGAGGATCGCCCGCCGACCAGGATGAATATCAGCATCGGAGACACCCTCGCCGGCATGTACGGTGTCATCGGCGCGCTGATGGGCCTGCTCGCGCGCGAGAGGGGGCTGACCACGCGCGGGGAGACGGTGGACGTCGCCCTCACCGAGGCGGTGTTCTCGGTCATGGAGTCCATGGTCCCCGAGTTCAGTGCCTACGGCGTGGTGCGAGAGCGGGCAGGCAACTTCATCAGTGGCGTTGCACCGTCGGGGACGTACCCCTGCCGCGAGGGGGCGTGGGTCGTCATCGGCGGGAACTCGGATGGCATCTTCAGACGCTTCATGACGGCCATTGGCCGCGCTGATCTGGCCAACGACCCGCGGATGCGCGACAACCCCGGCCGTGCCGCGAACGGGCTCGAGCTGAACGACGCGATCTCGGAGTGGACGCGCGCACACTCGGTCGACGAAGTAATGGAAGTCATGACCGCGGCGAACGTCCCGGCTGGACCGATCTACTCCGTCGCCGACCTCATGGAGGATCCCCACTTCAAGGCCCGGGAGATGTTCATCGAACGGGAAGTGCCGGTGGACGGCGGACCCCAACCCGTGATTTTCCCCGGCGTGGTTCCGAAGCTGGAGCAGATGCCCGGCGCCGTCAGATGGTCGGGGCCGGAGCTCGGGGAGCATACGCGCGAGGTCCTGGGCGGAATTCTCGGTCTGTCCGACAGCGAGCTTGCCGAGCTGGAACAACGAAGGGTGGTTTGAACTCATGACAACACCACGTGCCGTGACGATCACGGATGTCGCGCTGCGCGACGGCCTGCAGAACCACGATGCGGTCGTGCCGACGGCCGCGAAGATGCAGCTGATCGACCTGCTGCTCGGTGCCGGCATGAAGTCGATCGAGGTCGGCTCGTTCGTGCATCCCGGCCTCCTGCCGCAGATGGCCGATGCCGAGGAGATCTATCGGCGTCTTCCCGACGCGCCCGGGGTGACGTTCTCCGCACTGGTACCGAACGTGCGTGGTGCGCATCGCGCGATTGCGGCCGGCGCGAAGGACGTGCGGTTGGTCATGAGCGTCAGCGAGGGCCACAGCCGGAGCAACACGAACCGGACCGTCGCGGAGGGCATCGCGCAGACGATCGAGGCCGCTGAGATCCTGCGCGAGGCCGGAGACATCGCGATCACCGGCTCACTCGCCACCGCGTTCGTCTGCCCGTTCGACGGGATCGTGCCGTTCTCGCAGCTCGAGTACGTCGTCGGAAGCCTGGTGGAGGCGGGCATCGACACGATCAGCCTGGCCGACACGCTCGGGAAGGCCGATCCCGAAACGTTCGAGCGGACCGTCGAGGCGATCCGGTCGAGGTTCCCGGCAACGACCTTCGAGCTTCACATCCACAACACCTACGGGATGGGCATGGCTCACGTCGCGGCCGGCCTGCGGCAGGGGATCGACCGATACGACGCCGCGCTGGGTGGCATCGGCGGCTGCCCGTTCGCGCCGGGCGCGGCTGGCAACATCGCCACCGAGGACATCGCCTTCATGCTCGGGCTGATGGGCATCGATACCGGTATCGATCTGCAGAAGCTGGCGGTCGCAGCCGACCACCTGCGGGGGGCGATGGCAGTTCCGCTGGAGTCGTCCGTATCTCGCGCGCTGGGCTGGGTTGCCTAGCCAAGTACTGATCGGGAGGCATTCGTTCCATGGCTGATCTCACCCTCCGAAATGGCACCGTCGTCACGCCGACCGGCCTGGTCCGCGGGGGCCTCAGCGCCTCGGGCGGCATCATCACCCACGTCGGCGTGGATGCCGAACTGCCGCAGGGCGATACCGACATCGACGTCGACGGCAAGGTGCTGCTGCCGGGCTTGATCGATCCGCACGTCCACCTCGGGATCGGCCCAGGCGGTGGACCTGAGAAGCTCCACGCCGACTTCATCAGCGAGTCGCGCGACGCGGCGGCCGGCGGGGTCACGACCATGATCACGACGACGCTCTTCGGCACGGAGTCGCGGGGCGAGGTCGCGGAACTTGCGATCAAGGAGGGCAACGCCAACTCCCTCGTCGACTTCCGCCTCACCGGCATCATGTTGACCCGCGACCACCTCGCCGAGGTGGCGGACCTCGTCAAGCTCGGACTGCGGTCGTTCAAGTTCTTCCTCGGGTACAAGGGCGACCAGGCGGAGAGCTTCGGGATGACGCGCGAGGGTGCCTCGTGGGACTTCTTCTACGAGGCCTGCGAGGCAATCGGCGCAGCCAGCCCGAAGGCCTTCCCGACGGTCCACTGTGAGGATCCGTGGGTCCGCGACTTCCTGACGGCGCGGATGCGCGGCTCGGGCGCGAACCGCCAGCTGCAGCGCTGGCTGGAGACGAGCCCGAACATCCTCGAGCCGATGCAGATCTACCCGGCGGCGCTGATCGCGAACGAGGTCGGCACACCGGTCTACGTCGTCCACACCAGCGCGTGGCAGAGCGTCGACCTCGTTCGGGACCTCAAGGACCGCGGATGGGAGACGTACAGCGAGACGATTGCCGCGTTCCTGTACTGGACAGCGCCCGAGGCCGACGCGAAGAACAAGGGCGCCATCGGGAAGATCCAGCCGCCAATCCGCCTCGATCGTGATCGCGACGAGCTGTGGCGCGGGATCAAGGACGGCACGGTGACGAGCATCGGCACCGACTGCCAGATGTATCCGCATTCCACGCGCCAGGGCGACTTCTGGGACGCGATGGTCGGCCTCGGGCCTGGCATGGGCACCCTGCTCTCCGCGGTCCACACGTCAGGCGTCCTGAAGGGACGCATCACGTTCGAGGATCTGGCGCGAGTGACCAGCGAAAACACCGCTCGCCGCTTCGACCTCTATCCCCAGAAGGGCGCTCTGGCCGTCGGGTCCGATGCGGATGTCGTCGTCTTCGACCCGACTGCGGAAAAGACGGTGACTGCGGACGGCCTCGAATCGGCCGCGGGGTACTCGCTGTACGAAGGCGAGACGCTGACGGGCTGGCCGGCGCAGGTGTTCGTGCGAGGCAGCCTCGTGTTCGACGGCGGCAGGATCGTCGACACGAGCCGCATCGGCCGGCACGTTCCGGCGAACTGACGCGGCGCGGCTGGCGTGGTGAGGGCAGAGCATCGGCAGATCGCGTTCGGCGTCGGGCTGTCGCTGGCGATCCTCGCGGCCGCCAGCCTGGCGTCGATCGCGTATTCCGCGAACGCGCCGCTCATCCGGGCGACGTTCGACCTCACCGAGGTCGAGGTGGGTGCGATCGCGTCGTGTATCTACCTCGGCGCGACGGCCAGCTCGATCACGAGCGGCCGTCTCACCGATTCGCTTGGCGTCGGTCCGGTACTGGCGATGTCGATGCTCGCCCTCTCGATTGGCCTCGTCGTGTCGGCCCTGGCCCCCGTTGCCGCGATCTTCTTCGCCGGGCTCGTCATTGCCGGGCTCGGCTACGGCGCGGTGAACCCGCCGACCAACGTGCTCGCGAACCCGGCCAACCCGCGGCGCCGAGCACTCTCCATGAGCATCAAGCAGTCCGGCGTCCCGCTCGGCGGGATCCTCGCCGGGTTCATCGTCCCCGTCGTCGCCGCCGTGACCGACTGGCGCTGGTCGTTGCTGATCCCGATCGTCGCGTGCGCTGGGCTGGCGCTGTTCAGTGCCCAGCTCGGTCCGATGAGCCCGGCGAGCGCCGAAGATGCCGGCGCGAACGGACCGCGCACCGGCCTTCGCCTCGCCCACGCCTATACGTACGGCTTCCTGGTGGCGGGGGTCCAGGTCGCCGTCTTCATCTTCCTGGCCGTCTACCTGGTCGACGAGCGCGGTTTCGATCCGGGGCGAGCAGGTGCTTCGCTCGCCATCCTCCTCATCGGCGGTCTCATCGGGCGACCCGGATGGGGCTGGATCTCCGATCGACTCCACGACGATCGGGTGCGGGTGCTGCAGGTCGCCGCCGTCCTGTCGGCGACATTCCTGGCATTGCTGCCGCTCGCGGACGGCCCGTGGCTGGTCCCGGTCATGATCGGCGTGGGGCTGTGCTCGGTCGGCTGGAACGGCGTATTTCTGGCGCTGCTGACCGAGATCGTTCCCGCCAATCTGATCGGCTCGACGACCGGTGTGGCCATGCTGCTCGTGCACCTCGGCGCGGTGCTGCTGCCTCCCGTGATCGGTCTCGTCGCCGCCGTGACTGGCGGGTGGCTGTTCGGGTGGCTGCTCTGTGCGGCAGCGACGATGGTCGCGGTCGTGGTGCTGCATGCCGGTCGCACCCCCCATATCATCTCGGTCGTGGAGGGCCGGCCGCATGTCGCATAGGGTGATGCTTCCCGACGGCGAGATCAGCGACGGGGTACGCGCGCTCCTGCCCGACGCAGAATGGATGCACTTCTCCGAAGCGGAGGCTGGCGCGGACGCCTCGGGCGTTGAGTTCTACGTTCCGCCCTACATGCGCTGGTCGGAGGCCCTGTCGATGCTGAAGCGCCTCCCGAGCCTGCGCGTGGTCCAGGTGCTGACCGCGGGCATCGACTGGATCACGCCCCACCTTCCGCCGGGCGTCGCGCTCTGTCGGGGCGTTGGAGTCCACGAGGCCAGCGTCGCGGAGCTCGTGCTCACCTCGGTGCTGGCGCTGACGAAGGATCTGCCCGACTTCGTCCGTCGCCAGGCGAACGGCGAGTGGGCGCACCGGCGGACGGGTGGGCTCCACGGCTCGACCGCCGTGATCCTCGGCTACGGCTCGATCGGCCGCGCCACCGGCGACCTCCTGTCGGCGCTCGGGGTGGACGTCATCGGCATCTCGCGGCGTGGCCACCCGCCCGCCGTCGGCCTTTCGGAGCTATCCGCCGTCCTGCCGAAGTGCGACATCCTCGTCGTCCTCCTGCCTCTGACGGATGAGACTCGAGGCATGCTCGACGCCGAGAAGCTGGCCCTGCTGCCGGACCGGGCGATGGTTGTCAACGTGTCGCGGGGCCAAGTCATCGAACGCGACGCTCTGGAGGCCGAGCTCGTCTCCGGCCGATTACGTGCCGCGCTCGACGTCACCGATCCGGAGCCGCTCCCACCCGAAAACGCGCTGTGGCGCCTGCCCAATGTCCTGATCACGCCGCACGTGGGCGGCGACTCGGATCTCTTCCCGCGATTTGCTGCCCGGCTGGTGGCCGAGCAGGTGACCCGATACCTGGAGGGGCGACCGCTCGCGCACCAGGTGGAGGGCGACTACTGATCCGTTGCGCTCGTGATGCTTCGCGATGCCCGGCCATGAACGTCGGCGCTGGCGACGGCCCGTTCGATCTCGGCGGAGGCGCGAACCACCGCCTCCCCGAACTTCGTTCCCGGGCTCGGCGCCAGGCGGTCGATCGGGCCGGAGAGGCACAGCGCCGCGATGAGAACGCCGTCGTCGAAGACCGGGGCACTTACCGACGCGACGCCCGGCGAGCGCTCGCCGACGCTCTCGATCCAGCCATTGGCCTGCATCGCCGCGTCTCCGAGCAGGACGCGCCCACCCGAGCCCTTCTCGAGCGTCAGCAGCGTGCCGACCGGCACGATCGTGCGCAGCTCAGCCGGCGACTCGATCGAAACGAGGCACAGCCGTTGATTGCCGCGTCGCACGAACAGCTGGGTGCTCTCTCCGGTTTCCGCTGTCAGCGCCGACAGAATCGGTGGCGTCACCTGCAGGAGGCTGGCCGTTGCGAAGCGACTGCCGGTGATGTACCGCCCGCCGTCGTCACGCCGGATGAAGCCGTGCGTCTCGAGCGCCGTGAGCAGGCGGTACGCTGTGGTCCGCGGAAGGCCGATCAGATCGACGAGCTCTTGGAGGCTGACGGGTTGGCGGTACTCGACGACGTCGAGAAGACGAAGGACCTTATCGAGGACCTTGACGCCGCTGCTGAGTTCGTTTCGCACGTTCAGCATTCTAGGAGTCGGTCGTGGGCCGTCGGCCCGAGGTGAGCGATCGCCCACGAGTCGCGGTCGTCTCGCTCGGCGGCACGATCGCGTCTGCGCCGATGGAGGGCACCGGGAAGGCAAGCCCAACCCTCTCGGCCAGCGCGATCAGCGCGTCCGTCCCCGGACTCTCCGATCTTGCCGACCTGGAGCTGACCGACCTCGCCCGAATCCCGTCGATCGACGTGTCCTTCGACCTCGCCCGACGCGTCGACGCGGCGGCCCGCGAGGCGCACGACCGAGGGTGCCGCGGCATGGTCGTCACGCAAGGGACCGACACCATCGAGGAAATGTCGTTCGCCGTGGACCTTCTCAACGACGGCGACATGCCGATCGCCTTCGTCGGCGCGATGCGCCACGCAGGCCTGGCCGGGGCCGATGGGCCGGCGAACCTCCTCGACGCCGTTCGAACGGTGTGCTCCAACGACGCGCGCGGGCTTGGGTGCCTCGTCGTCATGAACGAGGAGGTGCATTCCGCACGCGCCGTGCGGAAGCTCCACACGTCCTCGCCCGCAGCCTTTCGGTCGCCGGGTGTCGGGCCGGTCGGCTGGATCGTCGAGGGTGTGCCGCACCTCCGTGACCGCCCATTCGCGCGAATCGTTATCGGCATCGGGCCAGATGCGACGATCGTCCGGCCGCCCGTGGTGAAGATCACCTTCGACGACGACGGCTGGTGGCTGCCACGGATTCGGGAGACCGAGACGCCCGGCCTCGTCCTCGAGGCGATGGGTGGCGGCCACGTCCCGAGCTGGATCGCGACCGAGCTCGCACCCATGGCGCAGCGCATCCCCATCGTCCTGACCAGCCGGACCGGAGAGGGCGAGGTGCTGCAGTCGACGTATGGAGGCTTCCCGGGGTCCGAAACGATGCTTCTGGAGGCAGGTCTCATCCCCGCAGGGTCGCTTGATTCGCTCAAGGCGCGGATCGCGCTGGCCCTGTTGCTGACCAGCCAGGCAAGCCGCGCGAGGATCGCATCGGTCTTCTCCGAGCTCGGGTCGCCGGCGCGTCGCACCTGACGGGTCAGAGCACGCGCGCAAGGGCGTCGTCCATGCGCTCCGCCGTTGTGACTGCGCCGGTCGACGCCGACGAGACGAGTGCCGCGTACTTCGCCATCACTCCACCGCGGTACGCGGGCTCCGGTCGGACCCACTGTCTGCGGCGCTCGGCGAGGATCTCGGCAGCGACATCGAGGTCGAGTGCTTTGCGATCCACGTCGATGACGATCGTGTCGCCTTCCTCGACCAGCGCGATCGGACCGCCGAGCGCGGCCTCGGGCGAGACGTGGCCGATCATCAGCCCATGGGTGCCACCCGAGAATCGGCCGTCGGTCAGGAGCGCCACGGACTCGCCGAGACCCTGGCCCTGGATCGCCCCCGTGACGGCGAGCATCTCGCGCATGCCCGGCCCTCCGGCCGGTCCCTCGTACCGGATCACGACGACATCGCCTGGCTGGATCGCGCCGCGCTCGAGCGCCTGGAACGTTGCCTCCTCGGAGTCGAAGACCCGGGCAGGTCCGGCGTGGTGCCGACGCTCATGCCCGGCGAGCTTCACGACGCAGCCTTCGGGAGAGAGGGTGCCGCGCAGAATCGTCAGGCCGCCCACGGGCTTCAGCGGTGTTTCAACCGGGACGACAACGCGCTGACCGGGCGTCTCTGACACGGAGGATGCGATATCGGCGATCGTTCGCCCGTCGACGGTCCTCGCCTCGCCGTGGAGAAGGTCGCGCTTCAGCAACTCGCGCATGACCAGGCTCACGCCCCCGGCGTCGTACATGTCGGCGGCAGTGAACCGGCCGCCAGGTCGCATGTCGGCGACGACAGGCGTCCGATCGGCAATGGCGCCGAACTCGTCGATGTCGAGCGGGATCCCGAACTCGTGCGCGATGCCGAGGATATGGAGCACACCGTTCGTGCTCCCACCCGTCGCGGCGATCGATGCGATCCCGTTCTCCAGTGCGTCTCTCGTCACGATGTCCTTGGGCCGGACGTCGTCGCGAACCAGCCGCATGACGAGCTCACCGGTGCGGGTCGCGGCCTCGTCCTTCCTCGGATCCTCGGCCGGAATGCCGTTGAGTCCCGCGGGCGACAGGCCGATGAACTCCATGACCGTGCTCATCGTGTTCGCGGTGTACTGGCCCCCGCAGGCGCCGGCGCCCGGGCAGGCGACGCCTTCGATCTCGTACAGCTCGTCGAGGGTGATCGTGCCGGCCTGGTATGCCCCGACAGCCTCGAAGACCGTCACGACGTCGACCGCGCGGCCCTTGTAGGTGCCTGGATAGATCGTCCCGTTGTACAGGACGACACCGGGAATATCGAGCCTGCCGAGAGCCATCGCCGCCGCCGGCACGGTCTTGTCGCATCCGACAAGGCAGACGAGTCCATCGAAGAGGTGGCCCCGCGCCGTCAGCTCGATCGAGTCGGCGATGACCTCTCGGCTGACGAGCGACATCTTCATCCCCTCGGTGCCCATGGTCACCGCGTCGCTCACCGAGATCGTGTTGAACTCCATCGGCGTCCCGCCGGCGCGTCGAATGCCCTGCTTGACGAATTCGGCCAGCCGCCGCTGGTTGAAGTTACACGGCATCGTCTCGATCCATGTCGTGGCGACACCGATCAGAGGCTTCGCAAGGTCGTCATCGGTGAAGCCGATGGCCTTCAACATCGACCGAGCCGGCGCTCGGTCCGGGCCATCGGTCAAGGCGCTGGAGTGGCGCTTCGCCGGGTCTGTCGAGCGGATGTATGGGTGGGCGCCGTCGTGATCGGTGCCGTCGGACATGTCAGGCCCTCGCGGCTCGTGGTTTTCGGCTGGAGTGTAGTCCGCACGACGGCCATCCGTTCACAATGCGGACACACGATGACCGAGTCGTGGCAAGATTCGGGCGCGTCGCGCCGGACGCGTCCGTAACATGCGACTCGATGACGCCCCGTACGGGGCGCGGGACCAAAGGAGCAGTCGTGCAGGAACGATCCGATCTCGTCATCGAGGGCGGGACCGTCGTGACCGACGCGTGGTCGCGGCCTGCTGCCGTTGTTGTGCGTGAGGGACGCGTTGCCGCGATCGTCGACGACGCGGCATCCGCCGCGATCGACGCTGATCGGCGGATCGACGCGCGCGGCCGTCTCGTCATGCCCGGTGGCGTGGATCCGCACTGCCACATTGGCATCGCCGTCGGTGACTACACGACCCTGGATACGTACGAGTCCGCCAGCCTCGCGGCCCTGGCCGGCGGGACGACGACGATGGTGGACTTCGCCATCCCCGCGCCGGGTCAGGACCCGCTCGACTCGCTTGAGGAACGGCTCCGGCTGGCTGCGGGATCCCGATGCGACTACGCCGAACATGGATGCATCAACAGCGCGGACACCGACATCCCGACAACGGTTCGCGCGCTCGCGGCTCGGGGCGTTCGGACGATCAAGCTGTTCACGACCTATCGCGGCGTCCTCATGGTGGATATCGAGACGATCACGAGCACCATGAGAGAGCTGCGGCTCGTCGGCGGGCTGACATACGTGCATGCCGAGGAGAACGATCTGGTCGAGGAGGCTCAGACGACGGCCGCCGGGGCCGGTCGGCTTGGCGCCAGCGGGCATGCTGCAACTCGCCCGGAGGATGCGGAGAACCAAGCCGTCGCGGCCGTCCTCGCCGCCGCCGAGCAGGCAAACGCACCGGTCTACTTCGTCCACCAATCGACGCCCCGAGCCATCGAGCTCGTCCAGCGGGCGCGGCGGCGCGGCATCGCGGCCTTCACCGAGTCGTGCCCACACTATCTGACCCTCGACGACACGAAGTACGACGGTCCGAACCCCGAGCGGTGGGTGTGCTGTCCGCCGTTACGCGCCCGCGCGACAGTGGATGCGCTCGCCGGGCTCGCGACGGACGGGTTGGTCGACGCTATCGGGAGCGACAACTGCTGTTACGACACCGCCCAGAAGCGCGAACGCGCGCACGACGTGCGGGAGATGCCGAACGGCCTTCCGGGCGTCGAGACGCGGTTGCCGATCGTCTTCGATCGCTTCGTCGTCCGCGGCTCCGCGAGTCCCGAACGGTTCGTCGCGATGGTTTCGGCCAACCCCGCTCGGTTGAACGGCCTCTACCCTCAAAAGGGCACGATCGCTGTCGGATCTGATGCCGACATCGCCATCTTCGATCCCGGCGAGACACGGATGATCTCGGCCGCTGCTCTCCACATGCCGACCGACTACTCACCCTACGAAGGACAGACCGTCACAGGCTGGCCCTCCACGGTCATCGCGAAGGGTCGGGTGGTCGTGGACGGCGGTGAGCTCATCGATCCGGGACCGGTCGGCGCGTTCGTCGCGTCCCGGCCGATCGACGTGGCCGCCATCCACCGCCCTCCCCACAGCTGAGGACTGCGCCATGGGCTCGATGCTCGATCTGGTGATCGAAGGCGGCACGGTCGTGACCGGCGGGTCGGCAGTCCGCGCGGACCTCGGCGTGGTCGATGGTCGTGTCGCCCTCATCGCCGAACCCGGGGCGCTGCCGAGCACCGCCGGTCGACGGGTCGACGCCACGGGCAAGTTCGTGGTGCCCGGCGGGATCGACGCCCACGTCCACTTCAACATCAAGGTGACCGAGGCGATGAGCGCCCAATCGGCCATCGACGGCTCACGCGCAGCCGCGTACGGCGGGACGACCACATTCATCGACTTCGCCTTCCAGGGCGGCGACGAGAGCCCGATCGAAGCGATTCGAGCGAAGATCGATGAGCTCGCTGGACAGGGTCCGCATGTGGACTACGCCCTCCATCTCATGCTCACCGGGGAACTCTCGTTCGCCGCCATGGATGAGATTCCGGAGGCGGTGAGCGGTGGCGTCTCGTCGTTCAAGATGTTCACCACGTTTGCCGCCGGATCAGCGTCAGGAAACCTCCTGTCCGACGACGGTCGTATCTGGGGCGTCATGGAGCGTACGGCGCGCGCGGGCGGGCTCGTCCAGGTGCACTGCGAGGACGACTGCATCATCGACTATCACGTCCGCGGCCTCTACCGCGACGGTGAGGCGGCGGCGCCGAACATCCACCGGGCACGGCCGCCGCTCGCCGAGGAGGCCGCCATTCGCCGCATGATCCTGCTCTCCGAGCGGAGCGGCTGCCCCCTCTACGTGGTCCATGTCTCGTCGGCGCTCGGCACCGAAGCGATTCGTCAGGCGAAGACCCGCCGCCTCCCGGTGTCGGGCGAGGTGCTCCATAACTACCTCGCGTTCACGTCCGACAACTACGCGCAGACCGACGGCCTCATCTACCACAATTACCCGCCGCTGAAGTCGAAGGCGGATCAAGGCGCACTGTGGGACGCGATCGCGGACGGTGGACTCGATACCGTCGCGTCCGACGACTTCACGATTCCGAAGGCCGCGAAGCTGTCAGGACCGATGGTTGACAACGCGCCCGGCGGACACAACGGCGTCGAGACACGCATGAACGTGCTCTTCTCCGAGGGCGTGGCACGAGGGCGGCTGACGATCGAGCGCTACGT
>DASVDT010000113.1:0-13755 GCA_036380955.1 Candidatus Limnocylindria bacterium | reverse complement strand
GGGCGGATCGACCGAACAGGGTTCTCGCGCCACGCCGCGGGATGGCAGAATGCGACGGCCGATCGCCCGACGCGCCGGCCCGAGCCACCACCGAGGATTCCCGTGCGCAACCCGCTCCGAGCGCTCTTCGCGGCGCCGCTCCTGCGGCGCATCGGCTTCCATGCGAAGCGCATCGGCGGCCAGATGGACCGCCACTTCTTCACGTCGCTGCTCACCGCCGTCATCGGCTTCGTGCTGGTCGCGACGGTGGCGGTCACGGTCTTCGAGGAGGACAAGCTCAACCTCGCCGGGTTCGGCAACTCGTTCTACTGGGCCGTCACGACCGTCATCGGCTCCGGGGACGCGAGCTACGTCAGCTCGCCGGGCGGCTTCGTTGTCGGCTGGCTGCTCGCGTTCTTCGGCGTCGCCATGGTGGCCGCCATGACCGGCGCGATCGTCGGCTTCGTCATCGACTACCTGCTGAAGGAGGGCCAGGGCATGGGCGCCGCGGGCTACCGCGATCACATCGTCGTCTGCGGCTGGAACACGACCGCCCGCGACCTCATCGAGGAGCTGAAGGGCGACGAGTTCACCACCAAGGTCGTGCTCCTGGCCGACGCCGAGCGCAATCCCGCCGGCGACGGCGTCTACTTCGTGCGCGGCGACATCACCAGCACGGACGACCTGGAGCGCACCGGCCTTCGCGAGGCGCACGCGGTGATCGTTTTCCCCGCCGACCGATCCAATGAGGCGGACATGCGCTCGATCCTGGCCGTCATGGCGATCGAGTCGATCGCGCCGGGCGTGCGGACGGTGGTCGAGGCCAACAACCCGGCCCACGTCGACCACTTCCGACGCGCCAACGCCGACGAGATCCTGGTGACGTCGCGGTTGGCGTCGCGGCTGTTGGCCCGGTCGGCGCTCTACCCGGGGCTCTCGGAGCTCGTCACCGATATCGTCTCGGGCGGCGAGGGCTCGGAGCTCTACCGCGTGGCGCTTCCCGATTCCTACGTCGGCCTGTCGATCGACGAGCTGAGCAGCAAGCTGCGCGGCGAGCACCACGCGACCCTGCTGGCGGTCACACGCGACGGGCGATCGCTCACGAACCCGCCCACCGACTTTCGGCTCACTCCTGGCGACGATGCCGTGGTCGTTGCCGAGGATCTCGGTGAGCTGCGGCCGCTCGAGCTCCAGCACGAGTAACGTAGGCCGATGGAACTGGGACTTCGTGGCCGGCGCGCGGTCGTCGGCGGTGGCACCGCCGGCCTGGGCTTCGCATCGGCCGATGCACTGGCGGCCGAGGGCTGCGACCTGCTGATCTGGTCGCGCAGCGAGGAACGGCTCGCCGCCGCGGCCGATCGGCTGCGCGCGGCCCACGGTGTGACGGTCACGCATGTCGCAGCCGATGCTGCCCAGCCCGGCGCCGCCGAGGTGGTCGCCGCCGCAGCCGAGGAGCTCGGGCCGATCGACATCATCGTCCTCAATGCCGGCGGACCGCCGACCTCCGATCCGACCGGGACCGACGCCGAGGGATGGCGCCGCGCCTTCCAGCTGCTGGCCATCACGCCGATCGAGCTTGCCACGATGCTTCTGCCGGGCATGCGCGAACGCGGCTGGGGGCGCGTGATCTCGCTGCTGTCGAGCACCGTGCGCCAGCCGGTGAGCGACCTCGTCTACTCGAACGCCGGACGGTCGGCGCTGGCCTCGTGGCTCAAGACGACCGCGCGCGAGATCGGCTCATCGGGCGTGACGGTCAACGGCGTCATGCCCGGACGGATCGCGACGGCGCGGATCCAGCAGCTCGACGCCGGCCGTGCCGAGCGCGAGGGCAGGACGGAAGATGACGTCCGCACCGAGTGGATCGGCAAGATTCCGGCGGGCCGATACGGCCGCCCCGAAGAGCTCGGCGCGTTGGTCGCCTTCCTCGCCTCCGAGCAGGCGTCGTACATCACCGGACAGCTCATCGCCGTCGACGGCGGCTTGATCGCCGGGGTCTGATACGTCGATGGACGAGCGTGAAGCGGCGCTGCGACGGGCCGCCGAGATCGGCTTCGACTACCTCTCCAAGCTTCCCGAGCGCGCCGTCGGCGCTCGGGCTGATGCGACCACCATCGCCTCGCGCCTGGGCGACCTGGCCGATGCGGGCATGGACCCGACGCGGGTCATCGAGGAGCTCGCCACGGCCGTCGATCCGGGGCTGGTCGGGTCGCTCGGCCCGCGCTATTTCGGCTTCGTGATCGGCGGACAGCTGCCGGCCGCTGCCGCGGCCGACTGGCTGACGACGGCGTGGGGCCAGAACGCCGTGGTCCACGCGGCCTCGCCGGCCGGTGCGGCGGTGGAGCAGGTCGCCGGGCGGTGGATGCTCGACCTGCTCGGGCTCCCCGCCGATGCCAGCTTCGGGCTGCCGACCGGTGCCGGCCTCGGCAATACCGTCGGCCTTGCCGCCGCGCGCCACGCCGTCCTTGCGCGACATGGATGGGACGTCGAGGCGCGCGGACTGTACAACGCGCCGGAGATCACGGTCGTCGTGGGCGAGGAGGCGCATGCCACGCTGTCGACCGCGCTCCAGTACCTGGGCCTCGGACGCGAGCGCGTGGTCCGCGTCCCGGTCGACGACCAGGGCGCCATGCTCGCCGACGCGGCTCGCGACGCGATCGTGGCGGTGGACGGGCCGCTCATCGTGGCGATCCAGGCCGGCAACGTGAACAGCGGCGCGTTCGACCCGGCCGCCACGGTGGCCGATGCCGTCGCCTCACACCCGAACGCGTGGGTGCACGTCGACGGCGCCTTCGGCCTGTGGGCGGCAGTGTCCCCCTCGCTGCGGCACCTGGTCGAGGGCGTCGACCGAGCCGACTCGTGGTCGACCGACGCCCACAAGTGGCTCAACGTCGGCTACGACTGCGGCTTCGTGGCCGTCCGCGAGGTGGATGCGCACCGTGCGGCGATGGCGACATCGGCGTCCTATCTCATGCGCAGCGAACAGCGCGAGAATTGGGAGTGGGTGCTCGACTCGTCGCGTCGCGCGCGCGGCTTCATCCTCTATGCCGCGCTTCGCTCGCTCGGCCGTTCCGGCGTGCGGGCCCTGGTCGAGCGCTGCTGTGCGCTCGCGCGCCGGATGGCGGACCAGCTCCGAGAGGCCGATGAGGTCGCCGTGCTCAACGAGGTCGTCCTCAACCAGGTGCTCGTCCGCTTCGGCGACTCCGATGAGCGCACCCGCGCCGTCATCGGCGCCGTCCAGGAGGACGGAACGGCGTGGATGGGCGGCACGACCTGGCAGGGCAAGGCAGCCATGCGGATCAGCGTCTCGAACTGGTCGACCACCGAGGCCGATGCGGATCGCACCGTCGAGGCGATCCTGCGCTGCGCGCGCCGTTGAGAGGTCGGCGTTCAATTCCGTCACGTACTCACGCGGTGAGTGCTCCGGAATGAGGATCGCGGCGAGGCCGCCAATTCACCCGCATGGTGAGTAGCTACGCCCAATTTGGCGGAGTCAACCCTCGCCGGTGATTTCGCCACTCGGTGACCGAGTATGTGGCGGAGTCGCTGTTCAGATCTCCTCGATCCACCCCGGCTCGAGGTCGGCCCAGTGCGTGGTTGACCGCCGGTCATGGGTGAACCACGACGAGACACGTGACGGCCCGAGCACCATGCGCGAGGCGGCCTCCGCCTGGTCGCCGTCGTCGACCGGCACGTCCATGACCTGGTCGAGTGTACGACCGCCGGCCAGATCCACGGCGCGCGCCGCATCGGCCGTGACGGCGTATGGTGTAGCGACCGAAAGCAGCAGTCCGATGACGGAGACCCGATGGCGATCGAGACCGAGCGAGGCACGATGACCGGCGACGAGATGGTCGCCCTCACCAAGCAGCACACCCTGTTCGAGTGGTCGGCGCAGTCCAAGGTGGACCCGATCCCCGTGGCCGGGGCGAAGGGCTGCTACTTCTGGACGCCGGAGGGGAAGCGCTACCTCGACTTCAACAGCCAGCTGATGTGCACGAACATCGGCCATGGCCATCCGAAGGTGGTGGAGGCGATCCAGCGCCAGGCGGAGATCCTGCCCTACGCCAATCCCTTCATGGCCACCGAGCCGCGCGCCCGCCTCGGCGCGAAGCTGGCAGAGATCACGCCCGGCGACATCGACACGTTCTTCTTCACCAACGGCGGCGCCGAGGCGAACGAGAACGCCATCAAGCTCGCGCGATTCGTCACCGGTCGCCAGAAGATCCTGGCCCGATACCGCAGCTACCACGGCGGGACGGCCGGCGCGATCAGCCTGACAGGTGACCCGCGACGCTGGGCCGCCGAGCCCGGCATCCCCGGCGTCGTCCATGTCCTCGACCCGTACCACGGCATTCAGCGCGGTTGGGACTCCGCCGACGGGGCCCTCGCCACCCTCGAGGAGACCATCCAGCTCGAGGGGGCGAACACCATCGCAGCCTTCATCCTCGAGACGGTGACCGGCACGAACGGCATCCTCGTCCCACCGGACGGGTACATCCAGGGCGTGCGCGAGATCTGCGACCGATACGGAATCCTGATGATTGCGGACGAGGTCATGGCCGGCTTCGGGCGCACCGGCAAGTGGTTCGCGATCGACCACTACGACGTCGTCCCCGACCTCATCACGATGGCCAAGGGCCTGACCAGCGCCTACGTCCAGCTCGGCGCGCTCGGCATGCGCCACCAGTACGCTGAGCACTTCGAGAAGAACGTCTTCTACGGCGGCCTGACGTACAACTCGCACCCGCTGGCCTGTGCCACGGCACTCGCCACGATCGACGTGTACGAGGAGGAGCGGCTGATCGAGCGCGCGGCGCGCATGGGCGAGCGCATGAAGGTGCATCTCGAGCAGCTCGCGGCACGCCATCCCAGCGTTGGCGCCGTGCGCAGCATCGGCCTCTTCGGCATCGTCGAGCTCGTTCGCGACCGCGAGACCATGGAGCCGATGGCGCCCTTCAACGGCACCTCCGACGAGATGGCGGCGCTGGGCAAGCGCTTCCGCGACGAGGGCCTCTACACCCTGGTGCGCTGGAACTCCTTCTTCACGAACCCGCCACTGGTCATCAGCGAAGAGGAACTGTCCGAGGGCTTCGGCATCATCGATCGGGCCCTCGAGATCACCGACGCCGCCGTGCGCTGAAGCTTGGGCGCTCCGCATGCGTCGGAGCACCGGATGTCGCCGATGCGGACCGTAGGCGCGTCCCTGTGCTCGGAAGCACCGGATGTCGCCGATGCGGACCGTAGGCGCTTTCCTGTGCTCGGAAGCACCGGATGTCGCCGATGCGGACCGTAGGCGCGTCTGCGAGGGGTTCGGACCGCTCGCCACGCTCGCCCGAGCCCGCTGGAACGAGCGCCCGCGTTCCTACGGTCGCCCTCGCGGACAGACGGTCCCAAGCAGTGCTGCACGCGTCGAGCACAAAGGCACGTTTGGGGTTGCGCGGGGGCTGTATACCTATGTGCGGCATTGGGGGGTCTGGGCTGTTTCCGGAGGGTAGTCGGAGGAACCTATGACAGCTGCTTCCAACGAAGTCACCGTCCATGGAGATGGACGCTACGAGCTGACGCCTCAGGCCGAGGCGAGCATCCAGGACAGCCCGCTCTACAACGAGGACCTGGCCCCGGTCCGCCTCGAGCGTCGCACCTGGACGACCTATGCCTACATGGCGCTCTGGATCGGCATGAGCGTCAACATTCCGAGCTGGACGCTCGCGGCCGGCCTGATCGCGCTCGGCATGGACTGGGTCCAGGCCGTGGTGACGGTCATGCTGGGCAATGTCATCGTGCTCGTGCCCATGCTGCTCAACAGCCACGCCGGCACGAAGTACGGCATCCCGTTCCCGGTCTTCGCTCGCTCGGCCTTCGGCACGGTCGGCGCCAACATTCCTGCGCTCCTGCGCGCCGGCGTCGCAGCCGGATGGTTCGGAATCCAGACCTGGATCGGCGGGGGCGCCATCTACTTCCTCATCGGCGCCATTCTTGGCCCGGATAGCTTCTGGAACACTGCGGGCACGTTCGCGATCGGCTTTGGCGATCCGCAGCCATGGACGCTGTGGCTGAGCTTCGTGATCTTCTGGCTGATGAACCTCTACATCATCCTGAAGGGCATGGATGCGCTTCGCATCTTCGAGAACTGGTCGGCGCCGTTCCTGATTGCCGTCTCGGTCCTGCTGGCGGTCGGCCTGGTCATCGCGGCCGGCGGCCTCGGCGATGCGCTCGCGCGGCCGAATGCCTTCGGGGGCTGGACCGGCGACTTCTGGAAGCTCTTCTTCCCCGGCCTGATGGCGATGATCGCCTTCTGGTCGACGATGTCGCTCAACATGCCCGACTTCACGCGCTTCGGGCGCAGCCAGAGCGACCAGGTCGTGGGGCAGACCCTCGGTCTGCCGACGACGATGACACTCTTCGCCGTCCTCGCGGTCATCAGCGCGTCCGCGGCGACGGTCGTCTACGGCAGCACGGTCAACGTCTTCGATCCGGTCGCGCTGGTGGCGCAGTTCGGCAACCCACTCGTGTCGATCGTCGCGCTGTTCGCGGTGATGCTGGCGACCCTGACGACGAACGTCGCCGCCAACCTGGTGAGCCCGTCGTACGACCTGAGCAACGCCGCCCCGAAGATGATCAGCTTCCGCACCGGCGGCATCATCACCGCGATCGTCGCGGTGATCCTGCAGCCGTGGTACCTGATCAGCAATCCGGACGTATACATCTTCACGTGGCTCGGCTTCTACGGCGGGGCACTGGGCGCCATCGCCGGCGTGCTCATCGCCGACTACTGGTTCATCCGCCGCACCGAGCTCAGCCTGGGTGACCTGTACCGCCCGAACGGGATCTACGCCGGCCTCAACTGGCGCGGAGTCGTGGCGCTCATCGTCGGGGCCGTCCTGGCCGTCGGTGGCGCGTACACCGCCGATGGCACGCAGGGACCCTTCCCGGCCGATGGCATCATCCCGATCTTCCAGCCGCTGTACGACTACAGCTGGGTGGTCGGACTGGTGGCCGCGTTCATCCTTTACTGGGCCCTGAGCAAGTTCTTCCCGCAGGAACGGGCCGAGCCGGCATCGGCGATGCCGGAGCCTGCAACCTGACCTCCCGCTGAAGACAGCCCCTCTCCGGTCCGCCGGGGAGGGGCTCTTCGTTTGCAGGGCCGAATGGCGGCGTCAGGCCGGGGCCACGCCGTCGTCGTCTTCGATGCCCGGCATTGGTGCGGCGCCACCGTCCGCGCCAGCGCGTCGCTCCGCGCGTCGCACCAGGCGGGGCAGGAAGGGCGGGACGACGAGCGTGGTGATGATCGCCATGCCGACGACCACCGAGTAGATCTCCGAATCGATCGCGCCCGCCGATAGGCCGAGGCCGGCGACGACGATGCCGACCTCGCCGCGTGGCACCATGCCCCAGCCGATGAGGGTTGCTCGCGAACGACCCTGGCCCAACGCACCGACGAAAGCACCGATGAACTTGCTCGCCACGGCCAGCGCAGTGATGCCTCCAAGCAACACGAGCGCCTCCACGTTGGCGAGGCCAACGAGGTCGACCTGCGCGCCGATGAAGCCGAAGAAGAACGGCGTGAAGAACGCGGCCACGGGCGCCACCTCGGCCTCGAGGGCGTGACGTTCACTCGACTCGCCCGCGACCATGCCCGCGAGGAAGGCTCCGATGATCGCCGCCAGACCGATGGCGGCGGCGAGTGCCGCGAGCCCGAGCATCACGATCATGCCCGGAAGCAGCGGCGTTTCGGCGAACTGCGGATCCGTCAGCAAGGACCGGCGGCGGCTCAGGATGCGCGTGCCGCCGATGGCCACGATCGCCACGAACAGGACGGCGACGACAACGAGGCTGACCACGTTGCCCAGCTCGAAGCTACCGGCGGCGATGCCCGAGGCGACCGACAGAATCATGATCGCGAGCACGTCGTCGATGACCGCGGCTCCGAGGATGATGCGTCCGCTCCGGGTCGACAGAGCGCCGAGATCGCGCAGCACGTTCGAGGTAATGCCAACGCTGGTGGCCGTCAGGGCAGCCGCCAGGAAGACGGCCAGCGACAGGTCTCCGCCGGCCAGCTCTGCTGCGACGAAACCGCCGGCGAAGGGCAGGATGACGCCGAGCACGCCGACCGCCAGTGCCGTGCCGCCCACCCGGAGCAGGTCATGCAGGCGAGTCTCGATTCCTACCTGGAAGAGGAGCAGAACCACGCCGATCTCGGCGAACAGCTCAGTCTCAGCATTGACTTCGTAGACCCCAAGGACAGCCGGACCGGCCGCGACACCGCCGAGGATCTCGCCGACCACCGTGGGCTGGCCGAGCCGTCGGAACACCTCGTTGCCGAGCTTGGCCGCCAGCAGGATCGCGAACAACTGGAAGAGCGTCTGGGTCAGGTGGTCCATCGGCCTCTTACACCGCAAACGGAGACTGCAGTCGCGCAGTCTCCTCCTTAGGCACCCGGGTAGCGGCAGGGGCCGTGCCGATCGGTTCCACCCGAGTCGCCGATCGGCTGAACGGGCCGCGGATCGGCGTGTCGGCCGGACGGCAACCAACTTAGCACGCGACTGGGGGGTACCGCGACGGCCGGTATGATCGGCCACATGCCGCCCAACCCCCGATGACCGGCCTCGAGCTGACCCTGCTGATCGCGCTGGCCGCGGCGCTGGTGCTCGGCGCGGTCGCGCACCGCCTCGGAATCCCGCCGATGCTCGGCTACATCGTGGCCGGCCTGGCAGTCGGTCCGGCCACGCCGGGCTTCGTCGCCGGACGCGAGGAGGTGCTCGCGCTGGCGGACGTCGGCGTGGCGCTGCTCATGTTCAGCATCGGGCTGCAGTTCAGCATCGCCGAGCTTCGGCTGGCTGGCACGCGCATCCTCGCCGGCGCCCCGGTGCTGGTGGCGACGACCATGGCCATCGGCGCCGGGACCGGGCTCGCGCTCGGATGGGATCTGATCGAGGCGCTCTTCATCGGCGCAGCGGTCGCCATCTGCTCGACGGTGGTGCTGGTCAAGGTTGCGGGCGAGGCCGTTCTCCACACCACGACCTACGGCCGGACCGCGCTGGGCATCTCGATCGTGCAGGACCTGGTGACGATCACGCTCGTCGTGGTCCTCTCCGCCATCGGCAGCCGAGCGGAGGAGTCGCTCGAGAGCCTGGTGCTCAGCGGCGCCATCGCGCTCGGGTTCGTGGCGCTCGTCGTCATCGGTGGCTCGCGGGCGCTGCCCAGGCTTCTCGCGTTCATCGCGGGCCTTCGCTCCCGCGAGCTGTTCGTCATCGGCGTGGCCGTCATCGCCATCGGCACCGCCTTCGCTGCCGCCTCGCTCGGAGTCAGCGTGGCGCTCGGGGCATTCGTGGCGGGCCTCGCCCTGGCCGATTCCGACCTGACCGCCAGCGTGCTGGGTGAGATCGTGCCGCTCCGCGAGCTGTTCAGCACCTTCTTCTTCGTGTCCATCGGCGTGCTTCTTCAGCCCGTGGCCATCTTCGAGGCCTGGCCGATCGTGCTTGCGCTGCTCCTGATCATCACCTTCGGGAAAGCCGTCCCGGCCGCGATCCTGGCCACGCTGGACGGCCAGCGGCCGTCATCGGCCCTTCGAGCCGGAGCGCTGGTCGGCCAGAGCGGTGAGTTCAGCTTCGTGCTGGCATCCACCGGCCTGACCCTCGGCGCCGTACGCCCGGAAACCTTCAGCCTGGCAATGGGGGCGGTGGTCATTTCGATCCTGACCTCGGAGCCGCTGCTGGCCGGTGCGCGACGCCTTGGCGACTGGCTGGACTCGCGAACCAGTCGCCCGGAGCTGCCCGGGGACGAGCCTGGCGCCGGGCTCCGACGCCACGCCGTCATCCTCGGCTACGGGCGAGTCGGGCGCTCGGTGGCCCGCGTACTGGAGTCGCGCGGCTTTGCGTGGGTGGCGGTCGAGGGCGACTACGCCATCGCGCGCGAGGCGCGCATCGGCGGCGCACCGATCATCTACGGCGAGGCGGGGGCGCAGTCGGTGCTCGACCAGGCGCGCGTCAGCGATGCCCTCGCGCTGGTGGTCGCGATCCCCGATGCGCTGGCCACGCGCCAGGCCATCGTCTATGCGCGAGGCCGCAACCCGCGCGTCGAGGTCGTGGCCCGCGCACACTCGGAGGCCGAGGAGGTCGAGCTGCGACAGCTCGGCGCGATGCGGATCGTGGTGGCCGAACGCGAGCTTGGCAACCAGCTGGTTCGCCACGCCCTGCGCCGCTTCGGCGTCAGCGACCGCGAGGTGGCCGCGATCCTCGCTGCCCGCCGCTGACGGTTACCTGTGGAAGACTCGATGTATCGAGTCAAGCCTCCCAGGCGTCGCCGATGCGCTCGACGAGCTCGTCGAGCGAGCTCAGCGTGAGCGCCGGTCGCACATCCTCCGGCAGCTCCTGGATGACGCCCCACGGACCGCGGCGCAGCCAGACGGCACGCATGCCGGCGCGAAGGGCCGGCACGACGTCGTTGTCGACTCGGTCGCCAACGTAGGCGACGAACCCCGGATCAGGGTTGCCCATCAGCTCGAGACACCGATCGAAGAAGGCGGGCTGCGGCTTGGCCACGCCGAGCGACTCGCTCATGGCCATGACCTCGACGTCGACGCCGATGGCGCGCAGCTCCGCCGATCGCGACGCCGGCTGATTGGCCACGACGGCAATCTCATGGCCGGCGGCCCGCAGCCCGGCGATGGCGCGCAGCGCATCGGGATAGAGGTCCGACCTGCCGAAGCCGCCGTACGCGGCCTCGATCGCCGGCAGGCGCCCTTCCCAGTCGTCGACTCCGAAGATCGGAAAGATGTCGCGGTGCTCGCCACCGCGCGCGATCACCGCGCCGAGCGCCGCCAGGAAGGTGAGGCGGGGCACGCCCAGCTCATCCGCCCACAGCGACCAGATGCGGGTCTCGTCGATGAGGGTCTCGCCCACGTCGAGGCAAACCCATCGGCCGTTCGAGTCCACGCACCGATGCTAGACGGATGAGCCCCGGGCCGGATGCGGTTCCAGCCCGGGGCTCGCGGCTGCGCCGTGCCAGGTCTTCCGGCTACGGGACCTCGTTCACGCGGTCCGTGCCCGGAGGCGAGACAGGGCTGAACTCGGTGAGGTAGTTCACGAACTCGTCGAGGTCGATTCCGCCGCCGATGCGGAGGGCGGGATCGATCTCCCGGAAGGTCGTGAAGTTGTCGCCACCGTCGGCGAGGAAGTTGTTGATCGTCACCGTATAGGTGGCGCTCGGGTCGAGGGCCGCGCCGTTGAGCATCACGTTCGAGACCGTGATGGCGGTGCAGGCCGCGATCTCCTCGCCGGGGTCGTCCGGATCGGGCACCGGCTCGATCGTCCTCGACAGGTCGTAGGTGAGCCCCTCGGACACGCCGAGGTGCAGGAACGGGCGGCTCGCGCCGATCGGCTGGCACTGCTCCTCGAGCACCGACTGGATCTGCGCGCCGGTCATCGGGATCGTCATCAGGATGTTGCTGAACGGCTGGACGTTGAAGGCCTCGGCATAGGTGATGACGCCGGCATCGAGATCGGCTCGGATGCCGCCGGGGTTCATCAACGCCAGCACCGCGCCGTTCGGCTGGGTCGCCCAGAGCTGGGCATCGGCGATGAGATTGCCGAGGTCGGACTCGGCGCCGCGATCCTCGCTGCCGCTCGCCGTCTTGGCCCGGGTGATCGGTGCGGTGGCCTCGCCGACCGGAACGCTGCCGACCTCGTCGGCCAGCGGCGCCCACTTCTCGATCACCTTCATGACGTTGCGGTCGGGCCGCACGTCCTGCGTGACGATGTGGTTCTCGGCCGTGACCTCGTCGCGAAGCACCTCGCCGGTCCGCCTGTCGATGGCGAGATTGACCTCCGAGATGACGCGGCCGAACGAGTAGGCGCTGGTCACGTGCCGCGGGTTGCCGGCCGGATCGGCGAAGACGCAGTTGTAGGGCTGGTGGGTGTGGCCGCTGATGATGGCGTCGATCTCCGGGTCGAGCCGGCTCTGGATGCCCACGATCGGGCCGGACACGCCGACGCACGAGTTGAGGTCGGCGATGTCGGACGGGTTGGCACCCTCGTGGATGAGGACCACGATCGCCTCGACGCCCTGCGCCTTCAGCTCGGGCACCAGGGCATTCGCGGTCTCCGCCTCATCGAGGAAGCTCCATCCCTCGATGCCGGCCTGGGCCACGAGCGTCGGCGTCGCCTCGAGGGTCATGCCGATGAAGCCCACCTTGACGTTCTCGACCGTGGTGATCCAGTACGGGGGAAGCACGGTGTCCCCGGTTGCGTCGTTCACCACGTTCGCGGCAAGCCACGGGAAGTCGGCTCCTGCGTACGGCTCGTTCGGGAAGTAGCAGCCATCGACGGGATGGCAGCCGCCGTTCTGCATGCGAAGCAGCTCGGTCACGCCCTCGTCGAACTCGTGGTTGCCGACGCTCGACACGTCGAGCCCCATGGCGTTGAGCGACTCGACCGACGGCTCGTCGTGGAAGAGGCCCGAAAGGAACGGGCTCCCGCCGATCAGATCGCCGGCCGCCACGGTGAGGGAGTGCTGCGTCCCCTGCGAGAGCTGCTTCAGGTGTGTGGCCAGGTAGGCGGAGCCACCGGCAGGCATGTCGAGCGCGGTCCCGGGCGTCGTCGCCTCCAGGTGGCCGTGGTAGTCGTTGAACGCGAGCAGCTGAAGAGCGACGGTCTGGCCCGGCGGTCCCTCCGGCTTGGCCGCTGCGGCGGGCAGGGCAACCGCGAGGGCAATCACCGCGGTGCTCATCAGAACAAGGAGTCTTCGCATGGTGACCCGCTTCATCGCGAGCACCTCCGAGGGTCAAACGACATGTCGTCCTCTCCTGTGGGTGGTCAACGCGATCGCGGCCGATACCGGGCACGGAGCACCGGACCGTCGACGCTCAGGCGAGAAGCGTACGCCTCGGTGTCCACCTCGGGATTGCCGCGGGATCAGCGGTCGGCGCGACCCCCGAACAGCCCGCCCAGCACGTCGCCGATGCCGCCGCCGGACTTCGAGCCGGATCCCTTGCCGAAACTGTCGAGGATGTCGCCGATGTCCGGGTTCTTCGAGCGCGCGTCCTGCTTCTCGCGGTTCAGCAGGTCGCCGATGTCGTCGAAGCTGAAGCCGCCCGTCCCACCATCGCCGGAGGCTCTGCCACGCTTGCCGAGCATGCCCATCACGATCGGCGCGAGGAGCGGCAGCAGACGCATGATCGTGCCCATGTCGAGTCCGCTCTTCGCGCTCAACGCCTGCGCCATCGGCTCCTGCCGGTCACCGAGAGCGTGGTCCAGGATGCCGCTGCCGTTCGTCGTGCGAGGGCTGAGCTGCGCGCTTCCGTTGAGGTACTCGGAGAGCTGGTCGATGATCGATCCATCGTGGTCCTGGGCAATCGCCTGCTTCAGGCCGCCGCCGCGCTCCGCATCGGCGCTCAGCGCGGCAAGGAGTGCGGGGACCGCAGACTGGATCGCCTGGCGCGTCCGACCCTCATCGGCGTCAATCCGCTGGCTGATCCGGCCGGCGTGGCTCTCGAGCAGCTGGTTCAGTGAATCGGTCAGTTCGGCCACGGAAGCACCTCTTGGGGTTGTGGCTCGGGGACCGGGAATCATACCGCCGAGGCGTCAGCGCTTTGACAGCGACCCCGTCATCGGCCCGCTCGTGGTCGCCAGCTCCGACGCCGATGATCGGCGCATGACGCCGCATCACCGTCCCGCAGCAATGGTGGCACTCGTGGCCGGGGTGAGCCTGAGCCTGTGGCTGGTCGTCAGCGCGGGCGTCCGCACCGCCACGATGCAGCCGATGCGCATCCCGCAGCCG
>DASVDT010000112.1:0-22308 GCA_036380955.1 Candidatus Limnocylindria bacterium | reverse complement strand
CCTCGTCATGAGCGGCACGATCGCCGCTTCCGGTGCGCCGACTTCGGCCAGCAGGCGAGCGGCGACGTCGTGCAGCGTGACGAGGAAGTTGCCGCCGATGACGGCGGCGGCGTGGTACAGGGTGCGGTCCGCGTCGGCGACCTCGAACGGTCGGAGCCCAAGGGTATCCGCCAGCCACCGGGCGCGGGCCATGGCCTGGGGGCTCTCGGCGCTGACGGCGCCCCAGGCCCCGTCCAACTGCTCAGGCCCGCGGTCGCGGGTCAGGGTCTGGAGCGGGTGAACGCTGAAGCGAAGCTCGTGCGGATCCAGGGCGGCCAGGCGGGTCGCCCCGCTCACGTGCGCGATCCACGGCCCAACCACGAGGTTCGCCGCCACCTCGCCGATGGCCGAGTCCGGCACGCAGAGGACGATGAGCTCCGCATCGGGGTCTGGCTGGCGACCATCGGTGACGCGCAGGTCGCGCTGGACGAGACGAGCCCTGATCGCGCCACCCGCGCGGCCGGTGCCGATCACGTGCACGGACTCGAACATGTGCGACGAGTCTAGCCGCGGCGGCGGGCAGCCTCGCCACGGAAGGACGACGGCGGCGACGGCGGACCGTCGGCGGAGCCGATGCTCCGTCGGCGGCACCGAGGTCGCGGCTCAGTGGCCGAGAGCCGCGAAGTAGAGAGTTCCGACCTGCTCACCGTAGAGGTCGGCCAGGTGGTCAAGCCCCGTGAGGTTGGCGAGGTTCGGATTCGACGAGCCCTCGCCGATGGTCTTGTCGGTGCGGGTCACCCACGAATCGGGAAAGCCGGTCGTCCCGAGGATGGCATCACGGTTCGCGACGGCCCACTCGATCTGCTCCGGCGAGAGGAACTGGTCCTGCTGGTCGGGAATCTCGGTGTTGATGAAGCCGAGCACGTCGGCCAGGGTCAAGACCGCCCAGCGAGCGGAGTGCGTCGCGCCGGCATCGCCCTGGTCCGATCGGCTCGAGATGACGCATTCGTGTGCGAAGGCTGCGCCGACGCTCGCCACCGCGAGGGTCGAGGCGAGCAGCGCTGCAACGAGGATACGTTTGACCATTGAGAGACCTCCTGAGAGCGGGGCTGCAGGAGTGGCGACTGCTCATTGTGGCGCAAATCATTCCGACGGCTTCGGGCGCAGGTTCGGCTATCGGAGGGCACGGCGGAGCGCTGCGCGAGCCGCATGCATGCCGCACAGGCCGTGGACGCCTCCGCCCGGCGGCGTCGACGAGGAGCAGATGAAGATCCCCGGATCGGGCGTCGAGTACGGGTCCCAGCGCACTGCCGGCCGCGTGAAGAACTGCGCCCAGTGCTGGAGGCCACCGTTGATGTCGCCGCCCACGTAGTTCGCGTTATAGACCTCGAGGTTGGCCGGCCGCGTCACATGCTGGGCGATGATCCGGTCGCGAAGTCCCGGTGCGAACCGCTCGATCTGCCGAAGGATCCGCTCGGTCGCGTCGCCCGGCCATCCGTTGGGGACGTGGCAGTAGGCCCACACCACGTGCCGGCCCTCGGGCGCTCGCGTCGGGTCATGCCGCGTCGGCTCGGAGACGAGCACGAACGGCCGGTCGTGCACCCGGCCCTGCGCCACCGCGCGCTCCGAAGCGGCCACCTCCTCGAACGTCCCGCCGAGATGAATCGTCCCGGCCGATGACAACCGCGCATCCCGCCACGGAACCGGCCCGTCCAGGACGAGATCGAGCTTGAAGGCGGCCGGGCCATATCGATATCGCCGCAGCTGCGCCGCGTACAGCCCGCCGAGCCGATCACCAGCCATGTCGAGCACCTGGCGCGGCGTCACGTCCAGCAGAGCTGCCCTGTGCGGGGGCAGCTCCGCCAGGTTGCGCACCGCGACGCCGGTCGTGGTTCTCCCGCCCGCCTCGCGCAGGGCCGATGCGAGCGCGTCGGCGATGCGTTGCGCGCCGCCGCGCGGGATCGGCCACCCGACGGCGTGGGCGCTGGCCAGCAGCGCGAGGCCGAGTCCGCCGGTCAGGGGCGCGGTCAGACGCAGAAAGGAGTGCGCACCGCAGCCGGCGAGCAGCGCCCGCACGACCGGTGACTGGAACCGACGCGCAACGGCGGCCATCGGCAGGATCGCCGGCAACGCGAAGCGTCCGAGTGCCACGGGGTGGCGAACGGCGCCGATCGGGATGGGGCCGAGCAGCTCGCGCACGATGAGCTCCCAGTCGGCGACGACCGGCCCCATCCATCGCCGATAGGCTGCCCCAGCGCCGCCGTCCTCGAAGGTCGCGATCGTCGTCTCGATGTCGCGGTGGACGAGCGCCGCCCGGCCGTCATCGAGCGGGTGCGCGATCTGGATCGGTGGCTCGATCCACTCCAGGCCGTGCTCGTCGAGGCGAAGCTCGCGGAAGACCGGCGATGAGCGCCCGAGCGGATGGATGGCACTGCACACGTCGTGAGACACGCCCGGCAGGGTCAGTCCGGCCGAGCGACAGCCGCCGCCGACGGTGTCGCGGGCCTCGAACAGCTCGACGCTCCGCCCCGCGCGGGCGATCAGCGCCGCGGCCGTCAGGCCGTTGGGTCCGCCGCCGACCACTACCGCATCGGTCACGCCGATACGGTAACCGTCATCGGCTCAGTCGAACGTGACCTCCACCAGCGGTGCGGAGGCGACCATGAGTGGCAGGCTCATCCGCCAGCGCTCGGCGATCTCGGGCAGGAGACGCTCGCGCTCCGCCGGGTCCGTGACGACCCGAGCCGTCGCGGGCAGGTCCGCCGTGATGCTGCGCTTCAGGTGGAACGTGAAGCGCGGGTTCGCGAGCAGGTTCGCGACCCAACTGCGCGGGAACCCGGGCCGGCCGCTGATCAGAATCCGGCCGCCGACGTTGTGGTACACGAGCTCGATCCGGCGTGGCAGCCCGGTGCGGCGGCCGATGGTCGTGATGTCCATCGTCTCGCCGCGCTCGAGCACCTTCGCGACACGCTCGTCCAGCGCGATCACGCCTTCACCGTGACGGTCTGCTCCTCCGCGCCGCGCACGATCGTGATGCGCAGATCGCCCTCGCCGCCCAACGCGTCGAAGAGGTCGTCGGCCGATGCGATCTCGCGGTCCCCGACGGCGACGATGAGGTCGCCTTCGGCGATCCCGGCCTCGGCGGCGGGGGAGTCGTCCTCGACCTCCCGCACGAGAAGCCCGTCGCGCTCGGGGAGACCGACGGCGCGGCGCAGCCGTCGAGCCACGTGCGACGGCGCCAGGCCGACGCCGAGCCGGCGGCGCTTCGGCTCCTCGCCGCGCCCGAGGGCGGCGACCCGCTCGCGCAGCGACGCATCAGCGGCGATCGCCAGGTAGAAGCCGTTGCCGAGCCGGTTGGTGTTGATGCCCAGCAGTCGCCCGTCGAGGTCCACCACCGGACCGCCGGAGCTGCCCGGCATGAGCGGCGCCGTGTGCTCGACGGCGCCGGCGACGCGACGGCCGCGCGGTCCGCGGAACGATCGGCCGGTTCCGCTCACGAACCCGAAGGTCACGCGCGGTCCGTGCCCGTTCGGGTTGCCGAGGGCCACCACCGGCGTCCCGACGCCGGGCGCATCGGTCCCCAGGTCGAGCGCCGTTGCGCCATCGGTCGGCGCGTCGAGGACCGCCAGGTCGCCATCGGCATCGACACCGGCGACGGTCGCGTCGGCGGTTCGTCCATCCGCGAAGGTGACCGTGACCTCGTCGCCGTGGAGGTTGTGGGCGTTCGTGAGGACCCGGTTCTCGCCGATGATGACGCCGGAGCCGCCGCGCCATCGGTTGCCGATCCCGACCACCGACGGTCCGACCTTCTCCGCGATGTCGCCGATCTCCCGGCCCAGGTCTGCCAGGGCTGCCATGTTGTATGCCTCGCTTGGTAGAGTGTGACTTGCAATGAACAAGTTACTACGTGCCGTGCGGGTGTCAAGCTACGATCCGCTCATGGCTGCTCCGCAATCACCGCTTGCCGCCGCGCTGGAACGGGTCGGCGACCGATGGAGCCTCCTCCTGATCGAGGCGCTGCTCGACGGGTCGCGCCGCTTCGGCGAGCTCTCGGACGCGGTCGAGGGCATCGCGCCGAACATCCTCTCCGAGCGCCTGAAGCGCCTGGAGGGTGAGCGGATCGTGCGCGCCTCGCCGTACTCCGATCGACCTCCGCGATTCACCTACGCCCTCACCGATGAGGGCCACGAGCTCGCCGGCGTGCTTCGGCTCCTGGCCGACTGGGGCTCGCGCGGGTCCGCCACCGCCGAGCCGATGCGCCACTCGCTGTGCGGGACGCCGGTCGAGGCGCGGCTGTGGTGCCCGACCTGCGCCCGCACCCTCGACGAACCGGAGGCTGAAGGCCTGCGCTTCGTCTAGCGTGCGATGAGCATCGCTATGGCGAGTGCGACGCCCAGGGCGACGGCGATGGTCACGCCGACGACGATCGTGGATCGGCGGTCGAGGGCCTGGTGTGCGGCGCGATAGGCCCAGCCAACCAGACCACCTGCGATGACGACGGCCAACAGGTCCCAGGTCGGCTCGCGACCGGCGAAGCTTCGGTAGGCCGCGATGGTCAAGACGCCGAAGGAAACGACGAGGTAGCCGAGCCGATCGCCCGCGCGATCGACGCTGAGCTCGCGCTCGTCACGAGCGAGCAGGCGTTGCATCGGAATTGCCCTCCAACCAGAAGAGCGCCTCGACGGTGGTCTCCAGCACGCCTGCCAGGCGCAGGGCGAGGACGGCGGACGGGCAGTACTGCCCGGTCTCGATCGAGCTGATCGTCTGCCGGCTCACACCGGTGGCGCTCGCAAGCTGCTCCTGCGAGAGGCCGTGGTCGGCACGGGCTGCCCGCAGGTTGGTGCACAGCTGCTCGGATCGGTTCGACATGGCCCCACGTTCCCGGCGCACCACCGACGCCTCCAGTGCCGCACGTCACCGTATGCCAAGGACACTTGGCACATATTGACACGTGACTAATGAGTCACATAAAGTTGCCGGCGTGGAGGACTTGGCATCGGCATTCCGGGCGCTCGCCGACCCGCACCGGCGCATGCTGCTCGACGGGCTCAGGGAGCGCGATGGCCAGGCGCTCGGCGAGCTGCAAGCGGCGCTCCCGGAGATGACCCGCTTCGGCGTCATGAAGCACCTTCGCGTGCTCGAGGATGCGCACCTCGTCACCACGCGCCGGGACGGCCGGCGGAAGCTCCACTTCCTCAACCCGGTCCCCATCCGGCTCATCGCCGACCGATGGATCAGCCGCTACGCCGAGCCGCTGGTGAACCAGATGGCCGACGTCAAGCATCACCTGGAGGCAACGACTCCGATGTCCGCACCCAAGCACGTCTACGAGGTCTACATCCGTGCCACGCCCGAGCGGGTCTGGCAGGCCCTCACGGATTCCGAGCTCACCAAGCAGTACTACTACGGCAACAGCGTCGAATCCGACTGGAAGCCCGGCTCGCCGATGGTGTATCGCAACCCCGACGGGAGCGAGTCGATCAAGTGCGAGGTCATCGAGGCCGATCCGCCGCGGCGCCTCGTCCACACCTTCTTCTTCCCGGGCACCGAAGAGTCACCCTCTCGCTGCACCTGGACGATCGAGCCCCGCGGCGAGGCAACCCTGCTCACGCTCACGCACGACGAGTTCGACGGCGAGACGGCGACCTACAGGTCGGTTGCGCACGGATGGGTCCCGATCCTGTCGGGCCTCAAGACGCTGCTCGAGACCGGGGGGCCGCTCGAGATCACCTATCCCGAGCACGAGGGAGTGCGCTAGATCTCGGCCGCGCTGTCGGTGTTGCCGCGGTGGCAACCAACGGCCATGTTCGGATCAGCGCTTGGCCGTTCGTTGCTGCCGTCGCAACGGGCGCCGATTCATCGGCACATCGTTGCTCGCGCGGCAACGTGCGACCCAGCGACCGCCGCAAACGGTGACTCGGTTGGCTGCTCGTTTGCTCGGCCGGCAAACCCGCCGTCACGCGCCGGACAGCCGTCACGCGCCCGACAGCCGCCAGGCCCGGACCGGATCGCGCTTGCCCTTGACTCGCAGGGGCTCGAGGGCCTCGCCCTGTGCGTCGCGCAGCAGCGCCCAGGTCGACTCACCCACCACGATCTCGCCGGGGCCGGCGGCGCCCAACAGCCGCGATCCGAGGTTGGTCGTGTCGCCGATGGCCGAGAAGCTGCGCCGCCCCGCTGCGCCGACGCTGCCGACGAAGGCCGGCCCCGAGTTGATGCCGATATGGAATCGAGGGACGGCGGCGCCGATGCCGATGCCGACGGCGTCCACCGCGTCCCGGATGCGGGTCGCCGCGCGCACCGCGCGGCGGGCGTGATCGGGCTGGTTGCCGATGGCATTGAAGATCACGAGCAGACCGTCGCCGGCGAAGCTCTCGATGAGGCCGTCCTCGGCGGTGACGATCGGCACGACGGCCGTCCAGATGGCGTTGAGCAGCTCGACCACCTCGGTCGGCGCGTGGCGCTCGCTGTACGAGGTGAACCCCGATAGATCGGCAAACAGGACCGTCACCTCGCGCTCCTCGCCACTGCCGAGCCGCGCGCGGGCGGGGTCGGTGCGCGCTCGCTCGGCGAATTGCTGCGGCAGATACGGCCGGAACAGCTGGTCGACACGCTCCAGCTCGCCGCTGGCGCGCTCGAGCAGCGCAAGCTCCTCCGTCGTCGCCCCGTCCATTCGCAGGCGGCGCAGGACCGGCTCCGTCGACTCGCCCTTCGCTCGGGCGGCGGCGAGATCGGACAGCGCATCGGCATGCCATCGGTGCAGGCGCTCGAGGGTGCCGGACAGGTACAGCCCGCCGAACGCGCCCGTCAGCGAGCCCTCGCGCCGGTACTCGACCCTCGCGCCGAATGCCACGATGCCGAACGCGATCGCCATGAGGACGTGCCACTCCCACCACGACAGGTGCCAGTCGCGGCTGAAGACGACGGTGATCATCGCCTCCGCAAGCAGGACGAGCGCCACGACGATGGCCAGCAGCAGCGGCCGCTGGCGCGCGAGAAAGAGCCGCGTGAAGTGCCACGCCGCGAAGGCGTACAGGGCCACCGCCACGGCGGCACCGGCACGAAGCGGGGGCGCGACCTCGGCCGGCGGCGCCTCGGCCGCGAAGGGCGGCAGCCGAAGCAGGGATGCGACGCCCCAGATGGCGAGCACCACCACGAGGCCGATGCGGAACGCGCGCGCCCGCCGCAGCACCCATCCGCCACGCGGGCCCGCGAGTGGCAGTGCGGAGGCGGCGGCGAGCCCAGCCGCGATCGTGAGGCCAACGGGCGTGGCGATCACGAACCCGAGATTGGACGCCGGCAGCAGCACGCCCGGCGTGGCGAGCGCGTGAAGGCCCAGGAAGCCCGCGCTCGTGCCGAAGGCGAGCGAGATGAGGACCAGTCGAGCATCGCCGCGCCGCATGGCCGCCTCGTTCGTGAAGTAGGCCAGCGCCACGTTCACGGCCGCCACGGTGAGGACCAGCCAGAAGTGGCTCGGCTGGTGCTTCCACTCCAGGTCGAGCTCCGGACGCGAGATGAGCAGGATCAGCCCCAGCAGCGGCAGGACGAGCAGCAGCAGCCACCACGCGGCTGGCCGTGGTGGGAGCGCGTCGGCGCGCGTCGTCATCGGTCTCGGGAGCTCTCGGGCGTATGACGACCATTGTCGCGCCCGAGGCAACGGCAGCGCGCTAGGCGGGCTCCCAGTGGAAGTCGCCGGTGAAGAGCCCGTCGACGAAGCCGATCTGGTAGGCGAGGTACAGGCCGAACGCCAGCGACAGCACGCCGGAGCCGACGGTGAGCCAGTGATTGATCTGGTTCGACCGCGCTCGTGCCACCCAGAAGGGAAGCCCGATGATGGTCGTCAGGACCGCCATGCCCGCAGCCACGCCGAGGCAGAAGATGACCAGGTAGACCAGGGCCGTGCCGGTGTCCTGGATGGTCGCCAAGACGAGCAGCGCGACCGCGGCGCTGCCCGCGAGGCCGTGAACGAGCCCGACGGCCACGGGTCGCATGAGCTGGTACCAGCCGAACGTCGCAACGACGCCCGCCGGGCCGCCGAGGTGCGGGTCGGTCCCATGGCCGTGCAGGTGTGCATGGCCGTGTGCGTGCTGGCTCGAATCATCGTGCGCGTGCACGTGCTCATGGTCGTGTCCGTGCATCGGCGCCGGCGGCGTGAAGCGCTCGGTGATGGCGCTCATGGCGCCGGTCAGGTTGAGGATCCCGAGGCCGATCAGCATCAGCGCCACCGCGAACTCCATCGCCAGTCCGACCGGCGGCGGGATGACGACGTTGAAGACGATGATGGCGACGCCGACGATCACGACGGTGATGGTGTGACCCAGCCCCCACAGCGCGCCGATGAGCGTCGTGTGCGCGAAGCGGCGACTGCGGTTGAGGATCGTGGTGACGGCGATGACGTGGTCGGCATCGGTCGCGTGGCGCATGCCGAGCAGGAATCCGAATCCGGCGAGCGCGAGCAGCTGGCCCATGGGTCCTCCGGTAACTATTGCGACATGTTGCAATAGCGAGGTGAGAGCATACACTACCGCCGATGGATGTCGAATCTCTGCCGGAGCCGTGGAGCAGCGTCGGCGATCGCCTGCGCCGGCGCGGGCTCCGCTGGACGCCGCAGCGCCGCACGGTGATCGAGGTCCTCGCCGGAGCCGATGGGCACGTCACCGGTGCCGAGCTGGTCGAGCGCTGTCGCGCACAAGATGCATCGACCATTCCGTCGACCGTGTACCGGACCCTGGACGTGCTGGAGGACCTTGGGCTCGTGCGTCACGGCCACGACCCGAACGGACGCGAGGAGTTTCACGTCCTGCCGGCCGCGGAGCATGGGCACGTCCACTGTCGCGAGTGCGGAGCCACCTGGGAGGTTGGCGAGGAGCGCGCCGCAGCGGTCGCCGCCACGCTTCGGGGCGCGGACGGCTTCGAGGTCGACATCGGTCATGTCACGCTGGTCGGGCGCTGCGCCGATTGCGTCGCTCGCTCCGCCTCCTGACGGCAGCCGGATGCGCACGAACGAACCTGTCGCCGGCTTCCTTGGCGCCGATGTCGAGACGGACCTGAGCCGCCTCGATGCCGACGTCGCGATCCTGGGCGTGCCCCATGGCTGGGCGTATCCGCGGCCGGGCACGACCGCTGGCTGTGCCGACGCGCCAGTCGCCGTCCGGCGCCGGTCGCAGCGCATGGCCCGCTACCGCGACCACTGGGACTTCGACCTCGACGCGCCGATGACCCTTCGCCCGATCCTCGACGCCGGAGATGTCCCGGGTGAGCCCGCCGATGGTGCCGGCAACTCGGCCCGCACCACGCAGGCCGTCGCCGCCGTGGTGGCGGGCGGCGCGATCCCGATCTGCATCGGCGGAGATGACTCAGTCACGATTCCCGTGGTGCGTGGCATTGCGGACCGAGGTCCGATCACCGTCCTCCAGGTGGATGCGCATCTCGACTTCCGCGACGAGGTCGATGGCATCCGCGAGGGCTACTCGTCGCCGATGCGGCGCGCGTCGGAGATGGCACACGTCGAGCGCATCATCCAGGTCGGCCTGCGCGGCGTGGGCTCCGCTCGAGCCGCCGACGTCGACGACGCGCGGGCAGCCGGCAACCTGCTCGTCACCGCGCGCGAGCTCCATGAGCGCGGCGTGGGGTGGGTGCTCGAGCAGGTACCTGCGGACGCGTCGGTCTTCCTTGCCTTCGATTGTGACGGCCTGGATCCGTCGGTCTTTCCCGCGGTTTCCGCTCAGGCGCCCGGTGGCCTCTCGTACGCCCAGGCGATCGAGCTGCTGGCCGGCATCCGGTCGCGGCTCGTCGGCGCCGTCTTCACGGAGTTCGTTCCGGCCCTCGATGTCAATGACATCTCGGCGCTCGTCGTGACGCGCCTCCTCAGCACGCTCGCGGCGACATAGCGAACGCCCCGGCGGGCCGGAGCCTGCCGGGGCGTCGATATGCGAGCGACGGTCGCTCAGTTGCCGTTCGAGTACCAGAACGGAATGAGGTAGGTCGACGTGCCGTCGCTGACGGTCAGGTCGCCCTCGGCCTGTGCCGGGCCGCGAGTGGCGAGGCCGACCTCGAAGGTAGCCGTTCCGCTGGCAGGCAGCGCCACGGTCGCCGGGAACGTCATGGCGCTCGTCCCGCCGCTGAGGCTCAGGGTCTTGGCCGTCGCCGACAAGTTTCGGACGGTCACGCTGATCGTCTCATTCACCGGCCGGTTGCCGTTGCTGACGCCGAAGCTCAACGACATCGGGTCGAAGGTGGCAGTGGCCGCGCTCGCTCGCGCGAGATCGATTCGACCACCACCTCGGTCCATGACGCCGGCCAGCGCACCACCAACGGCGGTCGCCCAGACGTTGCGTTCGGCGTTGTTGCCGAGAAGTGACTTGACGTCCGCCGGCGAGAGGTTCGGATCCTGGTCGAGCAGCAGCGCAGCCGAGCCGGCGACATGCGGAGTCGCCATGCTGGTGCCCTGGAACATCTCCCATCCGAGCGTTCCCGTCTCCTCGTCGAAGACCGACGAGTAGATATTCACGCCCGGCGCGACGACGTCGGGCTTGATGTTCTCGGTGAAGCCGGCCGGGCCACGGCTGCTGAAGCTTGCCATGATGTCGGCGTTCGCCGTCACGACTTCGACGGGCTCATTGCCGTCGATCGTGACCGTGCTCGGCAGGCCTGCCTTGATGGTCGCTCCGTCGGTGTTGCTGACCATGACCGCCGGAATGTCGCCCTCGCCGCCCATGGCGATCGGGTCGCCACCGGCGTTGTTGTAGATCACGACGCCGATTGCGCCAGCCGCTGCAGCCGTCGCCACCTTCTCGGCGAAGGTGCACGTCCCGCGCTGAATGAGGACGACCGCGCCGGTTACGCTCGTCGCCGGCGAGCTTCCCAGGCAACCCGTGTCAGGGGTCCCGCCCCAGGCGACGAACGGCGCATCGGTCACGGTCGTTTCGGCGAACGGATCGAACTCGCCGACGGCGGCGCCGAAGGCCCCGACGCCGGCAACCACGACGTTGACGCCGATGTAGTGAGCATTCGTGGTTGCCCCGGCGGTGATCGCCCCCGGCGCGTTGCCGGGCGACTCAGTCGTCGACGGATCGGCGCCGCTGTTCCCGGCGGCAATCGCCGCGACGACGCCGGCGGCCGCGGCCGCGTTGATCGCCTCGGCCAGGTAGTCGTGCTCGCCCTGGATTCGTCCACCCAGGCTCAGGTTGATGACGTCCATTCCATCGTCGACCGCGTCCTCGACAGCCAACGCGATGTCGTGGCTGAAGGCGCTTCCATCCTGGCCGACGAATCCGCCGCCAAAGCCGGGGAAGACGTTGTAGTCGAACAGGCTCGCACCTGGCGCTACGCCGCTGATCGTGCCCAGCACCGGACCGTCAGGATCGACAACGCTGAGGTCGGTGACACAGCCGGCCACCGTGCCCGCGACGTGCGTGCCGTGGTTGAAGACGATGTCCTGGCCTGTGCCGGCGCGTCCTGCCGCATAGGTCTTATGCGGAATTGGCCCTTGAATCGCGTCCTTGCAGTCGAAGAACGGATGATCGTCACGAATGCCGGTATCGATGATGCCGACCTTGACGCCTGATCCCGCATCGGCCTGGCCCCCGAGCGAGGTCCACATGGCCGGAGCATTGATGATGTCGACGCTGACGTTCATGGTCGGGGCATACACCCAGCTCGCCTCGGCGGATGCTGCCTTCGGCCCGCGCGTCAACGAATTGACGTTGGCGCCGTTGAGCTTGACGGCGAAGCCATTCAGTACCGTGTCGTACTCCGCCACGACTTCGGCCTGCGGCAGCTGCTTCGCGAGGAACGCCCGATAGTTGGCATGCTCATTGGCAAGGAATCGCTGGTATGCGCGATATGCCGGACTGGCCGGGTCGAGGCGCCCGTGCAGCGGCTTGGTTGCCGCGAGCCCGTTCACGCCGCCTGTATAGGTGGCCAGGGGCGCGTCGGTCAGTGTGACGATCGCGTAATCGGCCGTCGCCGACGGCTTCTGGGGTGGTGCCGCGATGACACCAGCTGGCATGGCGAGCGCCAGCAGCGATACAAGGACGAGGAGCTTCCGCAGCATCCTGTTCCCTCCACTCGGTCACCGCCGGCGTGCGCCGACGGGATGGGGCGTGACTGGCTCGGGAGCAGTCGTTAGGTCGGCGATCGTACTCCATGTGTGCCGCCGGTAGTCGATCTGCACTCTGATTCCGCCGGAAGCCGTTGACGCAATACACCAGCCCCGCGCCGATGACGGTTGGTCGCCTCCCGAGCAAGGTCAATTGAAAATTGACGTGAAGCATCGTCAACGACTAGCATCCCGCCACCTAACCCCACCCCTCCGCATCCGCCCAACGGTCCCAGCGGCCTCGGCGGGGAGACGCCTATCGACCGAGCCGGTACGACGCCCACTCGTCCGGCCGCCCAACCAGCGGTCGTTGTCCCCCCTTGTCCGAGCGGAGGTTTCCGAGTTCGTGGTACGACGACTACTCGTGTTGTTGAGCGCTCTGTCGCTCGCATTTCCCATGGCCGCGTCCGCCCAGGATCCGAGTGGCGTGGATCGGTTCGACCGAAGCCCGATCCAGGGCGTGGTCGATCCCCAGATCCTGCCCGCCGGGCTGGATGACAATCGGTCAGTCAATGTCATGGTCCAGCTCGACGCCGATCCCGTCGCGGTCCGCCAAGCGCAGTCCCGCGCCAAGCTCTCGAAGGCCGAGAAGGACGCCATCAAGGCCGATCTGAAGGCCCAGCAGGACGCCATCAAGGACGACATCGCGGCGCTCGGTGGGCAGGTGCTCAGCCAGCTGCAGTCCGCCTACAACGGCATGCGTGTGCGGATCGCGCGCACCGATGCTGCGTCGCTTGCCTCGCTCCCGAACGTTGTCGCCGTTCGCGCTCTTCAGGTGCAGACGATCGAGAACGCGGTGGCTGTGCCCTACATCGGTGGTCCGCAGGTCTGGGAGGACCTCGGTTTCCATGGTGAGGGCATCAAGGTCGCGATCATCGACACGGGCATCGACTACACCCACGCCAATTTCGGCGGGCCGGGGACCGTGAAGGCTTTCCAGCAGGCTGATCGTGGCGATAGGCGGACGGACCGCTCGGGCTTCTTCGGTCCGAACGCCCCGAAGGTCAAGGGTGGCTTCGATTTCGTCGGCGACGACTACGACGCCAGCTCCGAAGATCCGGCGCTGACGGTTCCCCATCCGGATCCGAATCCGCTCGACTGCAACGGCCACGGCTCGCACGTCGCTGGCTCGGCGGCGGGCTTCGGCGTGAACGCCGATGGCTCGACGTACACCGGCGCGTACGACGCGAACACGCACGACAACGCCTTCCGCATCGGCCCCGGCGTCGCGCCGAAGGCCGAGCTCTACGCCCTGCGCGTGTTCGGATGCGAAGGGTCGACCGATGTGACGGTCGAGGCCATCGATTGGGCCGTCGAACACGACATGGATGTCATCAACATGTCACTCGGCTCACCATTCGGACGCTCAGACGATCCGTCGGCGGAGGCCTCGAGCAACGCGGCCGATGCCGGCGTCATCGTGGTGGCGTCCGCGGGCAACGAGGGGCCGTCCCAGTACATCACCGGCTCGCCCGCTTCTGCGACCGGCGCAATCAGCGTCGCAGCGGTCGACAGCACGGCCAGCTTCCCTGGCGTGAGCCTGAATCTTGGCGCTGCCGGAACGATCAGTGCCCTCAATGCGAACGCTGCGACGATCACGCCTCAGACGTTGTCCGTCGTGGTGCTCAAGGACGATCCGGCGACGACCGGTGAGAACGAGGCACTCGGCTGCAGCGTCGCCGCTTACCAGAAGGCAGGCATCACTGCCGGCGGCAACCAGCTGGCGGTCAGCCTGCGGGGAACGTGCGCACGTGTCGCGCGCGCGATCTTCGGCCAGCAGGCCGGTGCGGCGGCGGTGGCGATGATCAACACCGACGCCGGATTCCCGCCGTTCGAGGGGCCGATCACGTCGAATCCGGATACGGGTGAGCCGTTCACCGTCACCATTCCGTTCCTCGGCGTCCGTGGCGTGCTCGGTGCCGCAGCGACCGATGACGGGGACAAGCTCGTGGCGGCCACCAGCGCGACCCTCGCCGAAGCGCCCATCACGAACCCGGGCTTCGAGGCATTCGCAAGCTTCAGCTCGGGTGGTCCGCGCAACGGAGACAGCTGGCTGAAGCCCGACATCTCCGCTCCCGGTGTGAGCATCCAGTCGACGCTGGTCGGCAGCGGCAACGCGGGAACCCGCATCTCGGGAACGTCCATGGCGTCGCCGATGGTCGCCGGCGTGGCGGCCCTCACTCGACAGGCGCATCCTGGATGGAGCGTCGAGCAGATCAAGGCCGCGATCGTCAACACGGGCGATCCGTCCAAGGTCGTCGGCTATCGAACGAGCCGGGGTGGCACGGGCCTCGTCCAGCCCGCTGGCTCGACCGTGACGCAGGTCGTCGCGGTGGGGGATGCCGGAACGGCGACGCTCAACTTCGGGTTCGCTGAGCTCGGCTCGGACTTCACGGCCACGAAGACTGTGACGCTGACCAACCACGGTTCGGCCGCGGCCACGTACGGCGTGTCGGCGGCCGCAACCGGCGGCGTGCCTGCTTCGCTGGGCCTGAGTGCCACTTCGGTGACGGTGCCCGCTGGCGGATCCGCGACGGTCAACGTGACCCTCAACGTTCCTGCGGCGAGCGTTGGGAGCTCGGCGGCGTTCCGCGAGGTCGCGGGGCTCGTCAGCTTCACCGCCGCCGGGGCTCCGACGCTTCGGGTTCCGTACTACATGGTCCCCAGGGCGCTGTCCACCGTGACCGCTGCGTTCGATCACGAGCTCGACCGGAACGCCTCCGCCAAGGCCAACGTCACCCTCTCCAACTCCGGCGTGATCGTTGGCAGTGGCGACTTCTATGCGTGGGGCCTCCAGGACGACGATGACATCGACGAGGCCGCCCTGGGTGGTGCGGGCTACGACGTGCGAGCCATCGGCGTTCAGTCGTTCGATGCGGCGGCCGCGTTCGGCGAACCGTCGCTCGCCGGCCAGCAGCTCGTCGTGTTCGCTGTGAATGCGCACGACCGCTACTCGAACGCGGCGGTGAACGACTACGAGGTGTACCTCGATACCGACCAGGATGGAACCGATGACTACGCCGTCGTCGGCATCGACTTCGGAGCCCTGACCACCGGCTCGTTCGACGGCCGGCTTGGCAGCTTCGTGATCGATCTCGCGACCGGAGACGCGACGGTCAACTTCCTGGCCACGGCCCGATCCGACAGCAGCACCGTGCTGCTGCCCTTCCTGACCAGCCAGACCGACATCACGGCGGACCAGCCGAGCTTCAGCTACTCGGCTGCAACGTTCTCGCTCGAGGGCGCCGGCGTCGATGTGGTGGACGGCAGTGCGAAGTACAACGCGTACTCGCCCGCCATCAGCCAGGGTCAGTTCGCAGCGGTCGCGCCCGGTGGTTCGACCAAGGTCAGTGTCAGCGTCAACAACGCCGAGTGGGCCAATACCCCAGCACTCGGCGTGATGGTCGTCGTGATCGACAACGCCAGTGGCGCCAACGAGGCACGGCTGCTGCCAGTCGAGTAGTCGACGTTCGCCAGACGAAACGAGGAGCCCTCGCCGGTCCGTCGGCGGGGGCTCTTCTCACTCGTTGGGTCACTCGTTGGGGCTCACGTCCATCGGCGGCTTCGGGTTCTCGCAGAACCGGAAGCTCCCCCCCTCTGACGCGTGGAAGTGCATCTCCTCGCCGCCGGCTTCGACCACTACCCGATATCCCGGCACCAGCGCCTGCGTGTACATCATCCCGGGCTCCGGACAGCCCAGTGACCCGTCGTTCCAGGTGACGGACTCGGCGGTCAGCACTTCGACCTCGTCGCGTTGAATGCCGGCGCGCTCGGCGGCGTCGTTGACGATCGCATCGAGCAGGTCTCCTGGTACTTCGCCGATGGGCGCCATGGACGTCGTGACCTCCTGTGAGCTGATTGCCGGGCTGTTCGCGACGTCGCTGCTGCCCGGAGGGAGGACACAGGCGGTCGCCGCGAAGGCAACGCCCACGATGGTGATGAGCACGAATGGCCGCACGTCACTGAAGCCTCATGACGGTCGATGCTGCATGGTTCGGGCCACTCAGGTCGAGTGCCGGATAGAGGCATTGGTTACGCCATCGGCGACCGAAGAGGCCATTGCCGGGCCGTCAGCATCCGCTAGGCTGGACGCCCAATCACATCATCGCGCCTCGGCGTCCGAGCCGACCGGGACGTGCTCAGCTGGAGGCCGTTCGCCTGTGCCCGCTTCCGTACCGTTGCCGCTGCAGCGAGGCTTCTCGCTGGTCGCCTCGTTCGCCCTCGCCCTTGGCGCGGTCCTTCCGCTCGTCGCCCCATCGGCGACTCGGGCCGCCCCGACTGACCTCTTCTTCAGCGAGTACATCGAGGGCTCGAGCAACAACAAGGCGCTCGAGATCTACAACGGTACGGGAGCCCCGGTCGATGTCGTCGCTGGCGGGTACAGCATCCAGATGTACTTCAACGGGTCGACGAGCGCTGGACTGACTATCAACCTCGACGGGACAAGCAGCGACGTCGTGGCGAATGGCGACGTGTTCGTGCTCGCCCACTCGAGCGCCAACGCGACGATCCTCGCCCAGGCGGATCAGACGAACGGCTCAGGTTGGTACAACGGCGACGACGCCGTCGTCCTTCGTAAGGGGACGACAGTGATCGACTCTATCGGCCAGATCGGGTTCGATCCCGGTGCCGAATGGGGCACGGGCCTCACCAGCACGGCGGACAACACCTTGCGTCGGAAGGACGCCATTGAGGGCGGCGACGCGAACGGCACCGATGCGTTCGATCCTGCGGTGCAGTGGAACGCTTTCGCGACGGATGCCACCGAGGGCCTGGGCGCGCACTCAGTCACGCCCCCGCCGCCGGCGGCAGTGGTGCTCAACGAGTTCTCCGCCAGCACGACGGGGATCGACGTCGAGTATGTCGAGGTTTTCGGCACTCCGGACACCGATCTATCAGGCCTGACCATCCTCGAAATCGAGGGCGACTTCAGCGGTACCGCGACCGGGACGGTCGACGAGGTCATCCCGGTCGGGACGACGAATGCGCAGGGCTTCTGGCTTGGGAGCCTCGCGGCCAACGCCCTCGAGAACGGAACGCTCACGCTCCTCCTCGTTCGCGACTTCACCGGGACACTGGGCAACGATCTTGATGCCAACGACGACGGCGCCCTTGACAGTCAGCCGTGGGCGGAGGTCGTCGACGCCGTGGCAGTCAATGACGGGGGCGGGACGGATCTCACGTACGGCGTTCCTTCACTCGGCGTGGCATACGACGGGCTTGTCTTCGCTCCGGGCGGCGCGTCGCGCGTCCCCGACGGGACCGACACGGACACGGCGGCCGACTGGGTCCGCAACGACTTCGACCTCGCCGGCATCCCCGGGCTCACCGGAACGATCCAGGAGAGCGAGGCCTACAACACACCCGGGGCTCCGAACCAGGTCTTCACGCCTCCGCCGACGGGACAGTGCGGCGACCCAGCGACGCCGATCCATGAGATCCAGGGCAGCGGTCCGCTCAGTGCGCTCGCGGGGACGCAGGCCTTCATCGAGGGCATCGTCGTCGGCGACTTCCAGAACAACAGCACGCCGGATGACGGTGAGCTGGACGGGTTCTACGTCCAGGAGGAGGATGCGCAGGCGGACACCGATCCGGCGACCTCTGAAGGGATCTTCGTCTTTGCGCCGGGTGCGCCGGATGTCACCATCGGCGATCACGTTCGGGTCGTCGGCACGGTCGCTGACTTCCCTGCCGACGGCGAGTCCCGCATGACGGAGCTGACCTCCGTCGGCGGCGTCGTGGTCTGCGCCAGCGGTCTCACCCTGCCCGTGGCCACGACGGTGACGCTTCCCGTGGAGGCGCTCTCGGACTTCGAGAGCTACGAGGGCATGCTTGTCACCTTCCCACAGGCTCTGACCATCAGCGAGTTCTTCAACTACGACCGATTCGGCGAGGTCGTCTTGACGGTCGACCGCGACTTCCAGCCGACGGCGGTGTACGAGCCTGGCTCCCAGGCGCGCGCCGACCTTGCGGAGGAGAACCTCCTGAATCGCATCACGCTGGATGACGGCCTGACGACTCCAAACCCAGAGCGGACCCGGCATCCGAACGGGGACGCGTTCACCCTCGAGAACCGATTCCGCGGAGGCGACACGGTCGCCGACGTGACCGGCGTCATGGATCACTCCTTCGGCCTGTACCGCGTGCAGCCGACGGAGGGCGCTGACTACGTGGCCGTCAACCGGCGACCCCAGGCGCCCGACGACGTCGGTGGCAGCCTGACGGTCGCAAGCTTCAACGTCCTCAACTACTTCACGACCCTCACGAGCGCCGGCGATATCTGTGGCCCACTCGAGAATCAGGAGTGCCGCGGCGCTGACACCGAGGAAGAGCTCGCGCGTCAGCAGGCGAAGATCGTGGCCGCATTGGCGGCGATCGATGCCGATGTGGTGGGCCTCATCGAGATCGAGAACCATCACGCCGACGTGCCCACGGCGACGCTCGTCGGAGCCCTCAACGACGTGGTTGGCGCAGGCACGTACGACTACATCGCAACGGGCGCCATCGGCACCGATGTCATCCGCGTGGCATTCATCTACAAGCCGGGAAGCGTGATGCCGGTGGGCGAATTCGCGATTCTCGACTCGAGCGTCGACGACCGGTTCAATGACGACCACAACCGACCGGTGCTGGCCCAGGCGTTCGAAGAGAACGCCACGGGCGGCGTCTTCACCGTGGCCGTCAACCACCTCAAGTCGAAGGGCTCCGACTGCGGCGGCGCGCCGGACGACGATCCGGTCCAGGGCAACTGCAACGGGACCCGGACCGCGGCCGCCGAGGCACTGGTCGACTGGCTCGCCGCCGATCCGACGGGGAGCGGTGACCTCGACGCGCTGATCATGGGCGACCTCAACTCCTACGACAAGGAGGATCCGATCGCCGCCATCCGCGCCACCGGGTACACCGATCTGGTCCATGAGTTCGGTGGCGAGTTCGCGTACAGCTACCTGTTCGACGGTCAGCTCGGCTACCTCGACACGGGGCTCGCCAGTCCGACGCTCGCTCCGCAGGTGACCGGGGCCACGGTGTGGCACATCAACGCGGACGAGCCCGATCTCATCGACTACGACATGTCGTTCAAGTCGGACGCCCAGGACGTGCTCTTCGCGCCCGATGCGTACCGATCGTCGGACCACGATCCGGTGATCGTGGGACTGGACCTGCTGGACTTCGGGTTCGAGGGCGTCGAGCCGCCGATCGACGAGACGAACACGGCGCGTGCCGGTGGCACCGTGCCGGTGAAGTTCGAGCTGGATGGCGATCTCGGGCTCGGCGTGCTCCACGAGCCGCTCCAGGTCTTCGACTGCGGTGAGTGGCCACTGGGCGCGAGCGTCGAGGCAGTCTCAACCGATGGCGCCGGACTCCGCTACGACGTCGATGACGACCAGTACATCTTTGCGTGGAAGACGTCCAAGTCGTGGGCGGGCGAGTGCAAGGCCCTGGTTCTCATCCTCGACGATGGGTCCTACCTGACAGCTTCCTTCGACTTCAAGAGCTGAGGAACCCCGGTCAGCGTGGCCGGGCTTGTCGACGCTAGCTCAGGTCGAGGTCTGGCTCGTCGCGTGGGGCGCCCATCGGCGGCTCGTTGACGCCGGGCGCGCGCTGGTCGGGCTCCGCGGAGTCGGGGGTGTCGATGGGCATCGGTGGCGGATCGGTCTCGGGGACCGGTGGGGGAGTCTCGTCGTTGGGTGGCGGCGTGATGGTCATGGCGGACGCGTTGCACGGCCCGTGCCCGTGGATCAGAACCATTCGTTGCGGCGGAACCAGCTGACGAGCACGAGAACCGTGGCGGCCATGAGCGCCAATGCGAGCGGATAGCCGGCCGGCCAGTCCAGCTCCGGCATCCATTCGAAGTTCATGCCGTAGATGCCGGCGATGAGGGTGGGGACCATCAGCACGACCGTGAAGGCGGTGAGCCGCTTCATGATCGCGTTGAGGCTGTTGCTGGCCACCGTGAGGCGCGCGTCGAGCACCGTCGCCAGCAGGTCGCGGTAGACGTCGACCTGGTCGAGGACGCGGACGAGGTGGTCGTAGAGGTCCTGGTAGTACGGGGCCGAGGCGTCGTCGACGATGTCGAGATCACGACGCAGGAGCGAGTTGGCGACGTCGCGCATCGGTGCGAGCACCCTGCGCAGCTCGAGGAGGCGACGCTTGAGCGCCAGGATCTCGGCCAGGCCGTCGCGGTCCGCCTCGCCCTCCAGGATGCGATCCTCGATGGCGTCGATGCGATCGGAGACCTCGTCGAGCTCCGGGAAGTAGCTGTCGGTCGCCGCATCCAGCAGCGCGTAGAGGAGCTCGCCGGCGGTGTCGATGCCGCCGTTGTGGCCGGCGGCCATGCGATGACGCACGCCGTCGAGCATCGGCGTGTGGCTCCAGTGCACGCTCAACAGCCAGCCGGAGCCGATGAAGATGTGGATCTCGGCCAGGCCCTCTGGCGCATCGGCCAACGCTTCGTAGGCGACCACCATGTGCTGGCTCTCGTAGGTGTCCACCTTCGGCCGCTGCTGCTGCGTGCGAAGGTCCTCCAGCGCCAGCGGATGCAGCGAGAACTCGCGGCCGAGCACATCGATGAGCGCCTCGTCGGGCCTCGTGGCGCTCACCCAGACCAGCGACCCGGGTTGATCGGTCAGGCGGTCGACCTCGTCGACGCGGTCGGCCGCCAGCTCCTGCACCGAGCCGTCGGGCTGGCGCACGAGGATCGCGAGGAAGGACGCGGGATCGGCCATCGGCTTGCAGTGTACGGGCCGAAATTTGCTAGACTGCGGTAACACGTTACAACGAGGCAACGGAGTCCGATGGGATGGCTTCCGGCACCGGTCGAGCGCCTCCTCGAGGTGGCACTCGTCGGCGAGCTGACGGTCATCGGACGGAACGGCCGCCCGATCACCCACCCCCTCATTCCGCTCTACGACGGCGAGCACGTCTACCTTCACTCCTCGACGCTGTTCAGCAAGAAGCTCGAGCACATCAAGCGCGACGGGCGCGTCGCCCTGGCCCTGACCGATCCGGTTGCCATGAAGGGCAACCTCGATCGCGCAACCGTCCAGGGCACTGCGCGGATCATCGAGGAAGACCCGCACTCCGACTGGGAGCGGTTGATCCTGGAGCTGTGGCGGAAGAAGGAGCCGGCCATCGACGACTTCCTCAAGGCTCGCGTGGCGCTGCCGCTCTTCTTCGAGCGCGCCGTCATCGAGATCACCCCCGAGCGATGCCTGTACTGGGCAAACGGTGACACCAGCCGACCGCCCGAGCGGACGGCATCGTCCAGCGCGGAGGCCGCCTGATGACTCGTTCAGGCTCTGTGCCGGCCCACGCTCCGACCGCTGCGGACCTCGAGCGCCTGTCGACGTACCCGCACGTCGTCGTCAGCTGGATCGACGATAGCGGCTACCCGATCAGCGTCGCCACCGGCTTCGAAGCCGATGCTGCCGCCGGCACGATCACGCTCGTCGAGCCGGCGGAGCCGGCTATCCCGAACGATCGGGAGCTGAGCGTCATGGCAAGCCACATCCGTCCGCAGCCCGGCATCGGCTACGACGAGCGCCGCTACCTCCAACTGTGGGGTCGCGCCAGTGGCGGCACCTTCACGCCCACCCGGGTCTGGGGCTGGGACGAGACCGAGGTGCCCTTCTTCGAGTACTCCGAGCGCTCCGTGCCGCAGTCGCGGCGCTATCTGGCGCAGCTGTCGGAAGAGAAGGGCAGGCCCATCCGGCCGCGCCTGTCGCCGTTCTGGCTGGCACTCCGCACGACGCGCCTGCCCTTCCTGTCGGCCACCGCGGTGCCGGTGCTGCTCGGCATCGCCGTCGCGGCCAGCCACGGCGCATTCACGTGGTGGACGGCGCTGCTGACCCTCATCGGCGGTTCGTTCGCGCACCTGGCCATCAACGTCAGCAACGACGTGTTCGACACGCTCTCCGGAGCCGATGACGCCAACACCACGCCGACCCAGTTCTCGGGCGGCTCGCGCGTCGCCGTCTACGACCTCGTGACCATCAGGGGCCTGGCCAGACTTACCGTCGCCCTGTTCGGGGCGGCCGCCGCGATTGGGCTGCTGCTCGTGGCGGTGACGGGCTCGATGCTGCTGCTCTGGATCGGCATCGCCGGCATCCTCATCGGCGTCGCCTACACCGCTCCTCCGCTCAAGCTCGTCTACCGGGGACTGGGAGAGTTCGCCGTCGCCATCGGCTTCGGGCCCGTCATGCTGCTCGGCGCGTACGTCGTCCAGACCGGAG
>DASVDT010000111.1:0-47380 GCA_036380955.1 Candidatus Limnocylindria bacterium | reverse complement strand
TACATTTGCGGAAGTGCTTTCGGGCACTGGGCTGAGTAAAGGCCGACGCCAAGGTCCTACGCCATTCGCACCGATGGTCCTATGCGATTCGTGCTCGCGCGCGCGTAGGCTCAGTGCATGCGACAGACGATGTGGTCCATGGCCATCGGCGGGCTCGCGCTCGGCAGCCTCAGCATGGTCGGAGGCACTGCCATCGGCGGCGACCTCGGCCCGCTGGCGGTCGGTTACGGCCTCCTCGTCGCGCTCACCGCGCTGTATCTCTTCGCCGGCCTCGCCATCCGCGAGCGCATCTGGCGACGCCTGAGCCGGCCGATGCCGACCACGACCCAGCCGGACCGCCTGGCCGGCCGACGCGTCTTCTAGCTCGACGCAGCTCGGCGCTGTCGCAGCGCCTCGAAGCCGATGATGGCCGCCGCGGCGGCAGCTCCCAGCTCCGGCGCACGTTCCCGGCCGTAGCCGATTCGCAGCCGCAGGTCCGCTCGATCGATGAACGATCGCGTCACGCCGCGCCGCTCGCCGCCGATGAGCAGGAACACGCCTCCGGACAGGTCGGCTTCGTTGAGCTCGACCGCGCTCGCGTCGGCGACGGCGCACGCCACGCGCATGCTCGCCGTTCGGGCCGCCTCAGCGGCGGAGTCGGCACCGTCGGCTGACGCGGTCGGCATCAGCTCCGTCGCACCTGCCGATGCTCGCGTCACCGTGGTCAGCGCCGTCTCCCAGCTGCGACGCGTGACGAGGCCGTCGACGCCCGCCGCATAGAGGGCCCGGACGGCCTGGCCGTAGTTGAAGGGATCCTCGATGCCGTCGAGCATGACGAGCAAGGACCCCTCCCCCACCTCGCCGATGAGCTCGGCCATCGAGCGCTCGCGCCGCGGTCCGACGAGGCCGATGACGCCACCGTGCGTTCGGCCGCTGGCGAGCTCGTCGATGAGCTCGGGCTCGACCTGCTCGATCAGCACGCCACGCTCGCGCGCCAGCGCTCGAAGGCGCCCGAGGCGACGATCGCCGGGCCGCACCGCCCATATGCGATGGATGGGTCGTATCCCTGCCTCGAGCGTGGCCTCGGCCGAGACATGCCCCTCGACCAGCATCGGCCATTGGTTGACCGGCACCGAGCCGCGCTCCGGTCCGTATGGGACGAGGTCAGCATCGGCGAGGAAGCGAGCGTCGACGCTCAAGCGTGGAAGCCCGATCGCCTCTCGGCGAACGTCGACCGATCCGATGTCGTCGACCGGCACCGGGAACTCGATCTCGCCGTCGGGAGCGAGCATCGCGATCGTGCCGTACGCCTGCCGGCGGCCCGCGACCGCGGCGGTCCGGTCGACGAGCGTGCCCAGATGACGTGGATCGGCGTCGCCGCTGCTCACCGCGTCGGTGAGCGGGCTGAGCCAGCCGAGGCGCGCCTCGTTGGCGTGGTCGGCGCGCTCGGCCAGCAGCCACGCCGTATCGGCGCCATCGGCCCCGACCGTTCGGAGGCCCGGCCAGCCACCGGCGACGATCTCGTCCAGCCGTCGCGCGTTGTCGTCGTTCACCCGCAACAGCGTGTCGGCCTCCGGCGGCCGCGCCGCCCATTCGGCGAGGGCGGTGGTCAGGGTGGTGATCGGTCCGGCGAGGCGCCGATCGAGCTCACGTTGGAGCGGCGGGTCCGACGCACAGCGCGTGAACAGTGCATCGGCGGCGGCCAGCTCGCGCTCGGCCATTTCGAGCAGCTCGTCGCGCAGCGCCGGATCGCGAACCACGAGAGACGTCAGCGAGAGGCGCTGGGGCGTCGCCGCCCGTTGCGCCCCGCCGCGTGCAGCTCCGAGGCGATGGATGCCGGGAGGTGCCCGCTGACGCGCACGCCACCCGCCTCGTATGCCTCGCTCACGTCGCCGGAGCTTCGCGCGCGGGCCACGAGCTCGCCGCGCTCGTACGGGACCACGGCGTTGACGGCCACCATCTGGGCGCGCAGCGCATCGGCAATCTTGCCGCGCAGGCCGTCGAGCCCCTCGCCGGTCACGGCGCTGACGAAGGCCGTGCGCTCGCTGGCGGGACGCTCGCCGGTATCGGCGGGAAGCAGGTCGACCTTGTTGTAGACGGTGATCCGCGGCTTCTCGCCCGCGCCGAGCTCGTCGAGGACGGCCTGCACGGCTGCCTGCTGCCCGACGAAGTCGGGATCCGAGGCGTCGACGACCTCCAGCAGCAGGTCGGCACGCATGACTTCCTCGAGGGTCGCGCGGAATGCCTCGACCAGGTCGTGCGGCAGCTTGTTGATGAATCCGACCGTGTCGCTCATCACCACCTCACGGCCGCTCGGCAGCGTGAGCTGGCGCGTCGTCGGATCCAGGGTCGCGAACAGCATGTCGGCGGCGTACACGTCCGAGTCGGCCATGGCGTTGAGCAGCGTGCTCTTGCCGGCGTTCGTGTAACCGACCAGCGCGACGGTCGCCACCTCGTGCCGATCCCGCTGGCGCGCCGCGGTCGCGCGGTGGCGTCGCACGTCCTCGAGCTCGGCCTTGACCTTCTTGATCCTTTCGCGGATCAGTCGCCGGTCCGTCTCGAGCTGGCTTTCGCCGGGGCCCCGCGTGCCGATCCCGCCGCCGGTGCGCGAGAGGTGCGTCCACATGCGGGTCAGACGCGGCAGGTGGTACTCGAGCGCGGCGAGCTCGACCTGGAGGCGGCCCTCCTTCGTCTTCGCGTGCCTCGCGAAGATGTCGATGATCAGTGCCGATCGGTCCAGCACCTTGCAGTCGAGCAGCTTCTCGAGGCTGCGCTGCTGGTTCGGCTCCAGCTCGTCGTCGACGATGAGGACGTTGAAGTCGCTGGCCGTCTTCTCGTCCACGAGCTCGGCTGCGCGGCCCTTGCCGAAGTACCACACCGGATCTGGCGCCGCGCGTCGCTGAAACGCCGAGCCGACGACGGTGGCCCCGGCCGTCTCGGCCAGGGCGGCGAGCTCGGCGAGCGACCTGCTCACCGGCCAGCGTCCGTCGGACGGATCGTCGAGGCCGATGAGGAAGGCGCGCTCGTCGGGGGTGGTGAGGTCGATCATGCGGGCGCGTTCGGACATCTGTTCGATATGGTACCCGCTCAGCTCAGGGCGGCGCGAATCAGCCGATCGGCCTCGTCGACCAGCGATGGATCGTCCGCAGGTCGATCTCCGGCACGCAGCCACACGATGCGGCTGTCGCGCCGGAACCAGCTCAGCTGCCGCTTCGCGTAGTTGCGCGTGTGCCGTGCGGTGACCTCGATGGCGCGCTCGAGGGTGAGCTCCCCCGCCAGGTGAGCCATCGCTTCTCGGTAGCCGTGGCCCGTCATCGGGCGCAGGTCGGCCGCGTAGCCGGCGTCCTGGAGGCGACGAACCTCGTCCAGCAGGCCACCGGCAGTGAACATCCAGCGCGTCCGCTCGTCGATGCGCCGATACAGGACGTCGCGGGGACGGTCCAGCGCAAGCATGACCACCCGTCCCGCGTACGGAACCGCATCGGGAGCCGCGCCACCGCCGGCAATTCGCTCCAGGGCGCGCAGCACGCGGCGGGGGTTGCGAAGGTCGACCGTGGTCTCCGGCTCTGCCGCGCGCAGCCTCCCGGCCAGGGCTTCCAGGCCATCGGTGGCGAGCTCATCGGCCAGCCGCTGGCGGATCTCGGGTGACCACGGCTGGCTGGCGTAGTCGTGGCCGTCGACGAGTGCGGCAACGTACAGGCCGGTACCGCCGACGACCATCGCCATGCGGCCGCGAGCCGCGATCTCGGAAACGATGGCGCGTGCGCGCTCGACCCATTGGGCGACGGTGAATGGCTCGTCCGGATTGACGACGTCGACGAGATGGTGCGCTGGCGATGCGCGCGTCGCGGCATCCGGCTTGGCCGTGCCGACATTCATGCCGCGGTAGACCTGGCGCGAGTCGGCGGCGATGACCTCGACCGGGAGCCGCTGCGCGAGCGCAAGCGCAAGGTCGGTCTTGCCCGAGGCCGTTGGGCCGATGACCCCGATCAGCGGCGGGTCGGCCTGGTCAGCCAACGATCGACTCAGACCTCGATCAGGCGCTGCACCTGCTCGATGGCACTGGCTCGCCCGGTGGCCGGCGAGGCCGTGATGACCACCGCATTGAACGACACGGGGCCATCCGCGACCGCGAAGCGCGTCGGCAGGTGCAAGGTAAAGCGCGGCAGCACGGTCTCGAGCGACATGCCGATGATCGAGTCCCGCGGTCCGGTCATCCCGATGTCGCTGATGTAGGCGGTCCCCTTTGGCAGCACGCGCGCATCGGCGGTTGGCACGTGGGTGTGGGTGCCGACCACGGCCGTCACCCGGCCGTCGAGGTACCAGCCCATGGCGTTCTTCTCCGACGTGATCTCGCAGTGGAAGTCGAGGATGCGGATCGGCGGCAATGGATCGGCTGCGCCGTCGAGGAGCTCGTCGAGCTTGGTGAACGGCGAATCGAGCTGGTTCATGAACACGCGGCCCATGGCGTTGATGACGGCGATCTCGTCGCCGGCATCGGTGTGGTGCACCAGCCAGCCACGCCCGGGCGTGTCGTCGGGATAGTTGATCGGGCGCAGGACCGGCCGATCGGTATCGAGGTAGTCGTACACCTCGCGCTTGTCCCAGATGTGGTTGCCGCTGGTGATGACATCCACTCCCCCACCGAGCAGCTCCTCCGCCAGGCGCGGCGTGAGGCCCATGCCGGCGGCCATGTTCTCGCCGTTGGCGATGACCATGTCGAGGTGGAGATCGCGGCGCAGCTCGCCGAGCACCTGCAGCACGGCGTCGCGACCGGGCCTGCCGATGACGTCGCCGATGACGAGGATCCGGAGCTCGCCCGCGGGCGTCGTCACCGGGCGTAGTCGACCGCGCGAGTCTCGCGGATGACGGTCACCTTGATCTGCCCGGGGTACTGGAGCTGCTCCTCGATCTTCTTGACCACGTCGCGGGCCAGGCGGCTCGAGGCGACATCGTCGATGTCCTCGGGCCGCACGAGGATGCGAATCTCGCGCCCCGCCTGGATGGCGAAGCAGCGCTCGACGCCGGGGAAGCTCAGGGCGATCTGCTGCAGGTCCTCGAGCCGCTTCACGTAGTTGTCGAGCGTCTCGCCGCGCGCGCCGGGCCGGGAGGCGCTGATCGCATCGGCGATCTGCACGACCGTGGCCTCGACGCTCTCCTGCTCGACCTCCTGGTGGTGCGCGGCGATGGCATTGCAGACGATGGGATTGACGCCGAAGCGGCCGGCGATATCGGCGCCGATGGCGGCGTGCGGCCCCTCGACCTCGTGGTCGACAGCCTTGCCGATGTCGTGCAGCAGCCCGCCCTTCTTCGACTCGCCCACGTTGGCGCCGATCTCGGCCGCCAGCAGGCCCGAGAGGCGCGCCGTTTCGACGCTGTGGTTCAGCACGTTCTGGCCGTAGCTGGTCCGGTACTTCAGACGGCCGATGAGCTTGATGAGCTCGGGGTGCAGCCCGGGCACGCCAGCGTCGTACGCGGCCTGCTCTCCGGCCTGGCGCATGACGACCTCGATCTCCGAGCGGCACTTGGCGACCGTCTCCTCGATGCGGCCGGGATGGATGCGGCCATCGCTGATCAGCTTGAGCAGCGCCATGCGCGCCACTTCGCGCCGGACCGGGTCGAAGCCCGAAAGCACGACCGCCTCGGGCGTGTCGTCGATGATGAGGTCGACACCGGTGGCCTGTTCGAGGGCGCGGATGTTGCGTCCCTCGCGCCCGATGATGCGGCCCTTCATCTCCTCGTTCGGGAGGCTGACGACGGTGACCGTCGCCTCGGAGGTGTGATCGGCGGCGATCCGCTGCATCACGGTGGTCAGCACCCGCCGCGCGCGCTCCTCGCCTTCCTCCTGCGCGTGGCGCTCGATCTCGCGCACGCGGTGCTGCGCCTCCGCCTGGGCCTCGTCCACGATCTGGCCGATGAGGCTCTGGCGCGCCTCGGCGGCGGTCAGACCGGACACCCGCTCGAGCTCCTCCAGCTGCCGCTGGCGGAGATCGGCGACCTTGGCGCGCTCGCCATCCAGCTCCGCGGCACGCGCCTGCAGGCCCTGCTCGCGTTCCTCGAGTGCCGCGACCTTACGATCGAGCGCCTCCTCCCGGTCCAGGAGTCGGCGCTCGGAACGCTGCATGTTCGCGCGCTGCTCGCGCGCCTCGTCCTCGGCCGCGCGCCGCAGGTGGAGCGCCTCGTCCTTGCCCTCGAGGACGATCTCCTTCTGCTTCGCGTGCGCCTCGGCAATGATGCGCTGGCTGTACTGCTCGGCATGCTTCACGGCGCTCGTCGCGACGAAGCGGCGCGCGACGAAGCCGATCACGATGCCGACGATCATGGCGACCGCAGCGGCCGCCACGATGACCACGACAAATTCAGGCATTTGGCTCCCCCGTGTGCGTTGGAGCCCGGTTATGGGCGGTGTCGCACCCGCTAAGGCGCGGGCGCGTCGGTCAGTCGAACGTCTGGGCGATACGCGCCCGGAAAGGGCGAGTGTAGCGTAAAGGCCGGGCTGGTTCCGTCGCCGGTTCAGGCGCCGAAGATGCGGCCCATGAGCCGTACGTGATCCAGGTCGCGGGGCAGGAAATCCTGGAGCATGATGCGCTGCGTGCCGCGTTCCTCGAACGCCTGGACACGCTCGTGCGCCTCGTCGGGCGTGCCCATGATCCAGCGGCGGCGGCGCTCGGCCAGCCACGCGTCGCCATCGGTCTCGCCCTGGCCGAGCGCGGAGAGCAGGTCGGCGACGCGCGCTCGGAGATCGCCTTCGGTCTCGGCCACCAGGACGCCCGTCATGGCCGAGTACACCACCTGATTCGGGTCACGGCCGATCTCTTCACATGCCTTGCGAACCCGTGCGTATGCCTCGGGCGCGTCCTCGGGTGAGGCGGAGTTGAGGTTGAACTCGTCGCCGTAGCGGGCGACCAGCCCCGCCAGGCGTGGCCCGCCCTTTCCGCCGAACAGGATGTGCGGGTGCTTGCGACCGCCACGCGCGATCTCGCCGTGCCGTACGGCGCCACGCACCTGCCAGTGCTCGCCGTCGTAGCCCCAGCCATCGGGCTCGGTCCACAGGCCGTGGATGATGGCCATCTGCTCGGTGAGCATGTCGTAGCGCTCGCCGATGTCCGGGAACGGGATGCCCAGTTGCGCGTGCTCGTCCGCGTTCCATCCGGCGCCGAATCCCGCCTCGACCCGACCGCCGCTCATCTCGTCGACGGTCTGGATGACCTTGGCCAGGTTGCCCGGGATCCGAAACGTGACCGGGGACACGAGGGTGCCGAGCCGAATGGTCGACGTCTCGCGTGCCAAGCCGGCCAGCGTCGCCCACGCGTCGGTGGTCGGCTTGCCGGAGCCGCCCGGGAAGCTGGCGTAGTGGTCCGAGCGGAAGAAGGCCTCGAGGCCGGCGGACTCGGCGGCCCGGGCAATGGCGAGGATTTCGTCGTAGGAAAGCCCCTGCTGGGGCTCGGTCATGAGGGCGAATCGCATGGCGACAGCCTAGACCGATGCGTCAGGGCCCGCCGTCAGATCTGGGTCGGCCTTCCGTATCCGACGCGAGCGGCGCGCTCGCGCCAGCGCGGCTCGGTGTTCGGCACCCGATCGGCCGATGCGATCAGCTCCGGCTCCTTCCAGTCGTCGACCGGTTCAGCCAGCGGGCGCTCGAAATCGTCAGGGTTGAATTCGCGGTACTCGTTCAGCCAGTCGGACAGCTTCATCACGAACAGCGTACCCAGCGGATGACGTGCCAGCATCCGAGAATCTACGGAGCCGACTACGGATTCGCGCGTCAGGGACGCTTGCGCGTGGCCCGCGAGCTGCCGCGGGCCGTCTCGTAGTGCCGCACGAAGGCGTCAACGTCGGTGCGCGCGATCGTCTCGCCGATGACGTCGAGCGGCAGGTCATCGAGCGTCCGGAAGCGGACGCAGCTCTTGCCCATGTCCAGCTTCTTGCCGGTCCGTGCCCAGCGTTCCCGGAACCATGCCTCGGTATCGCGGTCGCCGTACACGGTGTTGAGGTACAGGCTGAGGTAATGCTTCTGGCTCGCCAGCGCCGCCAGGCCCAGCGGCTGGCCGTTGTACGTGTCACCGAAGCGCTCGAGCGGCACGTACCAGCCGATCATGCCGTACGCCATGCCTTCCTCGTAGCCCGCGGGCAGACTCGCATTGATCACGTCCCGGACTGCCTGAACCGCCACCGCCCGGTCCTCGGGAAGCGACGCGACGTACTCATCCGGCGTCGATTCCGTGCTCGTCACCATCCGCCCGTTGCTCCTCAGGTGCTGTCGTCGTCCGTCTCTGCGCCCGCGGCCCGAATCGTCGCGCGCGTCGTCTCGGCATCGAAGCCCCGCCGCATCAGGTACATCCCGATACGCTCCAGGGCCTTTCGATCCTCGGGGAGTGGCCGGCCCCGCAGGTGCCGCTCCAGCGCCTCTCTCGCTCGTTCCGGCTCGCTCGACGGGAGGGACTCGTCCTCCGGCGCACGTTCCGGCGCAGCATGCTCATCTCGGTACGCCTCGATCACCTCGCGCGTCACCCCGCGCTGTCGCAGCTCCGCTTCGACCATGCGCCGGCCGCGCGGTGCATGGCGGTCGCGCTGCTCACCCCACCAGCGGGCAAATGCCGCATCGTCGAGGTAGCCGAGGTCGGCCAGCCGCTGGGTGGTCGTCTCGATCACGGCATCCTCGACATTGGCGCGACGAAGGCGGCGCTCCAGCTCCCACCGTGTCCGCGGCCGGGTGCCCAGGAAGCGTGCGGCGATCTCGAAGGCGGCCTGCGCATCCGGCGGATCGGTGCGCGGCTCGCGTGGTGCGCGACGCCGCGCCATCGGTCCCCTACTCGGCCTCGCTGATGCCTTCGACGCCGACCTCGATGCTCGCAACCTTGCCGCGGATCTCGTTGTCGATCTTCTCGGCGATCTCCGGGTTGGCCTTGAGGAATTCGCGCGCATTCTCACGTCCCTGGCCGAGGCGGATGTCGCCGTAGTTGAACCACGCGCCCGTCTTGGCCAGGATGCCGGCGGCGATGCCGACGTCGAGCAGACCGCCCTCGCGGCTGATGCCCTCGTTGTACATGATGTCGAACTCGGCCACGCGGAACGGGCTGGCGACCTTGTTCTTCACCACCTTGACGCGCGTGCGGGAACCGATCGCATCGGTCCCGGTCTTGAGCGTCTCGATGCGCCGGATGTCCATCCGCACGCTGGCGTAGAACTTCAGCGCGCGGCCACCCGGCGTCGTCTCGGGGTTGCCGAACATGACGCCGATCTTCTCGCGCAGCTGGTTGGTGAAGATCAACGCCGTCTGCGACCGATTGATCGCGCCGGTGAGCTTGCGCAACGCCTGGCTCATGAGCCTGGCCTGCAGGCCGACGAAGGCGTCACCCATGTCGCCCTCGATCTCGGCACGCGGCACGAGCGCGGCGACGGAGTCGACGATCACGACGTCCACGCCGCCCGAGCGGATGAGCGTCTCGGCGATCTCGAGCGCCTGCTCACCGGTGTCCGGCTGGCTGACGAGAAGCTCGTCGACGTCGACGCCCACGTTCTTGGCGTAGCCAGGGTCGAGCGCATGCTCGGCATCGATGAAGGCGACCACTCCCCCATTGCGCTGGGCATTGGCGGCAACGTGGTAGCAGAGGGTCGTCTTGCCGCTCGACTCGGGGCCGTAGATCTCGGTGATTCGGCCGCGCGGCACGCCGCCGACGCCCAATGCGAGATCCAGCGCGACCGATCCGGTCGACACGGCGGGCACGTTCTGCGCCTCACGGTCGCCAAGACGCATGATCGAGCCGCGCCCGAACTGCTTCTCGATCTGGAGGATGGCAGCGTCCACCGCTCGGCTGCGCTCGCCGTTTCCGTTCGCGCTCCCGTTCGCGTTGCCGTTCTTCGCTGCCGGCCCTTGCGTCACTGCCACCGGTGCTTCCATGGTCGTCTTTCGCTCCTCGTGCGATCCCTCCGCCCCGGCGGCGTCAGCTCACCCCTCGTCCTGAGGGATCGGGTCCTGGGGCTCGGGCTCTCGTTCTCGTTCCTTGCGCTTGGGCTTGATGATCTCGACCTGCCGCATCGGGGGCTGGTAGGACGTCGGCGCGATCGGGTTCTTCGGCGCCTTCTCCTTGGCCTTTCGCTTCGGCTCCTTGCGTGGTCGATCTCGACCCTTTGCCATCGCTCGAACCTCCGATGTCGCGTGAGCTTCGTCGAGCGTGCGCCGATCATGCGCCGCCGCCGATTACTCACCACTTACCCGACGCTTATCGGGCGCCGATACGGCCGATTCTACGCTTCGGCGTGACAGCTCCCCTGTCGCGTTGGGCCATTCTACACCGCTGTCATACGCCGTCATACACCGTGACGACCCGGCGCCTGCCCGATATTTCGAGCAGCCCTGCGCGCGGAGCACTCGTCCTGCGCATCCCTGCCCGACGAATGAGGCGGTGGCACCCCCGATTGCGGCTCTGGGTGCGCCGTTACCCGATAGATCGGCATGTCATCTCGGCGCCCGGTATTGCGGGTCACCCCCGGGCGAATGCTGCGGTGATCAGGGCATGCAGCTCGGCGAACGTACCCTCCACCAGCGAGGCGCGCAGGCGCCGCATCAGCTCGAGCGTCCAGGTCACGTTGTGGACCGATGCCAGCCGATAGGCGAGCAGCTCGCGCGCGCGGAACAGGTGCGCGACATAGGCGCGTGAGAAGCCGCGACACGCCTCGCAGGCGCAGGAGGCATCGATCGGCTCGGGGTCGTCAAGGAACGCGGCGTTGCGCAGGTTGAGGCGGCCGGCATCGGTCCAGACCTGGCCTGTACGTGCCACGCGGGTGGGCAGGACGCAGTCGAACAGGTCGATGCCCCGCTCGACGGCGGTAAAGAAGTCAAGCGGCGAGCCAACGCCCATCAGGTAGCGCGGACGCGGATCCGCGCCGAGGGCGAGGGCCACGACGTCCAGGGTCGCCGCCATGTCGGCCTTCGACTCCCCGACCGACAGCCCGCCGATCGCCAGCCCATCGAACGGCATCGACGAGATCGCGGCGACCGATTCGCGTCGCAGAGAAGCATCCACTCCACCCTGCATGATCCCGAACACTGCCTGGTCCGCGCGTCCACGGGCAGCCAGCGAGCGCTCCGCCCATCGGTGCGTCCGCTCCATCGCCTCTGCGACCTCGGCACGCGGTAGCGAAGGGTCCACGAGCTGGTCGAACGCCATCGCCACATCCGATCCGAGCAGCGCCTGGATCTCCATGGCCCGCTCGGGGGTGAGGCGGTGCGTCGAGCCGTCCACGTGCGAGTTGAACGTGACGCCGTCGTCGTCGACGCGCCGCAGATCGGCCAGTGAGAAGACCTGGAACCCGCCCGAATCGGTCAGGATCGGTCCATCCCAGCCCATGAACCGGTGCAGCCCGCCCAAACGCGCGATCCGCTCGGACGTTGGTCTCAGGTTGAGGTGGTAGGTGTTCCCGAGGATCATCTGGGCGCCGGCCGCCTGGAGATCGCCCGGCGTCAGCGCCTTCACGGTGGCCTGCGTGCCGACCGGCATGAACTGGGGGGTGTCGATCCCGCCGTGAGGCGTCATGATTCGGCCACGGCGGGCATGGCCGACGCCGGTTGGCTCGAAGGAATAGGCTATCGGGGCGGGCGCAGACACCGCTCCAGAGGATAGGCGCAGGGGATAGGCTACGTTGCACAACGGAGAGGTGACCGTCGGGTGCGATTGACCGAATGGCCGCGCATGCCGTTCCTGAACGACGAGGTCAAGGAATGGATCGCGCTTGAGCTTCAGAGCCTGGGCGTCGAGGACCTGGCCGTGTACGCCCTCGAGGCCGGCCAGGAAGGCGACGAGCGACGCGTCATGGTCGCGACCGAGGTGGGCCTGCTCGATCACCGCTACGCCCCCTTCGGCTCGTCAGCGCGCTATCGGCTGGCGATGCTGATGTACCCGTGGCAGGTCCTCCGCGGCGTCGAGCTTCGTGCCGATACCTTCCGCCTCTGGGCGCGTGAGCACCGCACGCGGTGGTCGTTCCGTCTCCATCACCCTCACTTCGAGGCCGCCACGGAGTCCCCGGACCTCGGCCAGGCACTGTGCGACCTGGCGCGGGTGTGCGCGGTGATGGCGGAGCCGTTCGGCGTCCCCGCCGGCAGGGTCTCGTCCGACGTTCCCGGCGTCCATCCGGGCGGCCCGCGGCCGCTGCCGGCAGCCGATGAGCCGACGGGCGACGACGCACCGACGGAAACTGGCAAGCCCGCCGAAGCTTCGGCCGGCGATGGCGACACCGAGGGCTCGAATGGCCAGGGCGGCGGCGGCCCCGCGGGATCCACGACGCCGATGGCCGTCCGTGTCGGCGACGGCGAAGAGGTGATCGAGCTCCCGGAGGAGGAGCGCGCCGCCATCCCGACCCGCTCGGACGACCAGGACTGAGCGTCAGACGATCAGCATCGCATCGCCGAAGCTGAAGAACCGATAGCCCGCGTCCAGGGCGACGCGATAGGCATCCAGCAGACGATCGCGGGCCGCGAACGGATCGGCTTCGGGCATGCCGTCCTGCACGAAGGCCGTCACCAGCAGCAGCAGCGAACTCCGCGGCAGGTGGAAGTTCGTGATCAGGGCACCGACGGTGGCGAACCGATACGGCGGCGTGATGTAGAGGTCGCTCCAGCCTGCGTCCGCCTGGCCACGCGCCGCGGTCTCGAGGACGCGCACGGCCGTGGTGCCGACCGCGACGACCCGGCGCGCCGTGCTGATGGCCGATCGCGTCGCCGGTGGAATCTCGTACCACTCGCGGTGGATGTGATGCTCGTCGACGTACTCGCCCTCGAGGGGCCGGAAGGTGTCGAGTCCGACGTGGAGCGTGACCGACGCACGCCGGACGCCCTGCGCCTCGAGCGAGCCAAGCAGCTCGGCGGTGAAGTGGAGCCCGGCCGTGGGAGCAGCAGCCGATCCCGGCGGCCTCGCATAGACGGTCTGGTATCGCTCGGCCGGTGAGGATCGGTCGCGGATGTACGGAGGGAGCGGCATCTCGCCCGCGCGCGCCATGACCTCGTGCGGGTCGTCGTCGAAGCGGATGGCGCGGGTGCCGTCGCCGAGGCGCTCCCCCACCTCGACGCGGTCACCGCTCGCGAGCACGACGGTCGCTCCGACCGCCAGGCGGCGCGATGGCCGCACGAGCGCCTCCCATGCGGCTGAGGCGTCGTCGATCGGCCGGAGCACGAGGATCTCTGCGGCGCCACCGCCCGCCCGCAGCCCGCGCAGGCGGGCCGGGATGACGCGCGAGTCGTTGACGACGAGCAGGTCGCTCGCATGGAGCCAGCGGCCGATGTCACGGAATCGGGCATGCTCCACCGCCCCGGTCGCGCGCTCCAGGACGAGGAGGCGCGAGGAATCCCGGGGCTCGGCCGGCGCCTGGGCGATCGCCGATTCGGGCAGGTCGTAATCGAAGTCGTCGACCCGCAGACGGGGAGATTCCACGCGGAAAGCGTAGCGCCCGGTCGGGTGACCCGGCCGGGCGCCATCGGTCCAGGAGCTCCGCTCAGATGATGGAGTTGATCCAGTCCTGCGCGAAGTACACCAGGAAGGCGATGCCCACGACCCACATCAGCGGATGGATCTCGGCGAACTTGCCGCGGACCGCCTTGATCAGCACCCACGTCACGAATGCGGCGCCGATGCCGACCGTGATGCTGAACGTGATCGGCATGAGGATGATGCCCAGCAGTGCCGGGAAACCCTCCTCGACATCGGCGAAGTCGATGTCCTTGATCAGCGTTGCCATCAGGTAGCCGACGACGATCAGGACCGGCGCCGTCGCCGCGAACGGCACCATGCCGGCCAACGGGGTCACGAGCACTGCGACGAGGAACAGCACGCCGGTAACGACGGCGGTGAGGCCTGTCCGGCCACCTTCGGCGACGCCCGCCGCGCTCTCGATGTAGCTCGTGTTCGAGCTGATGCCCGCGGCGCCACCGGCTGCCGCGGCAACGGAGTCGACGAGCAGCACGCGGCCGATGTCGGGCACCTTGCCGTCCTCGGTCGTCAGCCCGGCCTGCTCCGTGATAGCGGTCGCCGTCCCCATCGTGTCGAAGAAGTCAGTCAGCATGATCGCGAAGATCGTCAGGATCGCCGCCAGCGCGCCGAGCGACCAGACGTTGCCGACGTCGAACTGCCCGATCGTCGAGAAGTCCGGCACGAAGCTCGCGTCCGACGGGAAGGTCGTGAAGCCGACCAGGAAGCTGATGATCGACATGATCAGGATGCTGATCAGCAGTGCCGCCTGGACCCTGAGCACGAACAGCGTGATCGTGATCCCGAGGCCGAGCAGCGACAGCCAGGCGAGCGCGCTGTTCGGGAACACGAACGCCACCGGCGTCCCGGCACCGGCCACGATGAGGCCGGCATCGCTGAACCCGATGAACAGGATGAAGAGGCCGATCCCGACGCCGATCGCGCGCTTCAGCGCGAGCGGCACGGCATTCATGATCGCCTCGCGCAGGCCCACGAGGACCAGCACCAGGACGACGAGACCCTCGAGGACGATGACGCCCATCGCACCGGCCGGCGTGAGGCCGAGCCCGAGGACGAGTGTGAAGGCCACGATGCCGTTGATGCCCAGGCCGGCCGCCAGCGCGATCGGGTAGTTCGACACGAGCCCCATGGCAATGGTCAGGATCCCGGCCAGCAGTGCCGTTGCCGCCGCTGCGGCCGGAATGAATGCGGCTCGCTCCGCCGACCCCTCGGGGAACATGTTCGACAGGATCAGCGGGTTGAGAAAGATGATGTAGGCCATGACCAGGAACGTGGTGATGCCGGCCTTCACCTCCGTCCCGACGGTCGTCCCCCGCTCGCTCAACTTGAAGTAGGTGTCCAACCCACCTCCGCTGGCGCGCGGCGCCGTTGCGTCGCTACGCGGTACCTCGGTTGCCTCAACCTCCACTCGGGTCACCCTCCGCTCCAGGCACGCGTGATCCCGACACCATGCGGGCACCGGTGCCGCCGGTCAGCCTACTCCGGGCAACGGCGCGACGAGTGCCGTTTCTGCACGGGCGTCGGGTACGCCGGCAGTCAGCGGCGCAAGAAGAGGTTGAGCAGCACGGTCAGCACGACGCTGACGACGATCATCGTGACGATCGGGAAGTAGAAGCCGCCACGCTCACCCTCGATCGCGATGTCGCCCGGCAGCCGGCCGAACGGCAGCCGGACGCCGAGCGCCGCGAGCCCGCCGACCACGACCAGCACGATCCCGATGACGAGCAGGATCCTGCCGAGCTCCGGGCTCATGGCTCAGGCGTCGAAGAGGCCGGGCTGCTGAGCCGATGCCGCCGTCGGTCCCGCCGGCGGCGTGAGCCCGAGGTGCTCCCAGCCTCCGGCAGTGAGCTGGCGGCCGCGTGGCGTTCGGGCTAGCAGGCCGATCTGCATCAGGTACGGCTCGACGACGTCCTCGATGGTCTCGATCGGCTCCGACACGGTGGCGGCCATGGTCGCCAGGCCGACCGGTCCCCCGCCGTGGTGCTCGGCAATCGCGCGCAGCAGCTGGCGGTCCATGGCGTCGAGGCCGCGCTCGTCGATCTCGAGCAGCGCGAGCGCATCGGCGGCAGAGGCTTCGGTAACCGCTCCGTCGGTCACGCCGCGGACCTGGGCGTAGTCGCGCACCCGCTTCAGCAGGCGGTTCGCGATGCGCGGCGTCCCGCGCGAGCGCCGTGCGACGAGCACGGCGGCCGCATCCGTCAACGAGACGCCCAGGATCTCGGCGGAGCGACGCAGGATGCGCTCGAGCTCCGCATCGGTGTAGTAGTCGAGCCGATAGGTTGCCCCGAAGCGATCTCGCAGCGGGCCCGTGATGGAGCCCACCCGCGTGGTGGCGCCGATGACGGTCACGTGCTCGATCTGGAGCCGCACCGTCCGTGCGCCGGGGCCCTTGCCGAGCACGACGTCGAGCGCGAAGTCCTCCATGGCCGGATAGAGGATCTCCTCCACGGCATGGCTGAGCCGATGGATCTCGTCGATGAACAGGACGTCGCCCTTCCCCAGGCTGGTGAGGACCGCGGCGAGGTCCCCTGCTCGCTCGATGGCCGGCCCGGACGTGGTGCGGATCTGCGCGCCCATCTCCGCGGCGACGATGTTCGCCAGCGTCGTCTTGCCGAGGCCCGGCGGGCCGTAGAGGAGGACGTGGTCGACCGGCTCGGAACGGTGCTGCGCGGCATCGATCAGGATGCCGAGGTTCTCCTTGACGCGATCCTGTCCGGCGAACTCGTCGAGCCGCCTGGGGCGGACCGTCGACTCGAGGGCGAGCTCCTCGGCGGCCACGTCGGCGCTGGTGATGCGCTCGATCGTCATCGGTCCGGGTTCACGCTCGAATCGAACATGTGAGCGATTCTAGCGCCGAGCGCTTCGAGGTCGGCCGGGGTGTCGACGTCCGGCTCGTGACGTGCAACCTGGACCGTCCGCACGCTCTCCCGTCGCCGGTCCAGCATTGATCGGAGGCCGACGTCGCCGCGCAGGCGATCCACGACGTCGAAGGCGGCGCGCATGAGGAGCACGGGTGGAGCCAGCACCCCGTCGGCGTCGGTGGCCACGATGGGGCGTTCGGGCGATGCGGCTCCGACGACCTCGCGGATGAGGCTCGCTTCGATCGTCGGCTGGTCGCCGAGCAGGATGACGGCGGCGTCGGCCTCGACCGGAACGGCGGCGATGCCGAGGCGAAGCGAACGGCTCAGTCCGGCCTCGGGCTCGTCGTTGATGACCGGCACGACGCCCGGCGGCACGGGGAGCGTGGGTGGCATGACGGCGAGGATGGGGTGCAGGCCGGCATGATCGGCCGCTGCGGCGACCGCCCCCAGCATCGTGCGATGCCCGACGCGCGCCAGTTGTTTCGGCGATCCGAACCGGGTGCTCGAGCCCGCGGCGAGGATGACGGCCGCTACCTGCATCGGTCCATTCTGAACCTCCGGCAGGTGGCGTCGCGAACGCATCACCTCCGCCCTCTTCGTGGGCTGCGACTGAGACTCGCACTGGCCACGCTCGATCAGCGAGATCGTGGTCTGGTCGACGCCCGACGCCGCTTCCAGGTCTCGCTGCCGCCAGCCACGTCGGACACGCGCCCGCCGAATGAGCCCGGCCGAGTCTGCGATCATCCACCGACCGATGATCGCCACTGTCCGGTTACCAGCCACGTACCGGCCGCCTGCCGATGCCTGACCGATACGATCTCGTCATCGAGAACGGCACGGTCGTGGACGGCACGGGCGAGCCGCGCTTCGACGCGCACGTCGGCATCCGCGATGGCAGGCTGGAGATGATTCGCGGTGAACAGGCACCGGCCGCGCGGCGCATCGACGCCTACGGGCTGATCGTCGCCCCGGGGTTCATCGATCTGCACAGCCATTCGGGCCTGATGATCTTCGCCGACCCGCTGCACGAGCCGAAGGTGCGCCAGGGCGTGACCACCGAGGTCATCGGCGTCGACGGGCTCAGCTACGCGCCGATCCCCGATCCCTCCGACCTCGAGGCGCTGGTGCACATGAACGCGGGCCTCGACGGCTCCCCGACCGAGGCACGGCCGTACGACTGGAGCAGCGTCGAGAGCTACCTCGACCGCCTGGATGCGCTGCGTCCATCGGTCAACCTCGCCTACCTCGTGGGCAACAGCGCTCTGCGCATCGGCGCCATCGGCTGGGACGAGGCCGAGGCGACGCCCGCGCAGCTGCGGAACATGCGGGCCATGCTGCGCGAGGCGATGGAGCAGGGCGCCATCGGTCTGTCGTCCGGGCTGGACTACCCGCCCGGTGCCTACGCCAGCACCGATGAGCTGGCAGAGCTCACGAACGAGGCTGCGAAGCACGGCGGCTTCTACCACACCCACGTCCGCTACCCGCTCGGCGACCGGTACCTCGACCCGTTCCGCGAGGCGATCGAGATCGGGCGCCGCGGTGGCGGCCCCGCGCACATCACCCACTTCTACCACCGGCAGACCTTTCCCGGAGGTCCCGGACCGATGCTGGCGCTGGTCGACGACGCTCGCGCCGAGGGCCTCGACGTCACCTTCGACACCTACCCGTACGAGTGGGCCAGCACGCGCCTGCTGATCATGATCCCGCCGTGGGCGCAGTCGGGTGGACCGATGCGAACCAGGGAGCGGCTGGCCGATCCATCGGCCCGCGACCGCATCCGCGAGGAGCTGCGGGAGCGTGGCGTCCTCTTCGCCGGCGGGCGCGCCTGGGATGACGTCCGTCTCGGCGCCTTCACCCGTCCGGAGCTCATCCGCTGGGAGGGCCATACCCTCGGCGAGGTGATCGCCGATCGCGGCGACGACCCCGTCGACGTCCTGTGCGACCTCCTGCTGGCCGAGGATCTGCGCGTCAACCAGGTGACTCCCGGGCCGTGGACCGAGACACTGCGCGACTTCATCCGTCACCCGGTTGGGATGATCGGCACCGACTCGACGTTCATCGGCGAGAAGCCGTCACCGCGCACGTACGGCTCGTTCCCGCGCGTGCTCGGCCAGTTCGTCCGCGAGGAGGCGCTGCTCTCCCTCGAGGAGGCGATCCGCTGCATGACCTCCGCGCCGGCCGCCCGGCTGGGCCTGGCCGATCGCGGCGCCATCCGCGATGGCTTCGCGGCCGACCTGGTCATCCTCGATCCCGATCGGGTGCGCTCGAACGCGACCTACGAGGAGCCGCGGCGGTACCCCGACGGGATCGAGTGGGTCATCGTGGCTGGTGAGGTCGTGGTCGAGCGATCCGATCACACCGGCGCGCGACCGGGTCGCGTCCTGCGCCGAGGCGGGTGACTAGAAAGGCTTCACCACCATCAGCGCGATGATGACGAACAGCAGGACCGTCGTGATCATGCCACCGCGCTGGGCCTTCGCGGCGAGCGCAACGAACTCGGGCGGTGGTCCCGCCGGTCCCGCGCCAGCGGCGGCCGGTGTACCCGGGCCAGCCATCGCCGGCTGATCGCTCGCCTGCGGCGCATCCAGCACGACGGGGGCCGGCTGCGCGGTCAGCGCGACCATCCTGCGGACCGTCGGCAGCTGGACGAGGTTCGCGATGCCGAACGCGATGAGGAAGAGGACGATCGCGGTCGTCACCCACAGGTCGTCGACCAGGCTGTAGCCCTTCGTGAGGATCAGGCCGACGCCCATCAGAAAGACGAAGATTGCGCCCGGCTCAACCACTTTCTCGGTCAGCCACTCGGTCGCGCGAAGAGTGAAGTTGCCGTGCATCGGCTCCTTCGCGGCCCGTGCCGCGAGAAACGGAAAGGCGATGGTCGGCCCGAAGGCGACCAGCACTCCACTGATGTGCAGGTAGAGAAACAGGGTGCCAAGCCACTCCATGGTCCGATAAGGCTCCAGCTCGGGGTTACGACCAGTGCAGCGTACGCACGTGGTCAATAGCGCCGCCCGGAGCGCTAGGATGCACTGATGGAGCGCCCGAGCCAGTCCGTCCGCACGCTTCCGCCGGGCATTGTCGTGCCGGACACTGCACCACTCGTGATCCCGACCGACGCGCCGTCCATCGGGCGTGCGCGCCCCGTCGCGCCGCTTCGCCGCGAGGGCCCGGCGAAGCTGACCGGCACCGCGAAGTACGCCGATGATCTCGTCGTTCCCGGCGCCTGGTTCGGCGGCACGATCCGCTCGACGGAGCCTCATGCGCGATTCCTCGGCCTCGAGCTCGACGATGCCTTTGATTGGAAGCGGGTGGTGGTCGTCACGGCCGACGACATTCCCGGCGCCAACGTGGTCAGCCTGATCGACGATGACCAGCCCGTGCTGGTCCCCGTCGGCGGCGAGATCCGCCACCAGGCCGAGGCCTGCGCTCTGGTCGCCGCCCCGGATCGGGCGACGTTGGCGGAGGCGAAGCGGCACATTTCCCTGCGCACCGAACGGCTGCCGGCGGTGTTCGACCCGCTGAAATCGGACGTCGAGTTCGCCCACTACACGGTCGAGTCCGGAGATGCCGCGGAGGCGATGAAGACGGCTGCGTTGGTGATCGAGGGCACCTACCGGGTTGGGCACCAGGAGCAGCTGTACATCGAGAACCAGGCCATGATCGCCGTGCCGCGCGAGGACGGCGGGATCACGGTCCACGGCTCGCTCCAGTGCCCGTACTACATCCACAAGGCCATGAAGCGCGCCCTGAACATGGGCGACGAGCTGGCGGTCGTGGTCCAGGCCGAGACGGGCGGGGGCTTCGGCGGCAAGGAGGAGTATCCGAGCGTCATCGCGCTGCACGCGTCCCTGCTGGCGCTGAAGTGCCACAAGCCGGTGCGCATGATCTACGACCGCCACGAGGACATCAGCGCCACGACGAAGCGACACCCCGCCGTCATCCGCTACCGAAGCGGCGTGAGCGACACCGGCGAGCTCATCGCGCAGGAGATCGAGGTGATCATGGACGGCGGGGCGTACTGCACGCTGACCCCGGTCGTGCTGAGCCGCGGGACGCTGCACGCCGGTGGACCGTATCGGTGCCCGAACGTGCGCATCACCGGGCGGGCGATGGGCACCAACACGCCACCGAACGGCGCCTTCCGTGGATTCGGAGCGCCGCAGACCGAATTCGCCGCGGAGATGCAGGTCAATCGCATCGCCGAGGCGCTCGACGCGTCGCCGCTCGACCTGCGTCGCCGCTGGGTCTATCGCGAGGGGGACGTCACGCCGACCGGGCAGGTGCTGCGGGAGTCGGTGGCGGGCATCGAGGTGCTGGAGGCGGCGGCGCTGGCATCGGCCTTCGATCGAACGCACGCCCAGACGCGCGCCATGCGCGAGAGCAGGACCGATGGTGCCCGCGTGGCCACCGGCATCGGCCTGGCGCTTGCGTGGCACGGTGCCGGCTTCACCGGCTCCGGCGAGGTGCAGCTCGCCTCCGTCGCGTCGCTTGAGCTGACCGACGAGGGGCGCATCCGGATCCTGACCGCATCGACCGAGATGGGCCAGGGTACGAAGACGATCTTCCCGCAGCTCGTGGCCGACGCGCTCGGCGTGGAGTACGACGAGGTCGAGGTCGCGCCGCAGGACACGTCGATCGTCCCGGACTCCGGCCCGACGGTGGCCTCGCGCACCGCCATGGTCGTCGGCGGCCTGCTCATCCGGGCCGCCGAGAAGCTGCGCGCGCGCGTCGAGGAGACCACGGGCTCACCCTTCGCCGCGTCATACCGCCAGGCCGGACCGATGCGCGTCGACGAGCGGTTCGTCCCCTACCCCGGCGAGCCCTTCGACGACAAGACGTATCGCGGTGACGCCTATCCCGCCTTCGGCTGGGCATGCGCGGTGGCGAAGGTCGACGTCGACCTCGACACCGGCGAGGTGACCGTCCGCGACTGCGTCAGCGCCGATGACGTCGGCCGTGCCATCCACCCGGTCCTCGCCGAGGGCCAGGTCGAGGGCGGCACGCTGCAGGCCATCGGCTACGCGACCATCGAGGAGATGAAGCTCGTCGACGGCCGCTACCTCAACGACCGCCTGGCGACGTACGTCATCCCGACCTCGCTCGACGCGCCGCGGATCCGCTCGATCCTGGTCGAGAAGCCGTACTCGGGATCGCCCCACGGTGCGAAGGGCATCGGCGAGCTGCCGATGGACGTCGGCGCGCCGGCGGTCGTCGCCGCCATCCACGATGCGGTCGGCGTCTGGATCCACGACCTGCCCGCCACGCCCGAGCGCATTCTCGCGGCCCTCTCCGGCGCGCCTGACCTGCCGGCGCCCGGGGTTTCGCTCGACGCACCGGCGCCCGCGACGCCCCCGATCGAGGATCTGCCTCCGGGCGGGGACCAGATGCCATTCCGCGCGCCAACCGATCCGGGCGAGCCGCGATGACCTTCGCGTTCAGCGTCAACGGCGCTCCGGTCGAGGTCGAGGCCTCCGGCAGCCGGCGCCTGCTCGACGTGCTGCGCGAGGACCTCGGCCTGACCGGTACCAAGGAGGGCTGCGGCGAGGGCGAGTGTGGCGCCTGCAGCGTCCTGGTCGACGGTGCGGTGGTGGACGCCTGCCTGGTGCCGGTCAGCCAGGTGCGCGGCGCGTCGATCGCGACCGTCGAGGGCCTGGCACGCGGGACGGACTTGAGCGTCCTGCAGCAGGCGTTCCTGGAGACCGGTGGCGCGCAGTGCGGCATCTGCACGCCCGGCATGCTGATGGCGGCCGAGGCCTTTCTCGCCTCCGGTGCCGAGGCCACCGACGAGAGCATTCGCGAGGCGATCGCCGGCAACCTGTGCCGCTGCACGGGGTACACGAAGATCATCGAGGCCATTGCCCTGGCAGCCAGGCGGAGGGAGGCATGACCGGGCAGCCCGAATCGCTCCGCGCCGCCATCGCGGACCGCGACGTCACGCTCGCCCTGACACCCGGGCAGCTCCTGCTCCTGGTCGTCGCCGTCTGGGCGCTCCTGCGCTTCCTGCGCGGCCTGCGCACCTGATCCGACACCGATGCCGAACGCGGTCGAGCCACCAACCGAGTCCCCGAGCCGCCTGACGGCGGCCTACGAGCTGCTGGCCGATGGCACCGGGCCCCCGTGGCGGCCGCTCGCCGGAGGCACCGACCTCATGGTCCAGATGACCGGCGAGATCGGCGAGCCGCCCGAGCGCATCCTCGACATCTGGGGCCTCGACGAGCTTCGCGGCATCGCCATCGACGGCGACACGCTGAGCATCGGCGCACTCACGACCTACACCGAACTTCGACACTCGGCATTGGTGGCCGATGTCGTCCCGGCCCTGGCCGCCGCGGCGGCGACGATCGGTGCCGCACAGATCCAGAACCGCGGCACCATCGGCGGCAACGTGGTGAACGCGTCGCCGGCCGGCGACACGCTTCCGGTCCTGCTCGCCGTCGGGGCGGAGATGGTCCTCGGATCAGCCAGCGGCGAGCGGGTCGTGGCGGCCGACAACTTCTGGCCGTCGTACCGCACCACCGCCCGCCGCGACGACGAGCTGCTGCTGCGCATGCGCATCCCGATTCTCGACGACCGGCAGGTGCGGTTCCGCAAGGTCGGGACGCGCCGCGCGCAGGCGATCAGCAAGGTGGTCATGGCGCTCGCGTGGAGATCGCGCGACGGCGACCCGTGGACCGACGTGCGGCTGGCCCTCGGCTCCGTCGCCGCCACGACCGTCCGTGCCCGCGCAACGGAGGCCGCCATCGAGGGTCGGCAACCCGACCGCCAGACCGCGGATGCCGCCACGGCCGCGTTGATCGAGGGAATCGTCCCGATCGACGACGTGCGCTCCACGGCCGACTACCGGCGCGCGGTGGCTGGACGGGTGCTGCATCGGCTCATCCGCGACGCCGGTGGCTGGTGACGTGACCATGAGTCCGTCGCGCTCCGGCACGGTCAGCCTTCTCTTCACTGATATCGACGGCTCCACTCGCCTGCTCGAGCAGCTCGGCGACGCCTACGCCACGTTGCTGGCGGACCACCACGCGATCATGGACGAGGTGCTCAGCACCCACGGCGGCACCCGCGTCGACGCCGCCGGCGACGGGCTGTTCGTGTCGTTCGCGTCGGCGCGAGAAGCGCTGGTGGCATGCGTCGACGCCCAACGGCGACTCTCCGCACACGCCTGGCCGAACGGTGCGGAAGTGAAGGTCAGGATGGGCCTGCACACCGGCGAGCCGCTGTCGGCCTCGGGCGGCTACATCGGCATCGACGTCCATCGGGCGGCGCGGATCTGCTCGGCCGGGCATGGTGGGCAGGTTCTCGTCTCTGACGCCGCCCGGGCGCTCATCGGCACTGGCGTTCCCGAAGGGGTGTCATTCCTCGATCTCGGTGAGCATCGGCTCAAGGATCTGGCCGCAGCCGTGCGGCTGTACCAGGTCGTCGCCGATGGCCTGGACACCGATTTCCCGCCGGTCCGATCGCTCGAGACCCTCCCGAACAACCTGCCTCGCCAGCTATCGACGTTCGTCGGCCGGGACGCGGAGATCGCCGATGCGGAAGAGCGTGTCGCGTCCACGTCGCTGCTGACCCTGACAGGGCCGGGTGGTGTCGGGAAGACGCGGCTGGCGCTGGAGCTCGGCGCGCACCTCGTCGACCAGTACCCGGACGGCGTCTGGTTCGTCGAGTTTTCGACCCTCGACGACGCGTCGCTCGTTCCCGACGCCGCGGCATCGACCCTGCGACTCAAGCCGGGACCCGAGGGCGCGACGACGGCGCTGGTCAACGCGCTCGAGGGCCGACGCGCGCTGCTCATCTTCGACAACTGCGAGCACGTCCTCGATGCCATGGTCGAGCTCAGCGACGCGCTGCTGCGCCGTTGCACCGACCTGCGGATCGTGACCACCAGCCGCGAGCCGCTCGGCATGGCCGGCGAGGGCCTGATGCCGGTCCCGTCGATGTCGCTGCCCGTCGACGGCAACGACATCGAGGCGCTCATGGCGTGCGACTCGGTCAGGCTCTTCCTGGAGCGCGGCCAGGCTGCCGATCCGACGTTTCGGCTGACCGGCGACAACGCCGATGCCATCGCCCAGATCTGCCGCCGCCTGGACGGCATCCCGCTGGCCGTCGAGCTGGCGGCGGCCCGCGTTCGCTCGCTGCCCCCCGCCCAGATCGCTGCCAGGCTCGACCATCGGTTCCGGCTGCTGACCGGTGGCAGCCGCACGGCGCTCCCCCGTCACCGCACGCTGCGTGCGGCGATGGACTGGAGCTTCGAGCTTCTGACCGATGCCGAGCGCGCCCTCGTTCCTCGGCTGGCCGTATTCGCCGGCTCGTTCTCCCTCGAAGCGGCCGAGGGCATCGCGAGCGGCGGCGCCGTCGAGCGGGACGACATGCTCGATCTGCTCGCGCGCCTGGTTGATCGTTCGCTGCTCATGTCCGAGCCTGGAACCACCGACGCGCGATATCGGATGCTCGAGACGATCCGCGACTATGCCCAGGAGCTGCTCATGGAGTCGGGCGAAGCTTCTTCGGCATACGCGCGCCACCGCGATTGGTTCGCCCGCCTCGTCGACGACGCCCGCGCGGGCTTCTTCTCCGGGGCGGAGCAGGCGGCGTGGCTGGATCGGCTCTCCGCCGACGACGACAACCTCCGCGCTGCCCTGCAGTGGTCGCACGAGGACCCGGATGGTGCCGGCGCCGAGCTGAGCATGGCGTCCGGCCTCTGGCGCTTCTGGGAGATTCGCGGCCACCTGGAGGAGGGCAGCGGGTGGCTCGACCGAGCCCTGTCTCGCACGGGTGGCGAGGTCTCGTTGCGACGGGCAAACGCGCTCACCGGTGCCGGCGTCCTGGCCAGCCATCGCGGCGACCAGGTGTCGGCGGCGGCGTTCCACGAGGCCAGCCTGCTCATCCATCGGGAGCTCGGTGACCCGCTGGCCATATCGGCGGCATGCAACAACGCGGCGAGCATCGCGATCGAGCTGGGTGACATGGACCGGGCGGCCACGCTGTACCGTGAGGCGATCGCCATGTCGGAGGCGACCGGCGACCGGCACGGCGATGCGTTCAGCCGCGTCAACCTCGCGGATCTGCTCGTTCGGCACGGCGAGCCGGGCGAGGCGGACGAGCTCTACGCCCGCGCCATCGACATCTTCCGCTCGCTCGGCGACGAATGGGGTACCGCCCAGGCCACCGCCCGGCTGGCGCAGGCCGCGCGCCGGCGCGGTGATCCGTCGCTGGCCGCGCGCCACTTCGAAGAGGCGCGCGCGGTCTACCGACGGATCGCGGATGGCCGTGGCGAGGCGCGCATGCTGATCGGCCTCGGCGACCTGGCGGCCGAGGCAGGTGACTTCGCGACGGCGACCTCTCAGTACCAGGCCGCGCTCGAGATTCGCCATCGACTGGGCGATCGTCTCGGGACTGCCGGCGCGCTGGAGCGCATGGCCGGCGTCGCGACGCGTCAGCCGGAGCGCGCCGCGCGCCTCATCGGCGCAGCCGCCGCCATTCGCGATCGCGCCGGCGCTCCCCTCTCGATCGGCGCACAGGCCGAGCTCGATCGCTTCCTCGCCGAGCTGGCGGCTGAAATCGGCCGAGAGGCTGTCGACGCCGGCCTCGCGGCCGGACGCGCAATGCCGGCTGGTGAGGCGGTCGCCTTCGCCCGGGGCTAAAGCCCCTCGCGCACCTCGATCAACCGATCGGCAACCAGCCCGTGTGCCAGGCGGTGCACCTCGTTGGCATCATCGGCGCTCGGCGCGTCGACGAGGCAGAAGACCTTGCCGGTCGCCTCGTCGAACCAGTAGCGCAGGTAGCTGACGTCGAACCGACCCTGGACCTCGAGGTCGCGTGCGTGCGCTTGCGCAACTGCCTCTGCGGTCAGGTTCGGGATATGCTCGTGCTCATCCAGGTACAGGGGCATTCGGGCTCGCTCCACATGACGACACCGGTGAGATAGGGCGATCATACGGGCCACGATCAAGCACGCACGTCAAATCGCCGACAGCATCCATGTCACGCAGCACGCACGACGACCTGCCCGACGTCCGCATCTTCCCCGCCGCGACCGACTTCCGCGCCTGGCTGGTGCGCAACCACGACCGCGCGACCGAGCTGTGGATCGGCTACTACAAGAAGGGCGTCGCGAAGACCTCGATGACCTATCCGGAGGCCGTCGAGGAGGCGCTGTGCTTCGGCTGGATCGACGGCCAGGCACGGCGCATCAGCGATGACGTCGCCGGGCAGCGCTTCACTCCTCGCCGCAAGGGCTCGAGCTGGAGCGCGATCAACATCGCCAAGATGGCCGAGCTCGATGCGGCCGGCCGCCTGCACCCAGCAGGGCGACGTGCGTTCGAGGAACGCGACCGTCGCAAGGACGCGAGCTACTCCTACGAGCGCCCGGCGCAGGAGCTGCCGCCGGAATGGCTGGAGCGCCTTCGCGCCGCTGAAGCCGCGTGGACCTACTGGCAGGCAGAGACGCCGTCCTATCGACGGACCGCGATCTACTGGGTGCTCTCCGCGAAGCGGGCGGAGACGCGCGAGCGGCGCTTCTCGAGCCTGGTCGCGGACTCAGGCGCCGGTCGACGCGTCAAGCCCTTCATCGTCGAGCGTTCCTCGCGCGCGGCGCGCTGACGCAACCAAGCGCAGCCGTCGACGGGTACCCTGTCGCGTCATGACCGCTGCGGCCGCGCGCCAGATCAGACATCGGCTCAGCCACATCGGCGCGGATGCCGCGGACGATGCCGAGCGCCTGCAGCGCAAGTCGCTCCTCGTGCTCACCTCGATCCTCATCATGCCAGTCGCGCTGGCGTGGGGCATCGTGTACCTGGCCTTCGGACAGCCGGCCGGCATCCTGCCCTTCTTCTATCTCGCCGCATCCGTCGGATCACTGCTCGTCTTCGCCCGCACCCACGACGTGGAGTTCCTGGCGGCGGTCCAGCTGCTCGACATCCTGCTGGCACCAACGCTCGGGCAGATGGTGACCGGAGGGTTCCTCCCCTCCGGGGTGGTCGGCGTGTGGGGCATCCTGGCGCCGCTCGGCGCCCTGGTCTTCCTGGACGTGCGGTCGGCGGTGCGCTGGTTCGTCGGATTCATCGCGGCCTTCCTCCTGACGGGAATCGGCGGCGAGCTGTTCTTCGTCGACGCCGCGCTGCCGGGCTGGTTCTCGAGTGCGATGCTTGCCTTGAACGTGATCTTCGCCGGCAGCATCGTCTTCACCCTGCTCGCCTTCTTCGCGCATCAGCGGCGCCTCGCACTCAGCGAGCTCGAGAAGGAGCGCGACAAGACGGAGAGCCTGTTGCTCAACGTCCTCCCCAGCTCCATCGCCGACCGCCTCCGCGAGGAGCCGGGCACGATCGCCGACTCGTTCGACTCGGCGTCGATCCTGTTCGCGGACGTCGCCGACTTCACCCCGCTGGCGGGGCGGCTTCCCCCGGCCGAGGTCGTAGATCTGCTCGATCGGCTGTTCAGCCGCTTCGATGAGCTCGTCGAGCGGCACGGCCTCGAGAAGATCAAGACCATCGGCGACTGCTACATGGTGGCCGCCGGCGTGCCGGACGCACGGCCGGATCACGCGCGCGCCGCAGCGCTCCTCGCCCTCGACATGCGCGATGCCATGCGCAGCCGCGAATGGCTTGGCGACGAGCGCCTCGCCCTGCGGATCGGCATCAGCTCCGGCACGGTCGTGGCCGGCGTCATCGGGCGCAAGCGGTTCCTGTACGACCTCTGGGGCGACGCGGTGAACACGGCCAGCCGCATGGAGTCGCACGGCACGCCGGGCGAGATCCAGATCACGCGCGAGACGTACGAGCTCCTCAAGGACGAGTTCGCCTGCCGCTCGCGCGGGACGGTGGCGATCAAGGGCAAGGGTGAGATGCCGACCTGGTATCTCGACGGACCAGCCTCGGTGAGCCCATGACTGCGACGCCGCACGGCCGCCTCGGGCACGTCATCGCCGTCCGCGATGGGGCCGATCGCGAGCGGCCGATGCACATCGCGCACCGCGAGGCGCTCATCTACACCCTCGGCAAGGCCGCGGAGCTCGAGCACCTCATCATGGGCCAGTACCTGTACGCGGCGTTCTCGCTCAAGGACCGGGACAAGGACGGCCTCGAGCCCGAGCACCTGGCCACGGTGCGTCGCTGGAAGCACGAGCTGCTGGCCATCGCCGCGCAGGAGATGCTTCACCTCGCGCTTGTCCAGAACCTGCTCGCCGCCGTCGGCGCCGCGCCGCGGCTGGCGCGCCCGAACATGCCGCTGCCGCCGGCGGCGTACCCCGCGGGCGTGCAGATCGCGCTCCTGCCGTTCGGCGAGACGGCCCTTCGACACTTCGCCTTCCTCGAGCGACCGGAGGGCATGGAGATGGCCGATGCCGAGGAGGTGGCCGCCCTGGCGAAGGCCGAAGAGCTTCCACACGAGGAGGACGACGAGATCGGCCCGCACCTCCAGGACTTCTCGACGGTCGGTCACCTGTATCGATCCGTCGAGGACGGCATCGACTCGCTGGCCGGGCGAATGGGAGAGGAGCGACTCTTCATCGGCCCGGCGCGGGCGCAGGCGACGTCGGAGCACTTTCGCTGGCCGGAGCTGGTGGCCGTGACGGATCTGGCATCGGCGCACGCGGCGATCGACACCATCGTCGAACAGGGCGAAGGGCTCCGCGGGGAGTGGAAGGAGGCACATTTCGGCCGCCTGGTGCGCATGCTCGACGAGTATCTCGCGCTCCGTGCGGCGGATGCGTCCTTCGATCCGACACGACCAATCGACCTCGCCCACGTCCGGTCGCCGGCCAGCGGTGCCGAGGTCACGCTCATCACCGCGCCGTTCTCGGCACGGGTGACGGACCTGTTGAACGCCGTCTACGAGGTCGTGCTTCAGCTCCTCAGCCGGTACTTCGCCAACACCGATGAGTCGCCCGCGCAGCTCGCAACCCTGAGCGACGTGGCCGTCACGCTCATGTTCGGCGCCGTGAAGCCGCTGGGCGGGCTCGTCACGCAGCTTCCGATCGGTCCGGAGCGGCCGGGGCGGACGGTAGGCCCAGCGCTCGAGCTCTTCTATGACGTCGACTACCTGCTGCCGCATCGGGACGCGGCCTGGACGATCATGGCGGAGCGGTTGCGCGAGATCGCCGAGCTCGCCACGCGCTGCCGCAACGAGTGTGTGCCGGCCTTCCTGCCCGCCCTGTCGGAGGTGACGAAGACGCTGCGCGCGCAGGCAGAGCGGCTGGAGATGGTATAAGCGCGCCGAGAGGAGGGACGCTTCGGTGGACTGGCTCAGTGCGTGCGCGGCGCTACGCGACCGTCGACCTCGCCGTGTTCGGCGTCGTCTTCACCTCCTCTTGCGCGTGGGGGTGTAGGACGTTGATGGCGGGCATCGACCTCACCCATCCCGAAGCGGAGCACGCCGAAGAGATCCTCACGCCCGAGGCACTCGGCTTCGTCGCACAGCTGCACCGGTCGTTCAAGGGCGATCGCCAGATGCTGCTCGCGGATCGAGCGCGGCGCCAGGAGCGGCTTGATGCGGGTGAGATGCCGGACTTCATGCCCAACCCGATCGAGAGCCGCGACGCGAGCTGGGGCGTCGCGCCGGCGCCGCCGGACTTCGACGACCGACGGGTCGAGATCACCGGCCCGGCCGAGCCGAAGATGATGATCAACGCGCTCAACTCGGGTGCATCGGTCTTCATGGCCGATTTCGAGGATGCCCTCTCCCCCACCTGGGACAACGTCGTGACCGGCCACTGGGCGGTGTCCCAGGCGGTTCGTCGACTGCTCACCTTCCAGACCGATGAGAAGGCGTACGCGCTCAACGACGAGATTGCGACGCTCTGTATCCGGCCACGCGGCTGGCACCTGGTCGAGTCGCACGTGCTGGTCGACGGCGAGCCGATCAGCGCCAGCATCTTCGACTTCGGCCTGTGGTTCTTCCACAACGCGCGCGAGCTGCTCGACCGCGGCTCCGGCCCGTACCTGTACCTGCCCAAGCTCGAGAACCACCTCGAGGCGGCGCTGTGGAACCGGATCTTCGTCGCCGCCCAGGAGGCGCTCGACGTTCCGCACGGCTCGATCCGTGCGACGGTGCTGATCGAGACCATCCTGGCCGCCTTCGAGATGGACGAGATCCTGTTCGAGCTGCGCGACCACGCCGCCGGCCTGAACGCGGGGCGCTGGGACTACATCTTCAGCCTCATCAAGAAGTTCCGAGCGCGCGCCGACATGGTGCTCCCCGACCGGGCCCAGGTGACCATGACCGTGCCGTTCATGCGTGCCTACACCGAGCTGCTGGTCCAGACCTGCCACCGGCGCGGCGCCCACGCCATCGGTGGGATGGCGGCATTCATCCCGTCGCGACGCGACGCCGAGGTCAACCAGCATGCCCTCGCCGCCGTCCAGGCCGACAAGGAGCGCGAGTCGTCCGATGGCTTCGACGGCACCTGGGTCGCCCACCCCGACCTCGTGCCCGTGGCGCGCGCCGTGTTCGACGCGGTGCTCGGCTCGTCGCCCAACCAGAAGTCGCGGCTGCGGCAGGAGGTCAAGGTGTCGGCCCGTGATCTCATCGACGTCTCGGTGCCGGACGGTCGCGTCACGGAAGCGGGCGTGCGTGCCAACGTCTCGGTCGGGCTCGCCTATCTGGCCTCGTGGCTGTCGGGCAACGGCGCGGCCGCCATCAACAACCTGATGGAGGACGCCGCAACGGCCGAGATCAGCCGCTCCCAGCTGTGGCAGTGGCGCGTCCACCGAGTCGCGCTCGACGACGGTCAGATCCTCACGCGGGACCGATACGTCCGCATCCGCGACGAGGAGCTCGCCAAGCTCCGCTCCCTCTCGCCCGACTCCCCCTGGACCGATGCCACGGCCCTGCTCGACGAGCTGGTCCTGTCCGACGACTTCGCGGAGTTCCTGACCCTCGGCGCCTATCCTCTCCTCGGCTGAAGGCCGACGGCGCGCCGGGGAGGTCGCGATGCTCCTCTGAAGCGCCGATGAGTCCGACGCCCGCAGCAGGTCTACCCTTCAGACCCTGCCGCACCTGGGAGAGCAACACCCATGCTCAGCCACTCCGGAGCATTCTCGGGCTTCTCGACCAATGACCTCGGCGCGGCACGCGCCTTCTACGCCGATACGCTCGGCCTCGTCGTCAAGGATGGCGATGGCATGCTGAACCTCCAGCTCGGCGGCGGGCAGCGCGTGCTCATCTACCCGAAGGACGACCACCAGCCGGCGACCTACACCGTCCTCAACTTCGAGGTCCCGGACATCGACGCAGCCGTCGACGAGCTCGTGGCGGCCGGCATCCAGCTCGCTCGCTACGAGGGCACGCAGCAGGACGACCGCGGCGTGATGCGCGCGTGGGGACCGCCGATTGCCTGGTTCACGGACCCCGCCGGCAACATCCTGTCAGTCATCCAGACAAGCTGAATCGCCATCGTTCGCGCATGCGCCGCTGCTGCCATCAGCCGACAGCGATGCCTCGCCGCGGCGGCGGACGGTCGATGCCAGCTTCGGTGGCGTGATCGTGTAGTCGGCCAGGTAGCCATCGAAGATGGGCGACAGGTCCACATCGGTCGCCGCCTGGAGACGGCCAAGCAGCAGATCGCCCGTCACGAAGCCAAAGCGGTTGCGCTCGACCCAGCCACGCATGGCGGTGAAGAACGCATCGTCGCCCATGGCTGCGCGCACCGTGGAGATGAATTCGGTGCCGCGGTAGAAGACCGCGTGGAAGTAGCCGTCGCAACTCGTCCAGTCGCCCCCGGTGGTCGTATCGGCCGGCCAGGCGAAGACCTCCGAATTGACCGGCCGCGCTGAGCACTGGTTCTCGCCGATGCCCATCAGGTAGCGCGCGCTGAAATCGGCGAAGCCCTCGTCGAGCCACGGCTCGCGCTGCTGGTCGTTGCCGAGCTGGCCGTAGAACCACTGGTGCGCCACCTCGTGGTAGACCACATAGGTATCGGCGACCTTGTCTCTGGTGAGGTGGATCATGCGGGGGTACTCCATGCTGAATCCACCGCCCGAGCCGATCTCCGCCAGCACCAGGTCCGGCCAGGGATAGGCGCCGAAGGCCTTCGACATGCCGATGAGCGCCCGCTGCGCCAGCGCGGCGGTCGCGGCGCCATCGACCGTCTCGGCGTACACGCGCAGATCGACGCCGTCGACGTCCCGCTGCGTGAGCCGGAAGCGCGGGTTGACGACGAAGCTGAAGTCCCGCACGTCGGTCGACTCGCAGACCCAGGTCGTGCCGGTTGCCTCGAGCAGCCCCGGGCAGGCGACCGCCGAGGTCGGCAGCTCCGTCGTCGTCGTGAGGTCGAGCCGGATGACGTCGGCCGTGAACGAGATCTGCGGATCACCGATGCCGTACACGTCATGCTCGGTCGACACGATCGGGAACCACTGGCCGAAGCTCAGCACCCCGTTGTCACGGCTGGTGCGTGCAGTGAAGGCGTCCGGGGCGCGGTCGACCTCGAGCGCGAATCGAATGCGCACGCGCGCCGTATCGCCTCGCGCAAGGTCGTCGAGAGGAACGCGCAGGTTGATGCCGGTCGTCCATTCCGTGGCCGTCGGCTCGCCGTCGACGCTCACCTCCCCCAGCGTCAGATACCCGAGCGCTCGAGGCACGACCGAAAGGTTCACGGAATCGATCACGGATGCGGATCGGTTCGTGATCTCGAGCTCCTCGACGGCCTCCAGGCGACCCGCGTCGACATCCAGCGTCGCCGAGATCGCGTACGTCTGGTCCAGCCGCGTGGTGGTCGCTCCGGACGCATGGACCGGCACGCCGGCGCCGAGCGCGATGACGGCCACCAGCAGGCTGACGGTGGCTCGGAGCGGCATGGCGGCCATGTTGCCGAAGGGCGACCCGGCTGTCATCCTGCGCCGCAGCACCATGAATGCCGTCACGCCGCGTCCGATGCGACGACGCTGGCCAGCCGCCCTGCTCGCATTCCTCCTCCTGTTCGCCACCGGTTTCACGATCGTGCGCGCGAACGTGCTCGGCATGGGCGACCGCTTCGACCGTCTCACCGCACGCGTGGAGAACTTCGTGTTCCCGCCGCCGGACCGGTCCACGATCCCGACGGTCATCATCACGCCCGAGCCGACCCCATCCGCGACCCCGAAGCCGACGTTGGCCCCGTCGGCCACCCCGACGCCGTCGCCGACACCACCGGTACGCGAGCCAGTCGACGTCACCGTCGTCGACGACCCGGACGCCGTCTTCACCTCGCAGATCACGACCAAGGACTGTGCCGTCGCCGCCACGCAGATGGCCCTCACCATCCTCGGTCTCGGCCAGCCCGGAAATGCCTTTCAGACGGAAATCCACGACCGCATCGGCGAATGGGAGTCGTGGGAGGACTCGCACAACGGGGGCTGGGGTCCCGCCGCGGTGTCGCTGGCGCTCGCCGCCTACGGCGAGCCCGACTACGAGATCCGCGCGTACGACACCTACACCGACGCGCTGCGCGACTCGGCCATCGCCATCACGGAGACCGACAAGCCGGTCCTCATGTTCCCGTGGTGGGGCGCCCATACCTGGGTCATGACCGGCTATCGCGCCGATGCCGACCCCACGCTCTTCGACGACGCGTCCATCAGCGGCGCCTACATTCTCGATCCCTGGTATCCGCGCTTCTCGTCCATCTGGGGCCAGTCCGACCCACCCGGCAACTTCGAGGACCTCGCCGAGCTCGAGCGCAACTGGCCCGCGTACCAGGGTCCGCCGGGGTACGAGTCGATCGGTCCGGGCTGGACGCGCCCGGAGGGCGCCTATCCCGATCGCGACGGCCGCTTCGTGGTGCTCATCCCGACGACGCCGCGCGACTGACGCGTCGCAGCCGAATCGCCAGCGCCAGGCCGAGCAGCAGGACCTTTGCCGCCTGGCCGATCGCGAAGCCGAGCGGAATCGCAACGATCCCCCACTCCTCCACCAGCGCCAGCGTCGCGAGCACGGTCACGCCCAGCCCCGCCAGCGAGGCGAGCACCTGGAGCAGCGTGTGGCGCGTCGCGTAGATCGCGCGTGACAGGAGGTGGGTCAGGCTTTCGAACGGCACCGAAAGCGCGAACGCCGCCAGGACCGTTGCGGTCAGCCGCACGTCCTCGTCGTCGAAGGCACCGCCGCCGAGCAGGACGCGAATCGCCAGCTCGCCGACGACGACCAGGCCGGCGGCTGCGGCCGTGGTGATGAGCGCGATGCTCGCCAGGTTGGTGCGCAGCAGGCCCAGGAACGCAAGGCGGTCGCCGGTGGCGAAGGCGGTCGAGAGCTTCGGAAAGACCGCCAGCGAGAACGCGACGCCGATGAGGCTCACCGGCACGCTCTGGAAATTCCGGGCGAAGCTGACCGAGGTGACGCTGCCGGCGGCGAGGCCCGAGGCAACCGACGTGAAGAACAGGAACGTCATCGGCTCGACCGGATGGCTGGCCATCTTGGGCAGCATGAGCCTGATGAACTCACGGACGGATCCCGTCCTCGCTTCCCAGCCGAGCCCGATGCGGAATCGGCTGCGCCGCAGGCCGATGAACCGGCTTCCGAGATGGACCGCTGCGCCGATGACCGCGCCGATGGCCGGCCCGTAGATCCCCAACGATCCACTGAACAGCACCGTGCCGAGGATGATGCCGGCGTTGTAGAGCAATGGCGCGATGCCGTACCAGAAGAAGCGCTGCTCGGCCAGCAGCACCTGGCCCAGCGTCAGCGAGGCGGCGAAGAGGATCGGCGTGACGAGCATCACGCGGAAGAGCGATGCGTACAGCTCTCGCTGTGCGCCGTCGAAGCCGGGCGCGATGAACGAGGTCGTGGCTTCTGCGAAGACGAGCATCACCAGTGCGGCGATGCCCATGATCGCCACGCCGCCCGTCAGGATGGTGCGCGCGAAGCGATCGGCCTCGTCCGGATCGGCGTCCGACGCGCGCAGGCGCATGAAGATCGGGATGAACGGCGCCGCCAGGCCGGCCTCGACCAGGACGTCCAGCAACAGCTCCGGCAGCACGAAGGCGGCGTTATAGGCGTCCAGCTCGGAGCCCGCGCCGAAGGTGCGCGCGAAGATCCGGTCGCGGACCAGGCCCATGACATAGCTGCCGAAGATGAGGACGGAGAGGATCGCCGCGCCCTGGGGGATGAATCGGCCGCCGAGCCAGCGGAGGCGGTCCGTCACGAGCCGGGGTGTGTGCCTTCGTTCTGCCTCAGCCGCTCCGCAAGCGCATCGAGCACGGCGGATCGGACGCTCGGGAACTCGTCCATCAGCGCGTGAAACTCGCGGTGGCCGATGACGAGCAGCCTGGCGATCCCCTCGGCACGAACGGTCGCCGTGCGCGGCACGCTCTCGATCAGTGCGATCTCACCGAAGAAGTCGCCGGGACCGAGCGTGGCGATCGGTCGGTGCCCATCGAGCACCATGAGCCGGCCGTCGAGCACGACGAAGAACTCGTGCCCGGTCTGACCCTGCTCGGTCAGGACGCGGTCGAGCCCGACCTCCACTTCATCGGCCAGCTGCCCCAGCCGCTCGAGCTCGCGGTGGCCCATGCGCGCGAAGAGCGGGACGCGCTTCAGGTGCTCGAGCTTCTCGTCGCGGGCCATCGTGTTCGCGAGTCTACGACTCCAGTGACCGCACGCACGCGTCATCCGTGTTATCGTGCGCGAGTAACGCCCCACCTCGGGGCATCAATATTTGCGCGGCACCAGGAACGCTCCTCTCTCGGTCTTACGGCGAGATGGCTCGCTGAGGCCGCACAGAAGGAGTGTTTTTTGTTCACCTATACCGATCGAAACCTGACCTGCAGCGACTGTTCCACGGAGTTCGTCTTCACGGCCAGTGAGCAGCAGTTCTACGCCGATCGCCAGTTCAGCGAGCCGCGCCGATGCGGCGCCTGCCGTGCTGTTCGCAAGGCCTCGCGTGGCGAGAGCTCCGGCGGCTACAGCAACGGCGGCGGCGGCGGCGGGTATGGCGGTGGCTACAGCGACCGCCCGCGCGAGATGTTCAGCGCGACCTGTGACAGCTGCGGCAAGGAAGCTCGGGTTCCGTTCCGCCCGACCGGCAGCAAGCCGGTCTACTGCAGCGACTGCTTCCGCCGCTAGGCGATCGTCGCTCAGACACGCAGAAGGACCCGGTGGCCGAGCCACCGGGTCCTTTTGCCGTCTACGCCGCCCTTCAGGGGTTGGCGTCCGGGTCCCACGGCTTCGCCCATGGATAGCGCTTGCTGGCGAGCTCGAGGGCATGGAGCATGCGCGAGCGCGCCCGGGAGAGCTCTCGCCGTGTGCGTTCGGTCTCCGCTCGGTCCGCATCGACGTGCGACTTCTCGGCGGCGAGCGCCTGTGATACGCGCCGATACGCCTGGATCCCGTCGTTCGCACTGCGCGTGATCTGCCCGGTCGCCTGGCGCAGATGGCGCATCTGCTGCTCGGGACGCGCATCGGCATCGATCTGACGATCGAGGATGGCGGTCAGCTCCTCGATGCGTGCGGTCGCGGCGCGTATCGCCCGAAGGTCGGCCGTGGATCGGCGCGCGAGGCGGGAGCTTGATCTGATCAAGAACAGAGGATACCCCGGCAGTCACTTCTCCGCCCGATAGACCAGGCCGGCGCCGCCGGGATCGGTCAGCGTCAGAAGGTCGCCGTCGATCGTCGGCACGAAGCCGTCGCCCACGACGCTCACCACGGTCGAGTCCTGCGAGATGAGGTCGCGCGGGCAGTCGAGATCGTCCATCCGCATCGACGTATCGGCGATGCGCTCACCCTGCTCGGTCCACGTGCCGGTGAACGAGCGGCAGCCGGTCGAGCCGGAGAAGGTGCCGTCGGAGCGCAGCTCGAGCGTCGCTCGTTCCCCCACCACCGAGGCGGCCACGTCGCCGACGAAGACGGTCTCGAGCACCCACGTGGTGTCGACCAGGTCTGCGGTTGGCGGGGGCGGCAGCGCGACGAACCGGAGCTCGACGTCCGGACCGACCAGCACCAGCTCGTCACCATCCCGGCCGATCTGCCTGATCGCGGATAGCGCTGCGGTGTAGGCGCTCTCCGACGCCATGACATCGGGCTCGCAGCCCATCGCGGTCATGCCGAGCTCATCGATGCGAACGCGCCCCCCGGCGCCGACAAGGCGCCCACCGTAGGAGTTGCACGCGGCTGTGCCCGTGACGGAGCTGCCCTCGATGCTGAGCGTGATCGGCCGATCGGCGACCATCGGCACCTCCCCCGCGCGTGTCCTGCCCGAGATGAGCTGCCACGAGCCCTCGATCCCGAGGTCGGAACTCGCCGACGGCGTGGCGCCCGGGGCGCCACACGCGGACACGATGAACGCGAGGAACAGTGGCAGCGTTCGCATGCCGCCCGGACGCGGCGCGCCGCGAGTGGGTTCCACGCGCTCAGCCCAGCCGGCGCTCGATGAACCGCCCTCGGCCGGGTGGTCGGCCACGCGTCAGCACATGGACGGGCGCTCCGGTCACCTCGAGCCCCTCGAACGGCGTGAAGTCGCTGCTGTGGTGCAGGTCGCGCTGGTGGAGCGTGCGCCGCGCACCAGGGTCCCAGACCACGAGGTCGGCGTCGCGGCCGACCTCCAGCACGCCCTTGGTCGGCAGGCCGAAGAGGCGCGCCGGATTGGCCGAGATGACCTCGGTCATGCGCTCGACGCTGATTCGTCCCCGCGCGACCCCCTCCGCGTACACGACGCTCGTCAGCGTCTCGATCCCCGGCGCGCCGTTGCTGATCTGCGGGAACGGGGGCGCCGGGAGGTGCTTCTCCGTGTCGATCCGATCGGGCACGTGGTCGCTGCCGATGACGTCCAGGACGCCGTCCCGCAATCCGCCCCATAACGCCTCGACGTCGGCGCTGGAACGCAGCGGCGGGGAGATGACCCGCTTGATGACCTCCGCGTCGTCGGGATCGGCGTAGAGGGCGTCCGTCAGGGCCAGGTAGTGCGGGCAGGTCTCCGCGTACACCGGCTCGCCGCGCGCCTTGGCTTCGGCGACGGCCTCCAGGGCGGGCTCGCACGAGAGATGGACGATGTAGAGCGGTGCCTCCGCACGACGCGCCATCTCGATCGCGCGTCGCGTGGCCGCGGCCTCAGCCTCAGGCGGGCGGCAGGCGGCATGGAATCGCGGTCCGTTGTCGCCGGCCGCCAGGCACTGCGCAATGAGCGGCTCGATGATGCCCGGCTCCTCGCAGTGCAGCTGCAGCATGCCGCCGTTCTCCGCGGCCGTGCGCATGACGCGTTCGAGCGTGGTGTCGGGTAACGCGAAGTCGTAGACCATGAAGGCCTTGAAGGTCGGCACGCCCGAGGCGATGAGGGACGGCAGCTCCCGCAGCGGCTCGGCCTGCTGGCCGGTGACGACGGCGCAGAGCCCGTAGTCGACGGCCGATTCGCCGGCGGTCCGCTCGCGGAACTCGTCGAGCCCGCGCATCAGGGACGTGGCGCCGTCGTCGCTGATGCCCGTGCCCGGGTTGTTGAAGGTCAGCACCGTCGTCGTGCCGCCCGCAGCGGCCGCCTCGGTGTCGCGCCGGAAGCGATCGGGATGGATCTCGTCCGGCAGGCGCAGGTGCGTGTGAACGTCGATCGCGCCGGCCAGCACGAGCATCCCGCTGGCGTCGATCACCTCCGGGGCGGCCAATCCCATGCCGGGGGCGATACGCTCGATGCGGCCATCGCTGACGGCGACATCGGCGACGGCCGTGCCGGCGGGGGTGACGATCGTTCCGCCGGCGAGGACGAGATCGGGCACCGCGGTCAGCCGGCCTCGCTGATCTCGATCTCCTGTGCGCCCTCCCACAGGACGCGCCGGCCCATCTCGGCGAGCTGCTCGGCGCCGGATGTGAGCGACGCGAAGTGGTTGCCGGCGAGCTGGCCGACGCGTGAGCTGAAGCTGCAGGCACCGTACGGGAAGAGGATCTCGCACTCGCTGAGGTCGCCGGTATAGATGAGGAGGTCGCCCGGGGCCGGATGCGAGGTGTGGTTCTCGTAGCCGACGTCGGGGCGCGACTCGCCGAACGGGATCCAGGTCGCTTCACCACTCCATTTGCAGTGGATCAGCTTCGAACTGATCGGGAGCCAGGCGCGCAGTGCATCGCGCGTCAGGGGTGCCGCATCCTCCCAATCGGCCTCGAAGATGAGGTCGCCCACACGGATCTTCAGGTCAGCCATGCCTGGAGCATACGCGACTAGCGCGGGGTCGAGGCTGCGGGCCGGAATGGCTCGCCGTGGCCCGGGATGATGAGATCGGCGAGCGCCAGGACCCGCTCCCGCGATCGGCGCAGCTCGTCGCGATCCGGGCTGTAGGGATCGTCGGCAGGTCCATCGGCGGTCCACCACAGGTGCGTGGCCACCACGATGCCATCCGCGCCGCCGATGACGGTGGACATGTCCGCTGCCGAGTGGCCGGGCGTCCGGATGAGCCGAACCGACAGCGACAGCTCCGCACCCTCGCAGTCGCGCGACTCCCAGTCGTCGCCGCGATAGATCGCCCAGTGATCGTGCACCGCTGCGTCGGGGAAGAGCGCCGCGTTGATGGTGTGGTCCGGATGATGGTGAGACAGGATCACGGTGTTCACATCGGCTGGCGACAACCCGAGGGCATCCAGCGGGTCGAGGATCGCCGCCTGCGAGGGCGCGAGACCAGGATCGATCACCGCCACCAACGCCCCGTCGCGGACCAGCGTGCACGTGCTCCGCACCGTCGGGCTCAGCGATCCGGTCAGCAGGACGTCGACTCGGGCCTCACGAGCCGCCGGTGCATCGGTCATCATGCTGCGGAGCATAGACGGAGGCAGTCCATGGCCGACGCCCGCCCCACCATCAGCACCCACGTCCTGGATCTCGCGACCGGTGAGCCGGCCGTCGACGTCGGCGTCGCGCTCTTCCGCCTGGCCGATGACGGCACGCCACAGCTGGTGAGCGAGCGCCAGACCGATGACGACGGCCGCGTCCGCGACCTGCTGGACGGCGGCGAGCTCACCGATGGCGACTACCAGCTGGCCTTCGACGTCGGTGCCTATGCCGATGATCCCGACGCCTTCTTCCAGAGCGCGGCCGTCGCGCTCCGCATCACCGACGCGACCCGCTCCTATCACGTCCCGCTGCTGCTCAGCCCGTTCGGCATGAGCACCTACCGCGGCAGCTGAGCCGATGCGCACGGTCGACGAGCTCAACCAGGCGGATGCGGAGGAGTTCGTGCGCGCCCTGGCGCCGCTGTTCGAGGGCGGCGCCGGCTTCCTGCGCCGCCTGGCCGATGCGCGGCCATTCGAGACGGAGGAGCATCTCTTCGACGTCGCGCGCGCCGTCGCACGCGAGATGCCCGAGGACGAGCAGGTGGCGCTGCTGAATGCACACCCGCGAATCGGTGCCGACCCGGCCGCGATGTCGAAGCTGTCGAGCGCCGAGCAGGGATATGACCGCGCCACCGCCGATGACCAGGCCTGGGTTGGCGAGGAGCTGCTCGCGCTCAACGAAGCCTACGAGGGCCGCTTTGGCTTCCGGTTCGTCGTCTTCGTCGCCGGCAGGCCACGGGCTGACATCATCCCGATCCTCGAGCGAGCGCTGCACGCCGATCGCGACGAGGAGCTGCGGCGCGGCCTTGACGACGTGGTGCTCATCGCGCACGAGCGGATGGACCGCGTCCGCGGTCCGCGGCCGCTGCGCGAGGAGCTGCGCGAGGCCATCGCGCTCGAGGTCTCACGCTTCATGGTCGGCGAGATCGACCGCGACGGCCTGGTGCGCGCGACGCATCGCCTCATCGAGGAGGGCGTCGAGTCCCCTGCACTGCTGGCGCTCGGGCTGGCCAATGAGAACATGGAGCCGGACATCGCAGCCGCGGTTGCGCGCCTGATGGCCGAGATCGGGCTCGGTGGCTGGGACGCGTCGCAGGCTGGGCAGCTGCTGGCGCTCCACGCCGCCGCGTCCATCCTGGGCGAAGTCAGCCAGCCGATCGATGGGGCGCGCCGCATCGCATCGGTCTCGTCCAACGCCCAGTTCCACGACCTCGTCGCTCGCTGGGAGGCGGATCCGGAGCGTCGCGACGCACTCGACGCCGAGATCCGCAGGGCCGCCGCCGACCTGTTCGGCCCGCCCGATGCCCCTGCATGACCGCTCAGCGGCGTCGCCGCCGCACGAGGATGGCCTGGGCAACCAGGATCGTCGCGCCGGTGGTCGCCATGCCACCACCGAGCACGAGCCACGGGATGCTGGAGCCGCCCGTATCGCCCTCCGTTTTTGCCGCCCGTGGCTCCACCTCGGCCGAGGGGCGAGGCCTCGGCGGCGAGCCGCCGGGCGTCTCTGACGCAGCGATGCTCCCGGCTGGCGCGGTGGCCGAGCTGTCGGTGCCCGCCATCGTTGTCGGGCTCGGCGACGCATTCACGAGCGTGGTCCGACCCGGGGTGGGCACTGGCTGTGGCATGGCCGTCGGGCGAGGCGACGCGACGGGCGTCGCGCCCGGAGTTTGCGGCGTCGGCGCGGGGGTTGGCGCGACCGTCGGCAAGGGCGTCGACGCGATCGGGGGTGTCGGCGTTGCCGGAGGCGAGCTCACGATGAGCGCGCCGTCACTATCGACCGTCGTCACGCCACCCTCGGTGTCGGTGGCGCGGAAGGTGACCTGCCACGTTCCGGTGGGGACCGTCGAGGAGGCCGTCCAGGTGGCCGCTCGCAGGCTTCCGCCCTGCCGCGCCAGCGGGATGGTGATCGTGCTCTGATCGCTGGCTCGAACGAGGTCGGCCTCCACGGTGTCGGCGTCTTTCGGCTGCGGCGGCACGCTGGCGTAGTCGACGGAGAACGTGACCGCGTTTCCGACCGTTGCCGGGTTGGGCGTGACCACGGGATTCAGCAGCGACGTCGTCGCAGCGGCCGATCCCGCCCAGGTCAGGACGAGCCACACCGCGCAGCCGATCGCCAGGGCGGTGCGGAGTCGCGGCGTGGTGAGCACGCCGGCCGGGATCACTCGAACGGGCATCCGGACCACCCCGGGGCAGGGACCGGGATCATGCCACCCGGCTGTGCCGCCGACTACTCCCCCTGATGCCTCTCTACGCTCCCGTGGCGCCGATCATGACGGGATGGTCGATGGCCGGGCAGCGGTTCATCACCACGAGCAGGCCGGCCTCATCGGCCAGGCGCGCCGCGTCCTCGTCCCAGACCTCGAGCTGCATCCAGACCGCCTTCGCCCCGATCTCGATCGCCTCGGAGACGTGCGGGAGCACCGCCTCGGAGCGGCGGAACAGGTCGACCACTTCGATGGGCCCTGCGTCGGACGGCACGGAGCGCAGATCCGGGTAGGCACGAAGCCCGTGGACCTCCTTCTCACTGGGATGGACCGGGATGACGCGATATCCCTGCCGCAGCAGGTAGCGCGACACGCCGTGCGAGGCGCGCCACGGACGCGACGAGCACCCAACGACGGCCCAGGTCGTGAACGAGCGGAGGATGCGTTCGGCGACCTCCGGATCCGACCAGTCACGCGGCTCGCTCATCGCGAACGCGCCAGCTCCTGGAGGGCAGCCTTGATTCGAGCATCCAGCTCTCCGCCGCTGCCCGCAACGGCGCTCGCTGCCTTGCGAGCCTCGCTGGCCGTGTATCCCAGCGACTCGAGCGCCGCCACCACGTCCGAATCGGTCGAGGCGGCATTGCCGGCGGCGATGCCGGCGGCGTGCACCTTCTCCTTGAGCTCGAGGATGATGCGCTGCGCGGTCTTGCGGCCGACGCCGGAGACGCTGGTGAAGACGTCCGCGTCATCGGTCACGATGGCCAGCTGGAGCTTGGTCACCGGATGCGCCGCGGTGATCGCGAGCGCCAGGCGGGGGCCGACCTGCGACACGGTCATCAGCAGCTCGAAGAAGGCAAGCTCCTCCGTCGTCGCGAAGCCGAAGAGTGCCTGCTGGTCCTCGCGCACCAGGTGGTGGGTGTAGACCGATGCCTCGGTGCCCGTCCGTAGCCTGGCCAGCAGCGCCGGCCCGGCGACGATGCGGTACCCGATGCCACCGACCTCCACGAGTGCGAAGTCCAGCCCGACGTGGGTGACGGCGCCGCGCACCGAGCCGATCATCGCGCCACGGCCTTCGGCTCGGCCGCCGCCCGGTAGGCGGTGCCGATGGCGATGGCGAGCGCATCGGTCGCGTCATCCGGGACGCCGGCGAGCGAGACGCCGAGCAGCCGCTCGACCATCGCGGCCACCTGCCGCTTCTCGGCCGCGCCATTTCCGCACACCGCCTGCTTCACCTCGTTCGGGGTTGGCTCGTCGATGACGACGTCAGCCTCGGCCGCCACCAGGAGCGCGACCCCGCGCGCCTGCCCGACGGCCATGGCGGTCTGCACGTTCCGCTGGAAGAAGAGGCGCTCCACGCCGACCCGCTCGGGATGGTGTTCGCCGAGCAACTGGCGAAGCGCCTGGTGCAGCTGCCTGAGCCGGTTCGCGTCCGTCTCGTCCGACTCCGTCCGGATGCAGCCGGCGTCCACGAGCCGCAGGCGGCCGTCCTCGAGGGCAACGACGCCGAATCCACAGATGGCGGTTCCGGGATCGATGCCAAGCGTGATCACGCGGCCATGGTAGCCGCCACTCGAGCGTCGGGACGATCGTCCGAGAATCGTCGTACGAAGTGCTTGACATCCGTACGACGCAAGTCGTATGATGCGCCGAGTTCGATTCAACTCGAACGCGCAAGGACAAGGTCGGACGAAGGGACGGTGATTGAACGATGGTAAACATGCCGAACCCCGGCGTCCTGGACGACCTCATCCGGGAACGCCAGGAGCGCCTGCGGATGACGCCGCGGCCGGCCCGGGCCCAGTCCCCGGCCACGCTGCGCGTTCGCATCGGCCACGCATTGATCGCGGCCGGCATCAGCTTGAGTGGCGAGCGGGTCGAGCGACCTGCTCGCCCCTCGGCCTATCAGGGCGTCTGAGGTCACCACCGTGTCCCCCACCCGTCGTCCCAACCGACCCCCGATCGTCAGCATCGAGCCGTCCCCCGCCTACGAGCTGCTTCAATCGATCGTCGTGACCATGGGCCACGAGGGATCCGACACGTACGAGGTCGGCGCCGAGTGGGTCGCGGAGATGAAGGCGCGCGCCGGCGACGAGCTCTGGAAGCGCGTCGAGGAGGTCTCCCTCGGCGACACCGACACGTTCATCCACATGATCGGCCTCGTCCACGACACGCCTGCGCCGCGCGACGTGCCGGCATTCCTGGAGCACCTGCGCGAGACCGACGCCGACGAGATTCGCCTGCACCTGGTCCAGTTCTACTCCCGTGAGGTGCGGCGGATGACGCCGCCGACCGTGATCCGAGCGGCCATCGGCGGCGATCCGGAGGCACGGCGTGAGTTCCTGCGCACGTCGTATCCCGAGTGGGAGATGTGGGCCAGCTACCTCGAGCGGGTGCTCGAGGTCGACGGCGAGGCTTTCAAGGCCGACCTCATCGACACGCTGCAGGGCTGGTACGAGCGCGTCTGGAAGTCCGAATCGCTCACGATCATGCCGATCGTCGAGCGCGACGCCGATGCCAAGCGGGCGGTCATCCGTGAGCTGCCGATCGACCGCTTCATCACGACGGCCACGAACGGCGTCGAGTTCGCCCCGCGCCCCGGCATCGATCGCGTCGTCATGGTCCCGAGCTTCGTCAACCGCCCGCTGGTGACGTACTACGAGTTCGGCGAGGCGCTGATCATCGTCTATCCCGTGGCCGACGAGAGCGTCTCGGCCGACAGCGATGCTCCCCCGCTGCGCCTGGTGCGGCTGTCCAAGGCCCTCGGGGACGAGAAGCGGCTGCGCATCCTGCGCGCGCTCGCGGACGGCGAGAAGACGCTCATGGAGCTGGCCGACATGTTCGGCGTCGCCAAGACCACCATGCACCACCACATGATCGTGCTGCGCTCGGCGGGGCTCATCTCCGTCGGCGTCGGCTCGAAGCGCTACCGGCTTCGGCAGGAGACCGTCCCCGATGTCGGTGCATTGCTGAGCGGGTACCTCGGCGCCGCGCCCGGTCCGTCCGCGGCGTCGAGGTCGCCCGCTTCTCCTCGGAAGCGACGCGCGGCCGGCTGACGATCAGGCGACCGACGCCTCGAGCTGCTCCATCAGGTCGGCGGGGATGTCGAAGTTGGCGTAGACGTTCTGGACGTCGTCGAGATCCTCGAGCCGCTCGACGAACTCGAGCACCTGGCGCGCCGTCTTCTCGTCGCTGATCTCGACCAGCGTCGTCGGCTCCATCGACAGCTCGGCCGAATCGGCCTCGTAGCCGGCATCGGCGAGGGCACGTCGCACCGTTTCGAGCTCGTTCGGCTGCGTGGTGACCACGATCGCGCCGGCATCCGGCGAACTGACGTCGCTGGCGCCGGCATCGATGGCCGCCAGGGTGATCTCGTCCGGGTCGCGGCCGTTGAGCGGAATGCTGATGATGCCCTGCTGCTCGAACTGCCAGGCCACGGTCGAAAGGGTGCCGCCGGCCTTGTTGAAGGCGCTGCGGATGTCCGATGCGGTGCGATTCCGGTTGTCCGTCATGGCGGCGACGATCAAGGCCACGTTGGCCGGGCCGATGCCCTCGTACGTGATCTCCTCGTACTGCTCGGCATCGGCTCCAGCGCCGGTCGCGCGTTCGATGGCGCGCTTGATGTTCTCGGCCGGCATCGAGTTGGCCTTGGCCTTGTCGACGGCCATGCGCAGGCGGTAGTTGGCGTCGACGTCTCCCCCGCCCTGGCGCGCGGCAGTGATGATCTCGCGGGCGAGCTTCGTGAAGAGCGCGCCGCGCTTCGCGTCGTTGGCGCCCTTCTGCCGCTTGATCTGGGACCACTTGCTGTGGCCGGACATGGATCCTCCTGCCGCGTCGGTCGCGGCTCGTTCTGAGCCTGGGTCGTGCGCGATTCTACCAGCGGTGCGACCCTATAATGGCCGTCCACTTCCGGCCATACGAACCGCCCGAGGCGGACTCCATCGGCCTCGGCGATGCTGAGCATCCGCATGCCCAAGGAGCACCGATGAAGCCGACCACCCCCGACAGGATCCGGAACGTCGCCCTCATCTCCCACGGTGGCGCCGGCAAGACGAGCCTCGCCGAGGCGATGCTGTTCGATGCCGGCGCGATCTCGCGACTCGGATCGGTCGAGGCGGGCACCACCACCCTCGACTGGGATCCCGACGAGCAGAAGCGCGGCCAGAGCATCAACCTGGGCATCGGCTCGGTCGAGCACGATGGCGTGCGCATCACCATCGTCGACACGCCCGGCTACGCCGACTTCCAGGCCGATGTGGTCGAGGCCCTCGCCGCGGTCGACGCCGCGATCGTGGTCATCGACGCCTCCGCCGGCGTCGAGGTGGGCACCGAGGAGGTCTGGAAGCTGGCCGACGCCCGCGGGCTGCCGCGGATGGTGTTCGTCAACAAGATGGACCGTGAGAACGCGAACTACGACGCCACCCTCGACGCGCTGAAGGCGCGCTTCGGTCCCAAGATCGCGCCGGTCTACCTTCCCATCGGTGCCGCCGACTCGTTCAAGGGCTACGTCGACGTGATCGAGGAGCACGCCACCGTCTACGAGGGCGGCAAGCCCAAGGAGGTGCCGATCCCCGACGACCTGGCGGGTATCGAGCACTCGCGTCGCGATGCGCTGGTCGAGGCCGCCGCGGAGGCGAGCGATGAGCTGATGATGAAGTACCTCGAAGGCGAGGCCTTCAGCGACGACGAGATCGAGGCGGCGCTGCACAAGGGCACGCGCGAGGGGTCGGTGGTGCCGGTCTTCGTCGGGTCCGCGCTCCAGAACGTCGGCGTCCGCGAGCTGCTCGACATGATCGTCAAGCACGTCCCCTCCCCCGCCGAGGTCGGCAGCCGAACGACGGTGGACGGCACCGAGATCACGCCCGATCCGAACGGACCGTTCGTGGCGCAGGTCTTCAAGGCGGCGGCCGACCCGTTCGTGGGCAGGCTCACCTACTTCCGCGTCGTCTCCGGCACCCTGTCGGGCCCCGGCCACGTCTACACCGCCTCGCGCAAGGAGGAGGAGCGCGTCGGCAACCTGCTCTCGGTCCAGGGCAAGGACACCGAGAACCTGGCCAAGGTCGGCCCGGGCGACATCGCCGCGGTCGCCAAGCTCACCTCCACTCACGCCGGTGACACCCTGGTGGCCGATGCGTCCCACGCCGTCCAGCTC